>NZ_AP018498.1:1215000-1586250 GCF_003569745.1 Altererythrobacter sp. B11
CGTGCGTGCCAGCGCGGCGCTGAACTTGCCGGCGATGGCCCGCGGCACCTGGAAGTGCGTCTCGCTCGCGGCGATACGGATCGCGCCCACTTCGCCCCGTGTGATGTGGCCGCGCCGGCACAGCAGCGGCAGGATCCAGCGCGGATCGGCATTCTGCCGCCGGCCGATATCCATGCGGAACCACACGACATCCTCGAAACCGGGGCGATGCCGCTCCTGCTGGGCGGCCCGGCGCGCTTCTGGCGTGTTCTCGATCAGCTCTTCGGGCTGGGGCATGGCCGCGCGATGCGACCGGACCAGCGCGGCGGCGATATCCTCGGGCGAGCGCTCTTCCAGCAAGCGGCTGGCCAGCGCACGGTCTTCCTCGTCGAATTCGACGGGCTGAAGCAGGGCCGCGAGCAGGCGTTCGCGATCCTGCGTGCGGATTTCGGCGGGCGAGGGGGCGCCGATCCATTCGGCCTCGATCCGCGCGCCACGCAGCATGGCTTCCACCCGCCGGCGGCGCGGATAGGGCACGATCAGCACGGCCGTGCCCTTCTTGCCCGCGCGGCCCGTGCGGCCGGAGCGGTGCTGCAGCGTTTCCGCATCGCGCGGAATTTCGACGTGAATGACGAGGCTGAGCGTGGGCAGGTCGATGCCGCGCGCGGCCACATCCGTGGCGACGCAGACGCGCGCGCGCCGGTCGCGCAGCGCCTGAAGCGCGTGGTTGCGTTCGGATTGCGAATGTTCGCCCGACAGCGCCACCACGGCGAAGCCCCGCTCCTGCAGCATGGCGTGCAGGCGGCGGACATTGTCGCGCGTGGCGCAGAACAGGATAGCCGTTTCCGCCTCGTGGAAGCGCAGCAGATTGACCACGGCGGCCTCGATCTCTGCCGGGGCTACAGTGACAGCCTGATAGGCGATATCGCCATGCCCGCGATCATCCCCCACGGTGGAGAGGCGCAGCGCATCGCGCTGATAACGCCGGGCCAGCGCCACGATCGGCTTCGGCATGGTGGCGGAAAACAGCAGCGTGCGCCGTTTGGCAGGCGTGGCATCGAGGATTTCCTCGAGATCCTCGCGGAAGCCCATGTCGAGCATCTCGTCCGCCTCGTCGAGCACAACCGCCTTCAACGCGGAGAGATCGAGCGCGCCGCGTTCCAGATGGTCGCGCAGGCGGCCGGGCGTGCCGACCACGATATGCGCGCCGCCCTGCAGGTTCCGCCGCTCGCGCGAGGCATCCATCCCGCCCACGCAGGTGGCGATGCGCGCGCCGGCCCTGGCATAGAGCCAGGCGAGCTCGCGGCTCACCTGCAGCGCCAGTTCACGCGTGGGGGCGATCACCAGCGCCAGCGGGGTCAGCGCGAACGGCAGCTTGCCCTCCGCATCCAGCAGATCGGAGGCGAAGGCGAGGCCGAAGGCCACGGTCTTGCCCGATCCGGTCTGCGCGGAGACGACAAGGTCACGGCCCGCGGCTTCGGGCGAAAGTACGGCCGCCTGCACGGCGGTGGGGGCGGCATAGCCCCGCTCGGTAAGCGCCTCGGCAAGCACGGGCGGAAGATCGGTAAAGGTCATGATACTCACAAACAGTCCGGGCCGCTTCGGCGGCCGGGGGATTTTCAAAGCGATTGTGCGGCAGCCCATCCGCTGGACCAGGCCCACTGGAAGTTATAGCCGCCCAGCCAGCCGGTCACATCGACGGCTTCGCCGATCGCATACAGCCCCGGAACGCGTTTGGCTTCCATTGTTTTCGAAGAAAGTTCGGCGGTGCTGATCCCGCCGGCCGTTACCTCCGCCTTGGCGAAGCCTTCGGTTCCGTTCGGATGGAAGCGCCACTGCGCCAGCCGCGCCTCCGCTTCGCGCAGTCGCGCATCCGTGGTGTTCGCCAGCGTGCCATCGATCCCAAGCCGTTCGGAAAGCACTATGGCCAGCCTATCGGGCAATGCGCTGCGCAGGACCGCCCTGACGGTCGCTTGCGGCTGCGTGCGTTTCGCCTCCACCAGCCATCCGGCCGCGCTGTCGGGCAGGAAGTCGATGCCGATGGGCTCTCCGTGCCGCCAGTAAGACGAGATCTGCAGGATAGCCGGGCCCGACAGGCCACGATGGGTGAACAGTGCCGCCTCCCGAAATGCGGCCTTGCCGGCGGTGGCGATGACCTCCGTGGCGACGCCCGAAAGATCGCGGAACAGCGCTTCGCCTCCGCCCAGCGTCAGCGGCACCAGGGCCGGGCGCGGCTCCACCACCTTCAGGCCGAACTGCCGGGCAAGGTCATAGGCGAAAGCGGTGGCGCCCATCTTGGGAATGGAAGGGCCGCCGGTGGCGATCACCAGTGCAGGGGCGGCAAAGGCGCCGCGCTGGGTGGTGACGGTGAAGCGGCCATCGGCATGGCTCACGGCGGTGATGCCATGGCCGCATTCCACTCGCCCGCCGCTCTGCTCCGTCTCTCGCAGCAGCATCTCGAGCACTTCGCGCGCGGAGCCGTCACAAAACAGCTGGCCCAGCGTCTTTTCATGCCAGGCGATGCCGTGCGCTTCCACCAGCGCGAGGAAATCCGCGGCCGTGTAGCGGCTCAGCGCCGAGAGGGCGAAATGCGGATTGGCCGAGAGATACCGCTCCGGCGTCGCCTCCAGATTGGTGAAATTGCAGCGCCCGCCGCCGGAAATCAGGATCTTCTTGCCCGGCCCCTCGGCGTGGTCGAGCACCAGCACGCGCCGACCGCGCTTGCCCGCTTCGGCGGCGCAGAACAGCCCGGCGGCCCCGGCACCCAGTATGATCGCGTCGTATTCGCTCATGCCGGGCGCTTAGTCGATTTGCGGTGTCTGTGCGCCCCTTAATAGCGGGGCGCCGGTTGCCGGACGTTGCGTTCCGCCATGCCCTTGGAACACGCTGGAACAGGGTTCATGCCAAAAAATTCCTTTGCCAAACCATGGACTTGCAAAAGGGGCGTGGGGGCGTGGGGGCGCGGAGGGGGCGGATCGACATCGCACCATTCAGCAGCACCACCGGAAGGTAGGAAAGCCCGCCGCTGTCTCGGGAGAGATTGCCGCCGTGTGCGCCACCGCGCTGCAGCTTATGCGACAAATGGATACGAACGCCCCATTGACGAGCTTTCGCAAACGCAGCATGCGCCGGGACTGGCAATGGCGCGAACCGCTGCGCGCCTCGGCCGGGCTGAACGCTCGCTTCGCGCTGGCCTTTGTCCGATCGTTTGACAGGAGGTCCAGCATTTTCCGCAAGCTGTCGCACTGCCTGATACGCTTTCCCTCGCTCGATCCCCTCGTTCGCCTGGGTGCGGCTTTACGCGCGATCAACCTGCGCACGTCCTCCGCATTTGCGGCCGGGCCGCTTGTGCTGGCCCTCTCGGCCTGCTCCGGCGGCGACCAGCCGCCTGCGCGCCCCGCGCCGGAGGTCGGCTATGTGGTCGCAAAGGCGTCGGCAGTGCCGATCCCCGTTTCGCTGTCCGGCCGGACGGTGGCCTATGAAACCAGCGAGGTGCGGCCGCAGGTTACCGGCATCATCCGCCGCCGCCTGTTCGAAGAAGGCGGGCTGGTGCGTGCCGGGCAGCCGCTCTACCAGATCGACGACCGGCTGTTCGTGGCGGCGGTGAACCAGGCGGAGGCCAATCTTGCCAGCGCCAAGGCCACGGCCGAAGCGGCAGAGGCACGCGCCAAGCGTTATCGCCCGCTGGCCGAGATCGAGGCGGTGGCGCAGCAGGATTATACCGATGCGCAGGCGCAGGCACGCGAGGCACAGGCCGCCGTGGCGCAGGCTTCCGCCGCGCTGCAGACGGCGCGGGTCAATCTGGCCTTCACCAAGGTCGCCGCGCCGATCAGCGGGCGGATCGGCCGTTCGCTCCAGACCATCGGTGCGCTGGCCAGCGCCAATCAGGCGGAGCCGCTGGCGATCATCCAGCGGCTGGATCCGATATTCGTCGACATGCAGGAATCGAGTTCCAACATGGTCGCGCTGCAGCAGGCGCTGGCGAAAGGGCGGTTGCAGCCTGGCAGCACCAGCGTGCGGCTGAAGCTGGAGGATGGGGGCGAATACCCGTATCGCGGGACCGTGCAGTTTTCCGAAGTCACCGTGGACCAGAGCACGGGCACGGTGACGCTGCGCGCGCGCTTCCCCAATCCCGACGGACTTCTGCTGCCCGGGATGTTCGTTACGGCGACGTTCGAACAGGCGGTGCAGCCATCGGCCATCCTCGTGCCGCAGCCGGCAGTGCAGCGCGATTTCGACGGTTCGGCCTTCGTCTATATCGTGGATGCCGAGAACAAGGCGAAGCGGCGCAAGGTCTCTGCGGAGCGGACCCAGGGCACCGACTGGGTGATTACCAGCGGGCTCAAGACCGGGGACAAGGTAATCACGCAGGCGCCCTCCACGCTGCGGCAGGATACCGAAGTGCGCGCCGTGCCGCAGGACACCCCGCAGCGCGTGGGCGCACCCCAGGGCGCGAAGCCGGGCTGAGACAATGTCGCGGGTATTCATCGACCGGCCGATTTTCGCCTGGGTGCTGGCGATCATTGTGATGTTGGCGGGGCTGGGTGCGCTGCGCGCCCTGCCGATCGAGCAATATCCCGACATCGCGCCGACCAACGTCAACATCAACGCGAACTATCCCGGCGCCTCGGCCGAGACGGTGGAGAACAGCGTCACCCAGGTGCTGGAGCAGCAGCTCACCGGGCTGGACGGCATGCTCTATTTCAGCTCGCAATCGAGCTCGCGCGGGCAGGCCAGCATCACCGTCACCTTTGCCAAGGGCGTCGATCCCGACATCGCGCAGGTGCAGGTGCAGAACAAGATCCAGACCGCGATACCCCGTTTGCCGCAGGATGTGCAGGCGCAGGGCGTGCGGGTGACCAAGTCGAATGCGGACACGCTGCTGCTCGTCGCCGTCTATGACCTCACCGACACGCGATCCTTCCAGGACGTGTCGGATTATCTCTCATCGAACATCCAGGATCCGCTCTCGCGCGTGGAGGGCGTGGGCGATGTGAATGTGTTCGGCGCGCCGCATGCCATGCGCATCTGGCTCAACCCCAATCGGCTGGCCGCCTATTCGCTGATGCCGGGCGATGTGATCGACGCGATCCGCACGCAGAATTCGGAAGTTGCCGCCGGCGACGTGGGCGGCTTGCCCGCGCCGGAGGGACAATTGCTCAGCGCCACCGTAACTGCGCAGTCACGGTTGCAAACGCCCGAACAGTTCCGCGCGATCGTGCTCAAGACGCTGAGCAACGGCTCCAGCGTCACCGTGGGCGATGTGGCGCGGGTGGAAATCGGCGCGCAGAGCTACACCACGATCCTGCAGATGAACGGCCATCCCGGCGCGGGCATGGCGATCCAGCTTTCGCCCGGATCGGACGCGCTGCGCACCGCCGATCTGGTCAAGGCGAAGATGGATGAACTGGCGCAGTCGCTGCCGGACGGCATGGAATATGCCTATGCCAACGATGCCACGAGTTTCATCCGCCTTTCCGTCAGCGAGGTGCAGAAATCGCTGCTGGAAGCGGTGGTGCTCGTCGTCATTGTCATGTTCGTCTTCCTGCAGAGCTGGCGCGCGTTGCTGGTGCCGGCGATCGCCGTGCCTGTTGTCCTCCTCGGCACGCTGGCCGTGTTCTATCTCGCGGGCTTCTCGCTCAATACGCTGACCCTGTTCGGCATGGTGCTCGCCATCGGCCTGCTGGTGGATGACGCCATCGTGGTGGTCGAGAATGTCGAGCGCCTGATGGAAGAGAATCCCGGGATGACCGCCCGGGAAGCGACGATCGAATCCATGGGCGAGCTGCAGGTGGCGCTGGTTGCCATCGCGCTGGTCCTTTCCGCCGTGTTCCTGCCCATGGCTTTCTTCGGCGGCTCCACCGGCGTGATCTATCGTCAGTTCTCCGTCACCATCATTTCCGCCATGGTGCTTTCGGTGATGGTAGCGCTGGTGCTGAGCCCGGCGATCACTGCCACGCTGATGAAGCCGAAGAAGGCGCGGGCGGAGCATGTGGAGGGCGCGCCGCGGAGCCGCTTCGCCGGCATCCAGAGGGTGCTTTACCGCGCGCAGGACGGCTTCAATCGCAATTTCGAGCGGCTGGTGGAGCGCTATCTGCGCGCGGTGCGTGCGGTGGTGGACCGCAAATGGCTGTTCATCGGCATCTACCTCCTCGTCGTGGCAGTGCTGGTGCTGCTGTTCCTGCGCCTGCCCGGGGGCTTCCTCCCGAACGAGGATCAGGGGCGGGTGATGATCCAGTATCGCCTCCCCGCCGGCGCGACGCAGACACGCACGCTGGAAGTGCGCGACAAGATCTACAAATATCTCCGCGAGAACGAGGGGGCGAACACGGATTCGATCTTTCTTGTGGCGGGCGGCGGCACCTCCGGCCAGAACAGCGGGCAGGGCTTCGTCAATTTGAAGCACTGGGACGATCGCCCGGGGGCGGAAAACACCGCGGCGGCAATCTCGCAGCGCGCGACCATGGCCTTTTCGGGCCTGCGCGATGCGCAGGTGTTCACGCTGGTGCCCGGCGCAGTGCGCGGGCTCGGCAGTTCCGCCGGCTTCGACATGCAGTTCCAGAACGTCAGCGGGATGAGCCACGAGGCTTTCCTGAAGGCGCGCGACGAGTTGATCGCGGCGGCCAATGCCGATCCCCGGCTGGCGCAGGTGCGCGAGAGCGAACTGCCCGATGAAGCGACGCTGAAGGTCGATCTCGACACCCAGCGGCTGACCGCCTTCGGGCTTTCGCCCAATGATGTGAACACCACTCTCTCCGCCGCATGGGGCGGGCGCTATGTGAACGACTTCATCGACAAGGGCCGGGTGAAGCGCGTTTACGTGCAGGGCGATGCGCAATACCGCGCCGCGCCGGAGGATCTCTCGCAATGGTTCGTCCGTTCGAGCGATGGCGGAATGGCGCCGTTTTCGGCATTCTCCACCCTCAGCTGGGCGACCACGCCATCCACCACCGGCCGTTTCCAGGGCGTGCCCTCCTTCGGGATTTCCGGGCAGGCGGCCCCGGGCGTGAGTTCGGGCCAGGCGATGGACGAGATGGTCCAGCTCGCCAGCCGCTTCCCGGGCACGGCTGTCGCATGGTCGGGGGCGTCCTATGAGGAGCGCCAGTCTTCGGGGCAGGCGCCGCTTCTCTATGCGCTGTCGCTGCTGGTGGTGTTCCTGTGCCTTGCGGCGCTTTATGAAAGCTGGTCGATCCCCGTGGCCGTGCTGCTGGTGATCCCGCTCGGGCTGGTCGGCGCGGTGTTCGCCGCCACTCTGCGCGGGCTGGAAAACGACGTCTTCCTGCAGATCGGCCTGCTGACGACGATGGGCCTTGCTTCCAAGAACGCGATCCTGATGATCGAATTCGCGGAACAGGAAGAGAAGAAGGGCGCGCGGATCATCGATGCCGTGGTCACTGCGGCCAGGATCCGCCTGCGGCCGATCCTGATGACCAGCTTCGCCTTCATCTTCGGCGTGCTGCCGCTGGCAATTTCCACCGGTGCGGGCGCAAACAGCCGCATCGCCATCGGCACCTCGGTGATCGGCGGCATGCTGACGGCGAGCCTGCTGGCCGTGTTCTATATCCCGCTGCTGTTCGTCCTGGTGCGGCGCGGCACCCGCGATACGCTGAAGGCGCTGCACCAGCGCTTCCGCCGCCGGCGGGACGGGGAGGCGGCCGCCTGATGCGCGGGCTCGTCGTTCTCCTGCTTGGCACCGCGCTGGCGGGCTGCTCGCTCGCGCCCGACTATGCGCGGCCCCAGGCGCCGGTGCCGGAAAGCCTGCCGACCGGCGATGCCTATCTGCGCCAGAGCGAAGAGGCGCTGCCCACGGTGACCTATCGCGACGTGTTCCGCGATCCGCGCCTGCTGCGCCTGATCGGGCAGGCGCTGGAGAACAATCGCGACCTGCGCATCGCAGCCGCCAATCTGGCGGAGGCGCGGGCGCAGGTGCGCGTGACGCGTGCGGCGCAGTTCCCCGCGCTCGCGGTGGGCGCCTCCACCGATTATCGCGATCAGGGGGTGCAGGAGGGGCAGACCTACGCTCTGCAGGGCGGCATCTCCAATTTCGAGCTAGATCTGTTCGGCCGGCTGGCCAATGCCACGGCCGCACAGCGGGAACGCGCGCTGGCGACCGAAGCGGCGGCACGCACGGTGCGGATCGGCCTGGTGGGCGACATCGCTTCCACCTGGGCGACCTATGCGGCGGATCGCGACCTGCTGGAGATTGCGCAGGAGACGGCCAGCAATGCGCGCCGCAGCGTCGAGCTCACCCGGGCGCGGCTGGAAGGCGGCATCGCCCCGCGCACCGATCTGCGGCAGGCGGAGCAGGTGCTGGCGACGGCCGAAGGCGATCTGGCGCAGCAGACCGCAGCTCTCGCTGAAGACATAAACCTGATGCAGCTACTGGTGGGGGCGCCGTTTGACCGCGCCCTGCTACCTTCGGGGCTGGGAGAAATTGCCGAGACGATCGCCACGCTCCCGGCCGGCACCAGTTCAGATGTGCTGTTGCGGCGCCCGGACGTGATTCAGGCGGAATATCTCCTGCGTGCGGCCAATGCGGATATCGGCGTGGCGCGCGCGGCGCTGTTCCCTTCGATTTCGCTCACCGGCTTGCTGGGCGCCGCCAGCGGAGCGCTGGGGGATCTCTTTACCGGCGATGCCTTTGGCGTGACCGCCACCGCCAGTGCCAGCGCCACGGTCTTCGACGCCGGTGGCCGCCGCGCCAATGTTGCGGCCACCCAGGCGCGTCGCGATGCCGCACTCGCCAGCTATGAGCGGGCGATCCAGACGGCATTTCGCGAAGTGTCCGATGCGCTGGCGACCCAGGGGACGATCGGAGATCGGCTGGCGGCGGCACGGCGCAACACCGATGCAGCGGCGGATACCGCGCGGCTGACCGAGGCCCGCTATCGCGGCGGGGTGGACAGTTTCCTGGCCAATCTGGTCGCGCAGCGCAGCCTCTATACGGCGCGGCGCTCGGAAGTGGCGGTGGCGCTGATCGGGCTGCAGAGCCGCATAGAGCTGTACCGCGTGCTGGGCGGCGATGCGGAGCTGGCGAGCCCGGCCACCGAACCCCCTCTTCCCGTGGCAGAGCCATAAGGCGGCTGGAACGGCGCCGCAGCGCTCCTATCTTGTCGGTGAAGCCAGCCGAGAAGGGGACGAGCGATGAGTGCGACGCGGATCGAAAGCGACACCATGGGGCAGATCGCTGTCCCGGCGGACCGCCTGTGGGGCGCGCAGACGCAGCGATCGCTGGAGAACTTCCGCATCGGTGAAGAGCGTATGCCCCGGCCCATCATCCGCGCCCTGGGCACGATCAAGCGCGCGGCCGCACTGGCCAATCGCCATCTCGGCCTGCTCGATCCGCGGCTGGAAGAGGCGATCGTCGCGGCGGCGGATGAGGTGATCTCCGGCGATCTGGACGAGGAGTTTCCCCTGGTCGTGTGGCAGACCGGATCGGGCACCCAAAGCAACATGAACGCCAATGAAGTGATCGCCAACCGCGCCAATCTGGCGCTGGGCGGGGAACTGGGGACGAAATCGCCCGTGCACCCCAACGATCACGTCAATATGAGCCAATCCTCCAACGACACCTTTCCCACGGCCATCCATGTCGCGGCCGCCATGGAAGTGGTGCATCATCTCGTGCCGGCGCTGGCGGCCATGCGCGACGAGCTGGCCAGCAAGGCTGCCGCGTGGAACGGCATCGTAAAGATCGGCCGCACCCATACGCAGGATGCCACACCGCTGACGCTGGGGCAGGAGTTTTCCGGCTATGCTCGGCAGGTCGCCGCGGGGATCGAGCGGATCGAGCTGACGCTGCCCGGCCTGTGCCAGCTGGCGCAGGGCGGCACCGCAGTGGGCACGGGGCTGAACGCGCCGAAGGGCTTTGCCGAGGAAGTGGCGGCCCGCATCGCCGATGCCACCGGCCTGCCCTTCGTTACCGCACCCAACAAGTTCGAAGCGCTGGCGGGGCAGGATGCGTTGCTGTTCTGCCACGGCGCGATCAACGCGCTGGCTGCCGCGCTCTACAAGATCGCCAATGACATCCGGCTGCTCGGGTCCGGCCCGCGCTCCGGCCTCGGCGAGCTCGCCCTGCCGGAGAACGAACCCGGCAGCTCGATAATGCCGGGCAAGGTGAATCCCACCCAGTGCGAAGCGATGACGCAGGTCTGCGCGCAGATATTCGGCAATCACGCCGCGCTGACCTTTGCTGACAGCCAGGGGCAGTTCGAGCTCAATGTCTATCGCCCGGTCATGGCGTACAACTTCCTCCAGTCGGTGCGGTTGATGGGCGATGCTGCGCGCAGCTTCACCGCCAATCTGTTGCAGGGGCTGGAGCCGCGTAAAGACAACATTGCCCGGGGCGTCGCCAATTCGCTGATGCTGGTGACGGCGCTGGCGCCGGAGATCGGCTATGACCGCGCGGCCGCGATCGCGAAGAATGCGCATAAGCAGGGCATCACGCTGCGCGAAGCCGCCGTCGCCAGCGGGCATGTGACCGAGGAGGATTACGACCGGATCGTCCGTCCGGAAGACATGATCGGGCCGGGCTGACGGATCATCTTTCCGGTGTGCGCCCGCCCATTGGTGCAGATTTGCAACGGTGGCTTCTTGTCATAAGTCTGCAGCAAATCTGTCGCGGCAGCTTCATCACCCCACCATAGGGGCGCTCCATCTTTGGATGGAGGGCACCCCGGATGAAACTGAACCGCTTGCTGCTTGCGAGCAGCGCATTTGCTGGCGCGCTTGTTACCACCCCCGCTCTGGCGGGCGATGTGATCGGCGTGGTCGTGGACGATACCGACACCGTGGCGCTGGAATCCGCCAACATCCGCGTGGTGGAACTGAACCGCGCCACGACCAGCGAGCGTGACGGCAGCTTCCGCTTTCCCGATCTTCCGGCCGGCACTTACACGCTGGAAGCGAGCTATGTGGGGGCCGAGCCGCAGATCCTGACCGTCGACGTGCCGGAGAAAGGCGCCGTGCGCGCCGATTTCGCGCTGGGCGGTGTCGGCAGCGCGCCGGCCATTCTGGTTGTCGGCCAGACGGCCAACCAGGCCAGCGCCCTCTCCAGCAAGCGCGCCGGTGACGGCGTCAGCGACGTGCTGACGCGCGACGCGGTGGGCCAGTTTCCCGATCAGAACGTGGCGGAATCGCTGCGCCGCCTGCCCGGCATCAACGTGCTGAACGATCAGGGCGAGGGCCGGTTCGTCTCCGTCCGCGGCCTCGATCCCGAACTTAACGCCACCTCGCTGAACGGCGTGCGCGTTCCGGCGCCGGAGAGCGATGTCCGCTCGGTCGCGCTGGACGTGATTTCCTCCGAACTCATCGATTCGGTGGTGGTGAAGAAGTCGCTGACGCCGGACATGGACGCCGACACGATCGGCGCCTCCATCGAGATCAAGACGACGAGCGCGCTCGACCGGGTAAAGCCGCTTTACAAGGCCAAGCTGGAAGGCAGCTACAATGACTATTCCGGGGATGTGACGCCGAAGGGCAGCGTGGATATTTCCACGCGGCTGGGCGACGATGTCGGCGTTTCGGCGGGCGTGTCCTTCTACCAGCGCAAGTTCGAGACGGATAACAGCGAGTCCGAGGATTGGGGCCTCACCGACGACGGCGTCCTCTATGCGGAAAAGCTTGAATATCGGGACTATGACGTGGAGCGGAAGCGCTTCAACGCGTCGCTCGGCTTCGACTTCCGGGCCGGTGACACGACGACGCTCTTCGCGCGCGGCATCTACAGCCAGTTCGACGATCACGAATATCGCCGCCGCCTGACCTTCGACCTGGGCGATGCGGCCGATCCCACCGGCACCATGACCTCCGCCACCTTCTCGGCGGCCGATCTGGATGCCGATGACGAGGAAGAGATCGTGATCGAGCGCGACCTGAAGGATCGCCTCGAAAGCCAGAAGATCCGCTCCATCGTGCTGGGTGGCGACACCGATGCCGGCCCATGGAAGGCGGACTACTCGGTCAGCTGGTCTAAATCGAGCGAGCGTGAGAACGGCTCTATCGATCCGGCGGGCTATGCCCGGTCCTACGAAAGCGGCGACGATTTCGGTGTGACCTTCGATTACAGCGATCCGCGTTTCACCACCTATTCGATCACCTCGGGCGCGGCTGGGTTCAACGATCCGTCGGAATATGAATTCGACAAGCTGGAACGCACGACGCTGAGCGATGCCACCGACGAGGAGTGGGCGGTCAAGGCCGACATCAGCCGCCTGTTCGCGGGCGATGGCGGTGACTTCACGATCCAGGCGGGCGGCAAGATCCGCTGGCGCACCAAGCAGTATGACGCCAATATCGACGTGTTCGAAGCGGCCGATGATCTTACCATGGCCGATGGGGACATCCTCGGCGAACAGACCTATCGCCTGGCGGATCTGGGGCCGGTGATCGCCAAGAAGGATGTGTGGAAGGACTTCTTCTACGCCAACCAAGATCTGTTCGAACTGGACGATGGCGACACTTTCGAAGGCAGCAATGCCTCCGATTATCGCGCCGACGAGGATATCTATGCCGCCTATCTGCTCGGGCGCTGGGATTCCGATACGCTGCGCGTGATCGGCGGCGTGCGCATGGAGCACACCGAGAACAAGCTGACCGGCTACCTCACCGACCTCGACGAGGAAGAGGTGGTCGCGCTCAACTACGACCGCAGCTACACCGACTGGCTGCCGAGCCTGACGATCCGCTATTCGCCGACGCCGGACCTGATCTTCCGCGCCGCCGGTTCGAAGAGCCTCGTGCGGCCCAAGCTCTCCAATCTCGCCCCGCGCGCCTTGGTGGAGGACGAGGAGCTGGAAACCGGCAATCCGGAACTCGAGCCCTATGAGGCCTGGAACCTCGACCTCGCGGCCGAATATTACTTCTCCAGCACCGGCGGCATCACGGCGGGCTTCTTCTACAAGGACGTGAAGAACTACGTCGCTGAAGTGCAGCGCGAGGAGGACGGTGTTCTCGGTGGCAAGGAATATAGCCAGATCACGACCTTCGTGAATGGCGAGAGCGCCGAGATCTATGGCTTCGAGGCGAGCTACAGCCAGTCCTACACCTTCCTGCCGGCGCCCTTCGACGGGCTGCTGACGCAGCTCAACTACACCTACACCGATGCCACCGGCACCGTGTTCGAGGATGGCGATATTGGCGATCCGCGCGACATTCCGCTGCCCTCCGCCTCCAAGCACACGCTCAACGCGGTGCTGGGTTATGAGAAGGGGCCGCTCAGCCTGCGCGCCGCCGGTACCTATCGGTCGAAATATCTCGACGAACTGGGCGGCGAGGCGGAAGAGGATCGCTATGTCGACAATCACTTCCAGCTCGACCTGTCGGCCAAGTACCGCGTGACTCCGCAGGTTCAGCTGTTCGCGGAGTGGATCAACGTGAACAACGCCAAATACTATGCCTATCAGAACTTCGAAGGCGGCAACCGCCTGCTGCAGTATGAAGAATATGGGCCGACCGTGAAATTCGGCGCGAATGTGACCTTCTGATGCGCAGGATCGTCATGGCATCGGCGCTTGCGGCCTCGCTCGCCGCTTGCGCCGCCACTCCGCCGATCGCCGGTCTGCCGGCGGTCCCCGTCACCGCGTCCGGGGAGACGAAGCCCGTCGGCACCGCCAATGCCGACGCGGCGGACGATCCCGCGATCTGGCGCAATCCCGCCGATCCGGCCGCCAGCTATATCGTGGCGACGGACAAGAAGGCGGGGCTGCAGGTCTATGACCTTGCCGGCAAGCTGGTCTTCGCCGAGGAATCGGGGCGGGTGAACAATGTCGATCTGGCCGATATGGGGCCGGACGGCGTGATCGTGGTCGCCAGCGACCGCAACGACCTGGCCAATGCCCATCTGGTGATCTGGCGCCTGGACAAGGCCACGGGCCATCTGGCGCGGCTGGGCCGGGTGCCCGGCGGCACCGGCGAAGGCTATGGGCTGTGCCTGTGGAAGGGGGCGGACGGGCTCTACGCCTTCTCCGTGCTGAAAGACGGGACGGTGGAGGAGTTCCTGCTCTCGCTCGGCAGCGAGCCGGCCTCGCGCATGGTGCGCAAGATGAAGGTGCCGACGCAGGCCGAAGGCTGCGTGGTCGATCCGCGTGACGGCACGCTCTATGTGGGCGAGGAAGATGCGGGCATCTGGCGCTTCGCCCCCGGCGAGACGGCGGGAACGGTTGTGGCCCCGGCCGACAACAAATATCTCGTCGCCGATGTGGAAGGGCTGGCGCTGCTGCCCGATGGCGCACGGGGCGGCTATCTGCTCGCCTCCAGCCAGGGCGATAACAGCTACGCCGTGTTCTCGCTGCCGGACGTCGCGCCGATCGGCCGCTTCCGGATCGCCGCCGGCACATTCGGCGCGACCGAAGAGACCGACGGCATCGAAGTGATGGGAGGCAGCTTCGGGCCGGAATATCCCGAAGGTCTGTTCGTGGCGCAGGATGGGCACAACGCCCCGCAGGCACAGAACTTCAAGCTGGTTTCGTGGAAAGCGATCAGGGAAGCGCTCGGCCTGTGATCCTGTCGTAGCCGCGGCCTTGGCTTTGGCGCGCGGCCGTGCTTGGAAAGGGAGCAGAGGAGAAGCGCCCATGTTCACTGACCGCCGTCGTTTCCTGCGTGCCACCGGCAGCGCCTTCGCCGCGCTGGCGGCCAGCAGCTGCATGCGCGAAGGGATCGCGAGCACCGCACCGGGCGGCTTCAGCTATGGCCCCTTGCAGCCCGATCCGGCCGGTCTCGTCGATCTGCCGGCGGGCTTTTCCTATCGCATCATCTCCAAGCTGGGCGATGCGATGGACGATGGCGCCACCGTGCCGGATCGGGCGGACGGCATGGGCTGCTTCGATCTGGGCGGGGGCCGCATCGCGCTGGTGCGCAACCATGAATTGCAGGCCAAGCATGACAGCGGCGGGGCCCATGGCCCGGCCTATGACACGGTGGCACGCAGCCTGGTCCCGCTGCCGGGCGGCACCACCACCGTGGTGCTGGACGCGGCGACGCTGGCGGTGGAGCGGCAGTTCCGTTCGCTGAACGGCACGATTCGCAATTGTGCCGGCGGCACCACGCCCTGGGGCAGCTGGCTGACCTGCGAGGAAGATCTCTCCACGCCTAACGGCCGGATCAACAAGGTCCATGGCTGGGTGTTCGAAGTGCCCGCCGCCGCCACCGGCCCGGTGGACCCGGTACCGCTGAAGGCCATGGGCCGCTTCAACCACGAGGCGGCCTGCGTCGATCCGGCAACCGGCATCGTCTACATGACGGAAGATCGCGGTGATGGCCTGCTGTATCGCTTCATCCCCACGCATCCGGGCCAGCTGGCACAGGGTGGTGTGCTGCAGGCGCTGTCGATCCCCGGCGTGCCCGATGCGCGCAACTGGGATGCGCCCGCCGTTGCGGTGGGCGAATGGCAGGGTGCGCGGTGGGTCACGCTGAGCGATGTCGAAGCGCCGGAAGATGATCTGCGCCAGCGGGGCGCTGCCGCCGGGGCGACCGTGTTCGCACGGGGCGAGGGCATCCACATGGGCGAAGGGGAGCTGTATTTCTGCTGCACCAATGGCGGTGCGGCCCAGCTGGGGCAGATCTTCCGCCTCGCGCCGCGCAAACATGGCGCGGATGGGCTGCAGCTGTTCTTCGAAAGCGCCAGCCGCGAACAGTTCAACTATGGCGACAATCTCACCGTGGCGCCGAACGGCCATCTGATCGTGTGCGAGGATCAATATACCGATCTGGTGGAGAACCACCTGCGCGGCATCACGCCAGAGGGCACGGCCTACACGCTGGCCTTCCTGCACGACCAGACCGAGTGGGCCGGCGCCTGCTTCTCGCCCGACGGCAAGACGCTGTTCGTCAACCTCTACAGTCCGGCGCGCACGCTGGCGATCACCGGCCCGTGGACCGTATAGCGCCCCGCCTGCTATAGGCGGGACATGCCCTTTACCGATCCCGCCGTCGCCGCCGTCTTCGCCGAATATCAGGAGCGCCATCAGCGCGAGCGGGAACGGATGGCCACGTTGCCGCCGGGCGCCTTCGGCGAATTGCGGGATGAATTCCTGCTGCCGGTGGGCGCGGCGGTGGGGGATTTCCTCCACTCGCTGGCGGTTGCCCGCGCGCCCCGCCGCATTCTCGAGCTTGGCACAAGCTATGGTTATTCCACGCTGTTCCTGGCTGACGCCGCCCGCGCCTGCGGGGCGCGGCTGGTGACGGTGGATGTGGACCCCGACAAGCAGACCTATGCGCGCATCATGCTGGAGCGGGCGGGCCTTGCCGAGCATGTGGAGCTGCGCTGCGGCGACGCGCTGGAGATCATCGCCGCCGATGCGGGCGAGTGGGATTTGGTGCTGCTGGACATTTGGAAGAACCTCTATCTGCCCTGCTTCGAAGCGGTTTATCCGAAGCTGGCGGAGGAAGGCATCATCGTCTCCGATAACATGATCCAGCCAGAAAGCGCGCGAGAGGCGGTGCGCGCCTATCGCCGCGCCGTGCGCGAGAAGCCCGATCTGCAGACCACGCTGCTGCCATTGGGCAGCGGGATCGAGCTGTCGATCCGCTGGACCGCAGGCAACCCCAAGCTGTGAGCCGGCGCGCATCGGTGCTGTTCGTGTGCCTCGGCAATATCTGCCGTTCCCCGCTGGCGGAGGCGGCGTTTCGGGCCGAGGCCGAGCGGCGGGGGCTCGATGTCGAGGTCGATTCCGCCGGCACGGGCGACTGGCATGTGGGCGAGCCGCCCGATCCACGCGCCCGTGCGCTGGCCCGGGCTAAGGGCCTGCCGATCGACGATCTGCGCGCGCGCCAGCTGGCGGAGGAGGATTTCTACCGCTTCACGCATATCTTCGCGCTGGATGAGCAGAATCTTGAGGGCATTCGGGCACGGGCGCCGGCCGGTGTCGCTTGCCGCATCGGCCTGCTGCTCGATCTTGTGCCGGGGCGGGAAGGAGAGGCTGTGGCCGATCCCTATTTCGGTGAGGAAGCTGGTTTCGAAGTCACCTGGGCCGATGTCAGTGCCGCCGCGCGCGCCTTTGCCGAGCGATTGGAGCGGGAGTGAACTGGACCGCCGAGATCGCCCGCATCACCGGCAGCGCGGTGATCGGCGGGCGGCGGCTGGCTGGTGGCGACCTGGGCGGGGCGACGTTGGTCGAACTGGCCGACGGACGGCGGATCGTGGCCAAGGACGGCGCGCTGGCAGAGGCTGAAGGCGCCATGCTGCGCGCGATCGCCGAGACCGGCGCGCCGGCGCCGGCAGTGATCCATGCCGGCGGCGGCTTGCTGCTGATGGATCACGTGGAGACGGACGGCAGCGCCCCGGGCGCGAGCGGCTGGGCCGATCTGGCACGCGTGCTGGAGCTGCTGCATGGACCGACCGGCGAAACCTATGGCTGGGGAACGGATCACGCCTTCGGCCCGGTGGCGATCCCCAACGCCGCCAGCCCGAGCTGGACGGCCTTCTGGCGAGACAATCGCCTGCTGTGCCATCTTGATCGGCTGGGGCCGCGGCTAGGCGGGCGGCTGGAGCAGTTGGGGGCGCGGCTGGGCGAACTGATCCCCGAGCATCCGCCGGCGGCGCTGCTGCATGGCGATTTGTGGGGCGGCAATTTGCTGTTCAATGGGGGGCGCGTGGCTGCGCTGATCGACCCGGCCTGCTATCGCGGCCACCGCGAGGTTGATCTGGCGATGCTGACGCTGTTCGACCATCCGCCGGAGGAGTTCTTCGCCGCGCTCGATCTGGAACCCGGCTGGCGCGAGCGGTTGCCCGTCTATCGCCTCTGGCCGCTGCTGGTGCATCTGCGGCTGTTCGGCCAATCCTATCGCGGCGCGGTGGAGCGCGCCCTGGATGCCTGCGGAGTGTGAGGACGCGGGCGGCACCGAACCGCCCCAGTCCATGCTAGCTTGGCGTAGCGCGCTTCTGCGCATGCCATCCGCGAATCATAAATGCCTGGAAGAACTCGACCGGAGGGGTGAAGCCGGCGTCATTCCATAAATCCGCGGTTCTTCCCGGCGACACGACGCTCAGCACGTTACGGAGCATATCTGGCAGCGAGGCCAGCGATGCCTCTGTCGCCCCCATCCGCGCCTGCACGCGGCCCCAATCCTGCAGCATCGCCGCGAAATCGGGCGCGTCCAGCTCGCAACTGATTTCGGCGCTGACGAAGCGCCCGTCCGGCCTCAGGCGCTGGTGAATGGCGCTGTAGAAGGCCGGGCGATCGGGCAAGGGGATGAAGTGGGCCACGAGCATCGCCGTCACTGCATCGAAGCCCTGCTCCGGGACATCCTCCACATAGCCGGCCACGAGCTCGCACCGATTGGCAAGTCCGGCTTCCTCCAGGCGCTTCCGCGCAACCTCCAGCATCTCTGCTGAAGGATCGACGCCCACGAAGGACCATCCGGGATGATCCTGCGCAAGCGACAGGATTTCCGCAGCCGTCCCCACACCCACGCAGAGCAAGCGCGCGTCGTCCGGAAGATCGGTCAGCACGAGGCCGGTGAGAAAATGCAGGCAGTCGGAAATCGGTTTGAGGCCGCTGTTCCGCTGATCGTAGGCCGCGGCCATGTCCCGATCGAAGAAGCGGGCGGGATCTCGGGGAGAAGGGCTCTCGGTCATGGATATATTATATCATTAGGTTCTGTCGGCCGCCTTCTCAACCGCTATTCGCCTCCCCTGCCTCCAATCCGGAAAGGGCGTCCATCGCTCGCTATCGGGCAGTTCGGCAAAGATGGCGTCCAGCATCTCGCCGGTCACGCCTGCCGCTTCGGCCGGTTGCCAGCTGGGCACGCCATCCTTGTCCACCAGCACGGCGCGCACGCCCTCAGCGAAGTCGGGCCGCAGCATCATGCGGGCGGCGAGGCGGTATTCCAGTTCCATCTCGGCGGCAAAGTCCGCCTTGGTCGCGCTCTCGGCAAATTGCCGCAGCGCGACCTTCGCCGTGGTCGGGCATTTCGCCCGCACCGCCTTCAGTTCCTTCGCGGCCCAGTCGGACGGATCGGCGGCCAGTGCGCTCTCGATCTCTTCCAGCGTCTCGCCAGTGAACAGGCGGTCGATCCGTTCGGCATTGCCGGCTAGGCGCGCCTTGGGCGGTTCGATGCTCAGCTCTTCCAGAACGGCGGCAGCAGTGGCGGGATCGGCGGCGATGCGCGCCTTGGCTTCGGCCAGTGCGGCGGCGGGGAGGTAATGCGTCGCAAGCCCGGCCCACAGGCATTCGGCCCCGTCCAGCCGCGCGCCGGTAAGGGCAAGGAAGCTGCCGATCCGGCCCGGCAGGCGTGGCAGATACCAGCCCGCGCCGACGTCGGGGAATAGGCCGATGGCCCCTTCAGGCATGGCGAAAAGCGTGTTTTCCGTTGCCACGCGATAGCGCGCGGGCAAGGCAAGGCCCACGCCGCCGCCCATGGTCACCCCGTCCATGAAGGCGATGACCGGGATGGGAGAGGTGAACAGCAGATGGTTGAGCCGGTATTCGGCATGGAAGAAGGCGCGACCCTGCGCCCCGCCGTCCTCCAGCGCGGAGCGGCGCACCATCGCCACATCGCCGCCGGCGCAAAAGCCGCGCCCTTCCGCATGATCCAGCAGGATCGCCTCCACGCTTCCATCCTGCCGCCATTGCAGCAGGGCGGCGGAAATCGCCTCGCACATATCCAGCGTCAGGGCGTGAAGCGCGCGGGGCCGGTTGAGCGAGACATGGCCGATGCGGCCATGGCGATGGATCAGAACATCCTGTGTCATTCTTTCAGCAGATCCCGCCCGATGATCAGCCGCATGATCTGGTTCGTTCCTTCCAGGATCGAATGCACGCGCAGATCGCGCCAGAAGCGCTCCACCGGATAATCCTGCAGATAGCCATAACCGCCATGCAACTGCAGCGCGCGGTCCACCACGGCGCTGCCTATGTCGGTCGCCAGCCGTTTGGCCATGGCGGCAAAGCGCGTCTTGTCGGGCGCATCGTCGCTCACCTTGGCGGCGGCGAGATAGAGCAGCGCCCGCGCCGCCTCCAGCTCGGTCGCCATGTCGGCCAGGGTGAACTGGGTGTTCTGAAAATCGGCGATGGCGCGGCCGAATTGCCGGCGCTCCTTCGTGTAGCCGATGGCCTCGTCCAGGCATCGCTGCGCACCGCCCAGCGAGCAGGCGCCGATGTTGAGCCGCCCGCCATCGAGCCCCGCCATGGCGATCCGGAAGCCTTCGCCCTCCGCGCCCACCATGTTTTCTGCCGGCACCCGCACCTGATCCAGAATGAGCGAAGCGGTTGGCTGGGCATGCCAGCCCAGCTTGCGCTCGGGCGCGCCGAAGGAAACGCCGGGCATGCCCTTCTCGATGGCGAGGCAGGAGATGCCGCCGGCGCCCTCATCTCCGGTCCGCACCATGGTGAGGTAGAGCTCGTTCTCCCCCGCGCCGGAGATAAATTGCTTGGTGCCCGAGACCACCCAGTCATCCCCATCGCGCACGGCGCGTGTCTTGAGCGCCGCCGCGTCGGAGCCGGAACCGGGCTCCGTCAGGCAGTAGCTGGCCATCCATTCCATTCCGGTGAGCCGGGGGAGATATTTCGCCTGCAGCTCCGCCGATCCGAAGCGGTCGACCATCCAGCTCGCCATGTTGTGGATCGAAATGAAGGCGCTGGTGGCAGGGCAGCCATAGGCCATCGCCTCCATGATCAGCGCCGATTCCAGCCGGCCCAGGCCGATGCCGCCATTCTCCTCCGAGACATAGATGGCGGCAAAGCCAAGCTCGGCCGCGCTGCGGATCACCTCCCGCGGGAAAATATGCTTCTCGTCCCACTCCGCGGCGCGGGGGGTGATGTTATCCGCCGTGAAGCGCCGTGCCAGTTCCTGAATGGCAAGCTGGTCCTCGGTAAGCTGGAACTGGCCGGTCATTGCATTCCTCTCCGTGCCGGGCGGTTCAGCCGCTCAGCGTGTTTTCAACTCGCCGCCCGGTCATGCCGAGGCTGAGGAAGGCGAAGCCGGCGAACAGCAGGTCCACGCCCAGATAGATACCCAGGAAGACCATCGCGGACTCGGGATATTGCCACAGGATCAGGAAGGCCAGCACGCCCGAGACCAGCGCGGAGACGAGCAGGCCCCAGAACGCCGGTGAGTTGCGATAGCTTATGGCCAGCACCAGGCGAATGATCGCGGAGATCGCCAGCACCAGCGCCACTGCGAAGGTCAGCGTGAACATGCCCGCCAGCGGATTGGCGAGCAGGGTGATGGCGAGGAAGATCGCGACCGCGCCCCACAGTCCGTGGAACAGCTTGTTGCCCGCCCCACGGTCGGTGAACACGGCCAGCAGCTGGAACACGCCGGCGATAAGGAAGAACCACGCCGCAAGGAAAACCGCTGAAATGCTCGCCGCCATCGGGTTGAGCAGGGCGAGGACGCCCCCGAGCAACATCAGTACGCCGCCTATCGTCCACCAAGTCGATCGCTTCATTTTGCGTCTCCCATCAGGGTTGCCGAACGTCAATTCACGCGATGATCGCTTCCGCTTCGATCTCTACCTTCCAGCGCGGATCGTAAAGTCCTGCGATGCCACCAGTGTGGCAACGGGGCGCACATGGCCGAGCGCACGGGTGAAGGCGGCGGTCACGGCATCGGCATGGGTAATGTCGGTCACGAACATGCGCACCCGCACCACATCGGCCATGCTTCCGCCCAGCTCCTCCACATGAGAGGCGATCAGGGCGAAGCACCGGTCTGCCTGCGCGCCCGCATCTTCGGCGACGCTGCCGTCCGCCTCCACGCCTACCGTGCCGGAGACGAGGATACGATCTCCCGCGCGCAACGCGCGGGTGAAGCCTGCGGCCTCCTCGAAAGGGGAGAGCGGGGCGATGCGCTGGCGCTGCGTCTGCTTCTCAGCCACAGCTGATCCGGTCGATGACCATCTCGTCATCATAGGACACGGTCAGCCGATCGGCGCGGTAATCCATGGTGAGGGCGCTGTTCGGCGGAGCCCAGCGCAGCTGCCGCGCGCCGGTGAGCCGGAGCAGCTGCGTGCCCACTTCGCCGGTCGCCTTTGTGCCAACCAGCTTCTGCGCCGGGGCGGCATCGCACTGGCCTTCTGCTGAACCGGTCGAAGTGCCGTCGGTGCTCCCCTGCGGCGTCGCGCAGGCCGAAAGGGCGATCGCCGCCAGTGGCGGGGCGGCCAAAAGGGCCTTCATCTGCATTCTCCTCACCTCAATTACAGCGGCTATAGCGGAACGGTTGTGGGGCCGCATCATCCCCGAACTCCCGGCGGACCAGAGTCTCCCCCCCGTCGGCCAGCGTCAGCGTCATGTCGCGGCTCCAGCTCATGCCTTCACCGGAAAAATCGAAATCGGCCTTCAGCCTGTCGGCACCGCCTTCCTCGATATCGTCGAGCACGCCGACCGATTCGTAAAACTCCAGTTGCTGCGCGGTCACTGTCATCAGGCCTGTCGCGTCATCGCGGCCGTCGCAATCCTGTGAGGTGAGGCCCCAGCGGCCGCGCATCGTTGCCGGGATCGCATCCGCCGCCGCGGCGGTGCCGGGCGTTGCCGCTGGAGTGCCGGTCCTGGGGGCGGCGCCCGCCGTGTCGGCTGTGTCACGCGGTGGTGCCTGCTCTTCGCTGCTGCCGCCGCATGCGCTGAGGCACAGGGCGAGGGCGAGGCTGATGGGCCATGCCGATCGGTTCATATGTTCCTCCATCCAACAATGATGGAAACGAGCGGGGCCCCTTTCCTTTCCCCGCCGTCATAGCCGCGCTAGACCACGTAGCGAGAGGAGAAAGATGCATGGCCGGATTGTGGTTTGACGAGCTGGAGGTTGGGCAGGTGTTCCATCACGCCATCCGACGCACGGTGACGGAAAGCGACAATCTGCTGTTCTCCACCCTGACGCACAATCCCGCGCAGCTGCATCTGGATGCAGACTATATGCGCGGCACGGAATTCGGCCGCATCATCGTCAATTCCACATTCGTGCTGGGTCTGATGGTCGGCGTGTCGGTGGGCGACACCACGCTGGGCACCGCCGTGGCCAATCTCGGCTGGGATGAGGTGCGCTTCCCGCTGCCGGTGTTCATCGGCGATACGCTGCGGATCGAAACCGAGGTGCTCGAACTGCGCGAAAGCCGTTCCCGCCCGCGTCAGGGCATCGTCACCTTTGCCCATCGCGCGTATAACCAGAAGGAGGAGCTGGTTGCGCATTGCCGCCGGACGGGATTGCAACACAAGCGCCCAGCGAGTATTGATTAGCGAGCTAACTATATCCCGGAGAGTGCCATGCCTTTGACCGCCACCCCGATCCTGCCGCGCTTTGGCGCGGAATGTTCCGGCCTCGACCTTACCAAGCCCCTCTCACCGGAGGAGGTGAAGCAAGTCACGGATGCCATGGACAAGTGGGGCATCTGCGTGTTCCGCGACACCGGGATGACGAACGAGCAGCATGTCGAATTCAGCCGCAATTTCGGCTATCTCGAGCGTGTGCCCAAGCGTGAAGGGCAGCGCATGCGGCTCCCCTGTCGCGAACTGTTCGATGCCTCCAATCTCAACGTGGATGGCGAGATCACGCAGGACAAGGCGGCGATCCAGTATCGCAAGGGCGATCGCCTGTGGCACACCGACAGCGCCTTCCTGGAGAAGCGCACCTCCTATTCCTTGTTGCTGGCGCATCAGGTGCCGAGCAAGGGCGGGGAAACCTGGTTCGCCGACACGCGCAGCGCCTATGAGGATCTGTCGGAGGAGATGAAGGCCTTTCTCGAGGACAAGATCGGCATCAACTCGCTGTGGTGGAGCCGCAAGATGGCCGGCGCCGACATCCCGGACGAGGAGATCGAGACGCGCTTCCTGGCGAAGCATCCGCTGGTCCATGTGCACAAGGGCTCCGGCCGGAAGGCGCTGTTCATCGCTGCGCACACAATGGACATCGAAGGCATGGAGAAGGAGAAGGGCCGCGAGCTGATCCGCGAACTGATCGCGCACTGCACGCAGCCGCAGTACACCTTCAGCGTGACCTGGCACCCCGGCGACCTAGTGATCTGGGATAATCTCTGCTCGATGCATCGCGGCGGCGATTTCGATTTCGAACATCAAAAGCGCGACATGCGCCGGACCACCGTGCGCGAGGGGACGGAGCCGCACATGATGGAAACCGGCGACGATCCCTATACCGAGCTGTTCAGTTCCTCCCCCAAGGTGGTCGACATCCAGGGCGCGCGGGCGGACGGCCGCTGAGCGCAGATACGTAAACGGGCGCCTCCCCGCAGGGAGACGCCCGTCGTAATCGGCCCCGCCCTATAGGGGGGTGGGCAGGGTCGAAACTGGTGTCCTGTCTGGCTTAGCCGAGCACGATGGCGAACAGCGCGGTGCTGATCGAAAGTGCCCCCATCGCCGAAAGGACATGATTTGCGAAATAGCGCATATATGCCTCCTTCGTTCGGGCCCGCCCAAATGGCGGCGCCGTGGCGTGAGTTGCAAATGGCGATGGAAGGAAAGTTTCGCAATCGCGAAATATTGTAACGCTGTTGCAAGTTACGCAACAGCGGCGGGCCGAAGTTGCGCCCTCCGCATCGTGGCACGCACTCTGCCTGCTTGCGCCTTGCTACCGGAAGAAAAGCGGGCGCCTCCCTGCGGAAGCGCCCGCTCTCTGGCTCCTCACGAGGAGGCGCCGGGACTGCGGCGCTCAGATGGAGTGCGTTACGAAGTTTCGCAAGTGAGAAACTTTCGGAAAATTTTGCACAACGCCGGGAACGATTTTCCGGCGCGTCACAGTCCCATTTCGCTAAGCGACGGGTGATCATCGGGTCGCCGCCCGAGCGGCCAACGGAAGCAGCGCTCCGCTTCGCTGATCGGCAGATCGTTGATCGAAGCAATGCGCAGGCGCATCAGTCCATCGGCGGCGAACTCCCAGTTCTCGTTTCCGTAGGAGCGGAACCAGTGGCCGGAATCGTCGCGCCATTCGTAGGCAAAGCGCACCGCGATGCGGTTGTCGGTGAAGGCCCACAGTTCCTTGCACAGCCGGTACTCCAGCTCCCCCGCCCATTTGCGAGTGAGGAAGGCGGCGATCTCCGCCCGCCCCTGCAGGAACTCGGCACGGTTGCGCCACTTGCTATCCTCCGAATAGGCGAGTGCCACCTTTTCCGGATCGCGCGTGTTCCAGCCATCCTCGGCCGCACGCACCTTCTGCGCGGCGGTTTCCTCGGTGAAGGGTGGCAGGGGCGGGCGGGACATGGTGCTGTTCCTCTGCATGGAAGAACCTTGTTTCGCGGTTTGCGGCAGCAAAGGCAATTCACCAACCGCTTCGTCAGCAGGCCGAAAACAAAGCGCCCGACTTCCGCGAGGAAGCCGGGCGCCCTTGTTCTTGTGCCGAGTTCGGCGTTCTTAGAAGACGCGGGTCGCGATTTCCGCCGGCGCGGCCAGCATCTCTTCCAGTTCGCTGTCGAGCTTGAGCATGGTCAGCGAAGCGCCGGCCATTTCGAGGCTGGTGCAATATTCGCCGACATAGTTGCGGGCGACGGTCAGGCCCTTGCCCTCGGCCAGTTCATGCGCCTTGGCATAGAGCACGTAAAGTTCGGCCGGCGGGGTGCCGCCCAGGCCGTTGATCATCAGTGCCACGCGGTCGCCGCTCTGGAACGGCAGGTCGGTCTGCACCGCTTCGAACAGCGTCTCGGTGATCTGGTCGGCGCTGGTGATCTTGGCCCGCTGGCGGCCCGGCTCGCCGTGGATGCCCACGCCGACTTCCATCTCGTCCTCGCCGATCTCGAAGATCGGCGTGCCCTTGGCCGGCGGGGTGCAACTGGTCAGGGCAACGCCCATGGTGCGGACATTGTTGTTCACCTTCTCCGCCACCGCATAGACCTCGTCCAGGCTCTTGCCGGCTTCGGCGGCGGCGCCGCAGGCCTTGATGACGAAGAAATTGCCCGCCACGCCGCGACGGCCCACGGTGTAGAGGCTGTCCTTCACGGCCACGTCGTCATTGATGATGAACTGCTTTACCTTGATGCCTTCGGCCTCGGCCATTTCGCAGGCCATGTCCCAGGCCATGCGATCGCCCTGGTAATTGTTAACCAGCACCAGCACGCCCGCATCGGAGGCAAGCGCCTTGATCGTTTCATAGCAGGCATCCACCGGCGGGGCGGCGAAGACCGGGCCCTGGCACGCGCCGTCGAGCATGCCCGGGCCGACCGCCATCACATGCGCGGGTTCATGGCCGGAGCCGGAACCCTGCACGATGGAGACCTTGTCCGCCACCGGCCGGTCCTTGCGCTTGATCATCTGGAATTCCGGCACCGCTTCCAGCAGGTCCGGATTGGCCAGCACCACGCCCTTCATGAACTCGGGCACGAAATTGGCGGGATCGTTGACGAACTTCTTCATGGATGAATCCTCTCCCTGGATGGCTTGATCAGGCGGTTGCGCGGTTGAGTTCCGGCGCTTTGGGCGCGTGCTCCACGCCGAATTCCCGGCACCAGTCGTGCAGGATGGTGGCGATGGCCACGATGCCCGGATCGGGCGTGTTGGCGCTGCGATCGCCCACCTGGCTGGCGCGGCCACGATGGGCCACCAGCGTGCGGGTTTCGTCGATCGCATTGTCGGCCACCTGCGCGCAGGCGGCCAGCACGGCACCGAGATCCTCGCTGCCGGCCATTTCCTTCATCTTCTCATGCACGGGGATCAGCGCATCCAGCAGGGTCTTGTCGCCCAGCTTGGCGCCGCCGCGGGCCATGATGCCGTCCACCGCCGCGCCGACCATCTCGGTCAGTTCGGGCAGGGTCACTTCGGTCTTGCCCTTGCTGACCATCGCGGCCTTCATGAAGCCGGTGCCCCAGATGGGGCCGGAACTGCCGCCCACATGCTTGGAACACAGCATGCTGATCTTCAGCAGCTTGGCGCCAATTTCACCGTCGATCTGCGGCAGCTCGGCCTTGATCACCTTGAAGCCGGTGGCCAGCGAATTGCCGAAGTCGCCGTCGCCGGCGAGCCCGTCGAGATCGCAGAAATAGTGTTCGTTGCGGATCGCCGTGTCGGCGGTCAGGTCGATCGCCTTTTCGATCTTGGCTTGCGAGATTTCAGCCATGTCTCTCTCCCTCAGGCCGCCTGCTCGGCGGCGAGCTCGCGCAGATCGGCGAGCGTCACGCGCACATTCGGCTCGTCGCCCAGTTCCGGCACCACCTTGGCAGCTTCGGCGAAATCCTCGTCGACCGTATAGGTGCTGGTGGTGATCAGCGTCGGCAGGCCGGCGCCGGTGGCGGCGAGCAGGCCGTTGCGGCTGTCCTCGATCACCACGCAATCCTGCGCGGGCAGACCCAGCGTTTCGAGCGCCAGCAGGTAGATTTCCGGGTTCGGCTTCTTCTTGCTCACCACGTCGCCGGCATGGACGAATTCGAACGCTGCCTTGCGCTCCGCCCCGAAGAGGTCGAGCACCGCGTCGATGAACTTGGGGTTGGAGGTGGTGCATACGCCCAGCCGCACGCCAGCCTCCCGCGCTTCATCGATGATGCGCAGGATGCCGGGGCGGACAGGAAGGCTCGACACGAGATCGGCGGTGATCTGGGTCTTCGCCTTGTGCAGTTCGAGGATCAGCGCATCCTTCTTCGCGTCCGTATTGGCAGCCGCGGGCCAGCCGAACTCGTCGAAATAGCTGCGCATCCGCTCCTTGCCCCCGGCGACGAGCACCAGCTGGCCATAGAGCTCGACGCTCCATTCGGCGTCGATGCCGAACTGCTCGAACGCCTTGTTGAAGCCCACGCGGTGCGCGTCACGCTCGGTATCCACCAGCACGCCGTCGCAATCGAATATGATAGCCTTTACCATGCTCCTGGCGCTCCTCAGGCGGCTTCTTTGATAGAAGCGAGGAAGGCGGAGCCGCGATCCTTGCCGCCGAACTTCTCGATGAAGCCGGCGAACAGCGACTTGCAGGCCTGATACTGGGCGTCGATCACGCGGAGCGGTTCGAAGTCGGTCGGCTTTTCCTTGTGATAGTTCACGAAGCTTTCCACGAAGACGTGCTTCAGATTGGTAGAGATGTTCACCTTGGCCGCGCCGCGCGCGATCGCCTTCGCGAAGGTCTCGTCCGACAGGCCGGTGCCGCCATGCAGCGCCATCGGCGTCTTGGTGAGGCTGTTGATCGCGGCGATGCGATCGAAATCCACGACCGGCTCGCCCTTGTAGAAGCCGTGAGCGGTGCCAACGGCGCAGGCGAAGGCGGACAGGTCCAGCGCCTCGCAGAAGCGCTTGGCATCTTCCGGGTCGGTCAGCACGGAATCAGCTTCATCCACCACCATGTCGTCTTCCACGCCCATGATCTGGCCCAGCTCGGCTTCCATGCCGACGTTGTATTTCTCCGCGATGTCACGCACGCGCTTGGACATTTCCAGGTTCTGTTCGAACGGATATTCCGAAGCGTCGATCATGATCGAGGTCCAGCCCGCCTTGGCGCAGGCTTCGATCATCTCGATATCCTTGCAGTGGTCGAGGTGCAGGACCACGGGCACCGGCGAATCCTCAGCCGCAGTGCGCACCCAAGAGACGATTTCCTTGTGGCTCCAGTATTTGATCGTCTTCGCGCTCGTCTGGCAGATCACCGGCGCGTTGAGTTCTTCTGCAGCCTGGACCATCGCCTTGGTGGTGCCGTAATCGACAAGGTTGAAGGCGGCGACCGCATAATGCTTTTCCATCGCGTCGCGCAGCAACGGCTTCATATTGACCATTGGCATGGTGCTTACTCCCCTAGTTTCCTGTGTGCGGCCGTGGCCGTCCTTCCGAATCGGGTCCATAGCCATCATCCGCTCCCCGCTCCACCGGAGATTGTCGCGATTGATGCCGCGAAATTGAAAATGTCCAAAAAGGGTGCGTCTGTCACGGCCGTGCCGTGCGATCCGGCGCGGGCTTTCGTCTCCGCACAGCACAAGGCATGATCCGTTCCATGCCATTCCTCCTTTCAAACTCGGCCCACGAAGCTGCATGATCCCGAAGCAGAGCTTCACGCGGGCGCGGATCGCATTTGGCCTGCTCCTGGGGAGTCTGGCTGTTCTCGCCGGCATGGGGGCGGCCCGGGAAACCGCCCCTGCTGCCGTCGCGGAGCTGCACGGCGCGCCGTCGCAGCGGATCATGTCCGCCAATCTGTGCACCGATCTGCTGCTGCTGATGTTGGTGCCGCGCAGCCGCATAACCTCGATCACCCATCTCGCGCATGAGCCGGTGGCGGCGCTCATGCCCGGCGCCGATGCCGGCGTGCCGGTCAACCACGGCACGGCGGAAGAGGTGGTGCGCGACAGGCCCGACCTCATCCTCGCCAGCCCATGGACCACGCCGGCCATGCGTCGGCTGGCGCGCAAGGCGGGGGCCCGCGTTGTCGAGGTCGGTGATGCCAACAGCTTTGCCGATATTCGCCGGGTAACGCGCGCTGTCGGCGCGGCGGTGGGGGAGCGCCACCGCGCGGAGTCGCTGATCGCCGCCATGGACCGTGATCTTACCGATCTCGCCGCCAATGCGCCGGCGCGCGCGCGCCGGGTGGTGGTATGGAACGGCGACGGTTCGGTGCCGGGGGAGGGCACGCTGGCCGATGCGATCATCCGCGCCGCAGGCGGCGTGAATGTCGCCGCGAAGTTCCCCGATACTCGCTATTCCACTTACAGCATGGAGGAATTGCTGATGGTCCGCCCGGATGCGATCCTGCGCGGCGTGGATGGCTACGACCGCCCGTCGCTGCGCGATACGGCCGGAGAACATCCGCTGATCTGGAAGGCCTTTGCCGGGCGGCGGCTGACCTATCCTGCATCGCTCTATGCCTGCGGCACGCCACTGAGCGGGCGGCTGGCGCGGGATTTGCGTGCGGAACTGGCGCGTGTGCCGGAGGGCGGCGTGGCATGGTGAAGGCAACCGGGTGGTGGCTGCTTGCCGCGGCTCTGCTGCTGGCGCTGGTGCTCGCCTCGCTCGGGATCGGCCGGGTGTGGATCGATCCCGCGCTGCTGTTCGCAGGCGCCTTCGAACGCAAGCCCAACCTGCCGTGGCTGATCCTGTGGGAACTGCGCGCGCCGCGTACACTGCTCGGTCTGCTGATCGGCGCGACGCTGGGCCTGTCGGGCGCCGTGCTACAGGGGCTGCTGCGCAATCCATTGGCGGAGCCGGGGCTGCTTGGCGTTTCCGCCGGCGCAGCACTGGGCGCGGTGGTGGCGATCTATTTCGGCCTCTCCGCCGTTATCGCGCTCGCCACCCCCGTCCTCGGCATAGCGGGAGCGCTCGGCGCTGCGGGTCTGACCCTCGCGGTGGGACGCGGCGGTACGCTGAGCATGATTCTCGCGGGCGCCGCTGTATCGGGCCTCATGGGCGCAGGCCTCGCCCTCGCGCTCAATTTCGCGTCGAGCCCCTATGCCGCTTATGAAATCACCACCTGGCTGCTGGGATCGCTGGCGGACCGAAGCTGGGACCAGCTGTTGCTGGCATTGCCCTTCATTGCCGCGGGCTGGCTGTGCCTTCTGGTCACCGCGCGCGACCTGGACGCCTTGACCCTGGGGGAAGCGCAGGCGGAAAGCCTCGGCGTCCATCTCGCGCGCACGCGCATGCTGGCGCTGGCGGGAACGGCGCTGGCGGTGGGCGCGGCCACGGCGGTTACCGGGGCGATCGGATTCATCGGGCTGGTGGCGCCGCATCTGGTGCGCCCCTTCGTGGGGCACCAGCCCAGCCGCGTGCTGCTGCCTTCCGCTGTCTTCGGGGCGATCCTGCTGCTGGGCGCCGATGTGGCGACGCGGCTGATCCCCACGGCCCAGGAGCTGAAGCTGGGCGTGCTCACCAGCCTGGCGGGCACGCCCTTCTTCTTCTGGCTGGTGCTGCGGCTGAGGAGGATGGCGCCATGACCGTGCTGCGCGCAGAGGGCGTAACGATCCGCCGGGGTGGGCGAGCTATCCTGGACGGCATCACGCTGGAGGGCCGGGGCGGAATGCTGCTGGCCCTGATCGGCCCGAACGGTGCCGGCAAGTCCACGCTGATGTCTGTCATCGCCGGGCTCTTGTCCCCGGACGGCGGGAAGGTGACGCTCGACGGGGCGCCGCTGCCCGCGATGGGCCGCCGTGCGCTGGCCGAAGCGAGAGCCTACCTGCCGCAAAATCCGCGCGCGGAATGGCCGCTATCCGTGGAGCGGCTGGTAGCGTTGGGCCTCACGCCCCGTCTGCCGGCCTTCGGCAGGCTGCCTGCCGCGATGGAAGCCCGAGTGGCCGAGGCCATCATGCAATTCGACATGAGCGAGCAGGCGCAGCAGCCGGTAACGACGCTTTCGGGCGGGGAGCTTGCACGGGTGATGCTTGCCCGCGCGGTGGTGGGCGATCCGCGGATCGTGATGGCGGACGAGCCGCTGGCCGGGCTCGACCCGCGCCATGCGCTGGAAAGTGCCGCCCGGCTGCGCGCCCTGGCCGATTCCGGCAAGCTGGTGATCACTGCCCTGCAAGAGCTGACCATCGCGGCTCGCTTCGCCACACATCTTGGTGTGATGCGCGAGGGGCGGCTGGTGGCCTTCGGCACCACGGGCGAAACGCTCTCCTCCACGCTGCTGCGCGAGGTGTTCGAGGTGGAAGCCTGTGTCACCGCCCCGGGAACTCCGACGGCGGTGGTAGACTTCGTTGTCGCGCAGCCAGCGGCCTCGGTAGTAACGCGAGGCGGCGCGTAACAAGGCGTTACTCTGCTACGGGCCCGCTTTCATAGCCGCTGGGTCGGGTGGAAAGCAGGGGGAGGCGACGCCCAGAAAGTGGGCGCCGCGCGGTGGCTTGCCTCGTGCGAGGCGGAGAGCGGACCGGCGCGGCGCCAGTGGGGTGGGATCGCGAGCGGGTCAGAACCCTTCGCGACCTCCCCAGCTTGGTGCATCGGCCGGAGTCGCATAAGTTATTTACGGTTATTTGCCCGCAACAGCGCGTTGCCGCGCGCAGTGTTACGGCGAAACCGGGTGAGAGCGTGCGATCGGGCTTGCAAAGCGTCTGGCCCGGCGCAATCCCGTGCGCTCGCGCGCAAGTTATCCAGTCGGGTGCCGATTGTCGGAAGAGAAATCCAGTGCTGGCTTAGAGGCGGCGTTCCACGCGAACCGCAGCCGCTTGCTGCGCTTTCTGCAAGCGCGCGGCGCGGGCGACGCGGCGGAGGACTTGCTGCAGGAGCTCTGGCTGAAGATTTCGGCAGCCCGCACCGGGCCGGTGGCCGCTCCCGAAGCCTATCTGTTCCGCGCGGCCAACAGCCTGATGATCGACCGCTATCGCGCGCGGCGGCAGGCCGAACTGCGCGAGCGAGATTGGGTGGAGGTGAACGGTGAGGGCGACAGGGATGTGTCGGACGCGCCATTGCCGGACCGGGCGCTGATCGCCCGGCAGCAGGCGGAGCTGGTGGATCGCACCCTGGAAGAGCTCGGCAGCCGCCCGGCCGCCATCTTCCGGCGGCACCGCGTGGACGGCGTCCCCCAACGCCAGGTGGCGGTGGAATTCGGCGTGAGCCTGAGCACGGTGGAAAGCGATCTGCGGACTGCCTATGCCGCGCTGGCACGATTGCGGGAGCGCTTGGATGAGGTTTGAGGTGCCCGGCTCCGTCCTGTCGGCAGGAGGTGCCCCGGATGGCGCATGACGAGACGATTCTTCAGCAGGCTGCAGGCTGGGCGGCGCGCACCGGGAATCCCGACTTCGACGACTGGGAGGAATTCACCCTCTGGCTCGAGGCGGACCCCGCGCATGGCCGTGCGTATGACCATGTGATGTTCGCCGCCGCCCAGGCGGCGGAGAGCATCGAGCGCTCGGTGCCTGCCGCAAATGATGGAGCCGAGGCTGCGCCCCGCTTCGCTGCGCCGCGCCGATGGATCGGCAGCGCCATCGCGGCGTGCCTGCTCGCCGTGGTCGCTATCGCCCTGTGGCCGGGCGGGCGGGAGCGGTTCGAGACGGCGCCGGGTGAAACGCGGGTCATCGCGCTTGCGGATGGCGGCCGCATCGCGCTCGCGGGCGGCACGGTGCTGCAGGTCGATCCGGAGAACCCGCGGGAAGCCAGCCTCGAAGCAGGGCAGGCGCTGTTCACCATCCCCCACGATCCGGCGCGGCCTTTCCGGCTGGCTGTGGGTGGCGATACAGTGATGGACGTGGGCACGGTGTTCGACGTGAAGCGCGATCCACAGGCGGTGATTGTGGCCGTGGCCGAGGGGGCCGTGCTGTTCAATCCGGATGGGCAGAAGGTGACGCTGCGCCCGGGGCAGATGCTGTCCAGCCCGGTGGGATCGGACAGCTATCGGATCGAGGCGGTGCCGCCGGTGCAGGTCGGCGAATGGCAGGACGGTCGGCTGACCTTCCGCGATGCGCCGCTGGAGCAGGTGGCGGCCGATCTGGCGCGGGCCACCGGCATCGCTTTTCGTCCAGCCGCGGGCGCGGAGCAGCGGCGCATCTCAGGCAGCGTGCTGTTGCCACCGATCCGCGAAGATCCCCGGGCGCTGGGCCAACTGCTCGGCACGCGGCTTGATCGGGTGGATGAGGCCTGGGTGATCCAGGCCCCCTGATCGTGCGGCTGGCCGGCATATTAATCCCGGTCGCGGTCGCCGGCGCGATAGCGCCGGCGACCGCCGAAGCCCGCGGCGTGACGCTGGACGTCCCGGCCGGGAGCGCCGCCGACGCCGCCGTTGTGATCGCCCGGCAGACGGGGATCAGCATCGTCATCGCAGATTCCGCCGTGGCGAAGCGCCGCGTCGGGCCCTGGCGCGGCACCTTCACGCCGCAGCAGGCGGTGGAGCGGCTGGCCCGCGCCGCCGGTGCCCGGGCGATCCCCGTGGGTACGCTGGGCTGGCGGCTGGTGGCGCGGGAGGCTGGCGCTTCGCCCCGCCGCGCCGCCCCCTCGGCCCCGCCACCTCCACCTCCGCCGCCGGAGGCAGTGGGCGCGCCGATCCTGGTGGTGGCGAGCAAGCGCGACACCCCGCTGGCGGAACTGGCCGGGCAGGTATCCATCCTCGATGGGGAGGAACTGACCTTCGGCGGTGTTGGCGGCACCGAGAAGATCAGCCAGCGGCTGGCCACTGTGTCTTCCACGCATCTCGGCAGCGGGCGCAACAAGCTGTTCATTCGCGGCATTGCCGATTCCAGCTTCACCGGGCCCACGCAGGCCACGGTGGGGCAATATCTGGGCGATCTCAGGATCAGCTACAACGCTCCCGATCCCGACCTGCGCCTGTCCGACCTTGAGCGGGTGGAAGTGATGGAGGGGCCGCAGGGCACGCTCTACGGCGCCGGCTCGCTTGGTGGCATCATCCGCATGGTGCCGAACGCCCCCGAACCCGGCGTGTTCGTGGCTTCCGCCATGGTCGGCGGCAGCGCAACGCAGCACGGCGCGCCCGGCGGCGATGCCAGTGCCATGATGAATCTCCCGTTTGCAGGAGAGAATGGTGCCCTCCGCCTGTCGCTCGATGCCGAAAGCCAGGGTGGCTATATCGATAAGCCGGCGATGGGGCGCGATGATGTCAACCGCACCACCATCCTCGGCGGGCGAGCAGCCGCGCGGATGCGCATCGCGCCCGATTGGACTGTCGATGTAATTGCCGTCGGCCAGTCCAACCGTGGGCGGGATAGCCAATATACCGATCGCGGCGGGCCACCGCTCCAAAGCGCCTCGCCCATGCAGGAAGGCTTCGATGCCGATTATGCGCAGGCACAACTGGTCGTGTCCGGCCTGATCGGCGACATCCACTTCCGGTCCTCCACCGGCCGGACATGGCAGCAGCTGGAGGAGCGCTATGATGCCACGCTGCCCGACATGGAACCGCGGCTGTTCACCCAGAACAATGACACGCGGATGTTCGCCAACGAGACGCGGCTGTGGCAGCCGCTGGGCGACCAGTTCGGCTGGTTGCTCGGGGCAAGCTATACACACAATTCGACGCAGCTGACTCGCGAACTCGAAACGGAAGCCGTGGTCACCTCCACCGCCGGCGTCCGCAATGTGGTGGACGAGATCACGGTATATGGGGAGGCGAGCCTGCGCCTTTCCGACGGGCTGATTGCCACCGGCGGTGCCCGCATCACTGATTCCCATCTCGGCGGCGCGGGGGAAGATATCGCCCCCATGCTGGCGGCCGAGCTGCGCGGGGTGACCGCGGACCGCGGCGAGACGGTATTTCTCCCCTCAGGCTCGCTGGTCGCCACGGTACTGCCCCGGACCAACCTTTACCTCCGCTATCAGGAAGGTTTCCGCCCGGGCGGACTTTCCATTGATGGCGAGATCGTGCGCCGCTTCCGCAACGATCATGTGCGCACCTTCGAAGTGGGCGCGCGCCACGGCCAGCCCGGCCGGGGGGATTTCGATCTCGCGGCCAGCATCTCCTACACAAGGTGGGACGATATCCAGGCCGACTTCATCGACCGGTCGGGCTTTCCGAGCACGGCGAATATTGGCGATGGCCGGATATGGAGCCTTACGCTGGCGGGCGGCGTTCGGTTGATGCCCGGCCTGCGGCTTGACGCGGGGATCAGCTATAACGACAGCGAGGTGAGCGAGCCCGATTTCCTGTTCGTATCGCTGGCCAGCCTGCCCGCCGTCGCCGCGCCGGAGCTGCCGGTGGGCACCGTGGTTTCGGACCTCGGACAGCAGCGCTATGCCGCGGCCTCGCAGCTTGGCCGCGTCCCGAACATTGCCGATATCAGTGCCCGCGCAGGCTTCTCCTGGGATCGGCCGCTGACCGACACGCTCGATCTCAGCGCGCGGGGATGGGCAAGTTATATCGGCAAGTCCCGCCTCGGCATCGGGCCTGAGCTGGGGGCGCTGCAGGGTGGTTATGTGGACAGCGGCCTAACCGTTCGGATCGGCCGGCCGACGCTGGGAATCTCCGTGGGGCTTGCCAATATTGCGGACGTGCAGGGCAATCGCTTTGCGCTGGGCACCCCGTTCGCGATCGGGCGCGAGCAGATCACGCCGCTGCGCCCGCGCACGGTGCGGATCGGCCTCGACGCATCCTGGTAGCCGCTGCGGCGCGCGCCGCAGCCAAACGCCACCACCGCCAAGGCTTGCCGGGTGCGGCTCCGTCTCCCCTCTCGAATGACCGGAAGAGGGATTTGATGCACCGCTATCTGCTTGCCACCACCGCGGCGCTGGCCATTGCCACGCCTGCTGCGGCGACGACTGTTTCCACCAAGCGGACCGATCCGCTGAGGACCTCCACCATCAACAACGGCGCGGCCGACGCGATTACGCTGGACGACAAGGGCTCGGTGGTTCTGACTGCCGGCACGGCGGTCACCATGGACAGCGACAACGCCGTCACCAACGGCGGCGCGATCAGCGTCGGCAATGCCGCAGGCGGTGCGGGTATCGTCGCCGCGGCTGGTACCAATGGGGACATCGTGAACACCGGTACGATCACCGTGGACGAAAGCTACACCCCGACGGATAGCGACAATGACGGTGATCTGGATGGCCCTTTCGCTATCGGGGCAAATCGCTTCGGCATCCGCACCGATGGCGCGCACACGGGCAAGGTCACCAATGGCGGCACGATCACCGTGGAAGGCAACCAGTCCGCCGGCATATGGCTGGGCGGGCCGCTGACCGGCACCTTCACCCACAGCGGGAAGACGCTGGTCACCGGCGACAATTCCGTGGGCGTTCGTGCCGGCGATATCGCGGGCAATGTGCGGCTGGCCGGCTCCGTCACTGCGCAGGGCGCCAATTCCATGGGCGCGCAATTCACCGGGAACATCAATGGTGCGCTGGTGGTGCAAGGCGCGATCAGCGCCACTGGCTATCGCGCCACCACCGCGCCGTCGAACACCAGCAAGCTTGATGCCGACGACCTGCTGCAGGGCGGATCGGCACTGGTGGTGGAAGGCGATGTGACTGGCGGAATCCTGCTGGCAGTCGCGCCTGCCGATACGGATTCGGCGAAGGACGACGAGGATGGCGACGGGATCAAGGATGCCGAGGAAGGCAACGCCCTGGTCACCTCCTTCGGTGCGGCACCGGCGATGGTGATCGGCGCGCAGTCGCGGGACATCACCATCGGTTCCGTCGCGGGCACGGCCAGCGGTTATGGCCTGATCGTGGACGGCGTCGTGGCCGGCAAGGGCGTCTATCCGGGCGTGGATGGCAATGGGCTGGTGATCGGCGGGCGCGGCGGCGCGGTGACCATTGCGAAGGGCATTGGTATCGCGGGCTCGGTGACGGCCGATTCCGCTGGGGCCAATGCTACCGCTCTCCGGCTGGGCGCAGGTGCGGCGACGCCGGAAATGCACGTTTCGGGCACCATCTCCGCCACCGGGGCAGCCAGCGCGGACAAGGCCGCGCGGGCGCTGGTTATCGATACCGGTGCCAGTCTTCCTACCCTGCGCAACAGCGGCACGATCAAGGCTGCTGCCACGGGCAAGGAAGGCGTGGCCACGGCGATCCTTGACCAGAGCGGCGGCCTTGCCCTGATCGAGAACAGCGGGACGATCTCTGCGACGGGTCCTGAGGGATCGACCGGGGCGCGCGTCGCCATCGATCTTTCCGCAAACGCTACGGGCGCTACGATCCGCCAGACGGAAGTCGCCGCCGGAAAGACTGCGCCTGCGATCCTCGGCGACGTGCGGTTCGGTGCGGGGAACGACCGGCTGGAGGTTGCCGACGGCACTGTGGCCGGCACCGTCACCTTCGGAAGCGGGGCCAACACGCTCGCCCTCTCGGGCGATGCCCGGCAGAGCGGAACGCTGGTGTTCGGCGCGGGGAACGACAGCGTGACGCTGGCGGGCTCCGCCGGCTTCAACGGCACGGCCGATTTCGGCGGCGGGGCGGATACGCTGACCCTCGGCGGAACCTCCTATTTCTCCGGTACGCTGGTCAACGCCACCGGACTGGCCGTGAATGTGACGGGCGGGGTGCTGGACATTACCAAGCCCGCTTCGATCGCGTCGTTGAATGTCGGCGCCTCGGGAACATTGGTGGCCACGCTGGACAAGACGGCGGGCGCGGGGTCGCTCTACAGCGTCTCCGGCACGGCCAGCTTCGCCAAGGGTTCGCAGCTGGCTCTTCGCATTTCCGATACGGACAATGCCGAAGGGCATTATGTGGTGCTGGAGGCCGGGTCACTGGAAGGCGTGGGCGATCTGGAAACGACCGCCGACACCATCCCCTTCATGTTCAAGGCCAAGCTGGACAGCGGTGCGCCCGCCAACCAGATCGCCGTCGACATCTCGCGCCGTACCACGGCGGAGCTCGGCCTAAACCGTTCGCAAAGCGCGGCCTACGGCGCCATCTTCCAGGCACTGGGCCAGGACGATGATATCGAACAGGTGTTCCTTGGCATCACTGACGGCGACCAGTTTCGTTCGGCTGTGCGGCAGCTCCTCCCCGATCACGCCGGCGGCGTGTTCGAAGGGCTGAGCCTCGGCGCGCGCGCCTTCGCCCGCCGGGTGGCCGACCCGCAGAGCCCGGTCTATTCGCTCGGCGGCCTCGATGTCATCGTCAGTTCCGCCTTCTGGAGCATGGACAAGTCCGAAGGGCTGACCTCCGCCTATGATGTGGACGGGCTCGGCTTCTCGGCCGCGGGCGAAGTGGATACGGGCCTCGGCGCATTCGGCGTTTCGGCCAGCTGGCTGTGGAACGAGACCACCAACGGGTCCGACAATCACCTCGTGCAGTCGGATACCTATGAGTTGGCAGCCTATTGGCGCGGGAACTGGGGCGGCTTCACCGCCTATGGCCGCGGCTCCTACGGCCTCGCCAGCTTCCGCGGGCGGCGCAGCTTCTTCGGCGCTGCCGGCACCAAGCAGATCGAACGCAATTCCACCGCCAAGTGGGATGGCACCATGGTGACCTTCAGCGGCGGCGCTTCCTACGAAAGCGGCAAGTATCTGTTTTTCCGCCCGGCCGTGCCCTTCGACTACACGAAGCTGGACGAGGACGGCTACACCGACAAGGGCGGCGGCAAGGGGCTCGACCTCGTCGTGGCGGATCGCAAGAGCGACGAATTCGCAGCGAACGGCGGCCTCACCGTGGGCGTGAACTTCCTCGGCGCTGGCCGCACGGACAGCAACTGGTTCCGCGTGGAGGGCGAGGGCGGCTGGCGCGAGATCGTCGGCGGTTCGCTCGGCGCCACCACTGCCCACTTCGCCGGAGGGGAGGACTTCACCCTCGATCCCGAACAGCCGGACAGCGGTTGGTACGGCCGCCTGCGCGCCGTCGGTGGCAGCCGCGTGTTCGAGATGAGCGGAGAGGCCGGGGCCGAGAAGCAGTATGACGGGACCGCGCTTTCGCTGCGTGGGACCTTGCGGATGGCGTTCTGACGCCAGTCGGCGGCGGATTGCGCGCCCCCCGCGCGGTCCGCCGCCGGCGAACCCTCTCCTGCCGCCGGCCCCTGTCCCCACCCCCCGACGGCCGGCGGCGGGGGAACCCCTGACTCGGTTGCTGACACACGCGGCGTGAGCGCCTATTGCAACGGCCATGCAGCGCCTGCGCAATTGTTTACTCCTGCACGGCCGGCTGGCCGCCCTGCTGGTGGCAGTCGCGCTGGCGCTGAAGCTGCTGATTCCGGCCGGCTACATGATTACGCCGGCGGCCGGTGGGGTGGCCACCATCACCATCTGTTCAGCCAGCACCGGCACGGTGGATCTGCGCGGGATCGCCGTTCCGCTTCGCGATGATGGCGGCAAGGGGCAGGCGCACAAGCAGGGATCCTGCAACTTTACCGCCCTCGCCAAGGCTGCTGCCGGCGGCGCCGCGCTGCCGTTGCTGGTGCTGTCCCTCTCCTTTGCACTGCTGTTGCAAAGCGCGCCTGTCCCCCTGCCGGCGCTGCTGCGGCTGGCGCGCCTGCGCCCGCCGCTGCGCGGGCCCCCGACCCGGGCCTGAGTCACCCCAGCAGCTTTTTTCCGTGGCGGCACCGCCCGCGGCATGTTTTTCGGAGATCACCATGTATCGCATTCCCCTGCGCGCGGCTGCGCGCCCCCTGCCTGCCATGCTGGCGCTTGCCGGCGCGGCCCTGCTGGCCGGCTGCAATGGCACGCCGACCGAGGAAACCAGCCACATCACGATCACCGACCCCTGGTCGCGCGAGACGGCGCCGGGGCAGGAGGTCGGCGGCGCCTTCATGACCATCACCAACAGCGGCAATGCCGCGGACCGGCTGGTTTCGGGCGAGAGCTCCGTCGTCACGGAGGTGCAGCTTCACACCATGTCGATGGATCAGGGCGTGATGAAGATGCGCCAGGTGGATGGCGGGCTGGAGATCCCGGCCGGCGGCACCGTTACGCTCGCGCCCGGCGGCTATCACCTGATGCTGACGGGCCTCACCCAGCCGCTGGAGCAGGGCCGCCCCATCCCGCTGACGCTGCATTTCGAGCGCGCGGGCGATGTCGAGATCCAGCTGCCCGTCGGCCCCATCGGCGCGACCGGCCCCGGCACAGCGACGGCTTCAGCCAGCCAAGCCCCCGACGCCGCCATGGATCACGCGGGAATGGAGATGCAGCATGATTGACGCAGGCGCCAAAAGCCGGCTCGGCAAGCTGCGGCTGGTGCTGTGGGCCGGGGTATTCCTGGTGGCCGGCATCGCCCTGTCGCTGTGGTTCACCGGCTCACGCCCGGCCGCCGAGCAGGCGACCGATTACGGGGATAGCGTCGGCGGGCCGTTCGAAATGGTGGCCTCGGACGGGTCGACCGTCACCGACAAGACACTCGCCGGCAAGCCCTATGCCATCTTCTTCGGCTTCACCCGCTGCCCCGACGTCTGCCCCACCACGCTGGCGCGCATGGCCCGGCTGCGGCAGGAACTCGGCCCCGATGGGGAGAAGTTCCGGCTGGTGTTCGTCTCCGTCGATCCCGAACATGACAAGCCGGAGGATGTGGGCCGCTATGTCGATCTCTTCGCCACGCCCATCCTCGGGCTTACCGGCAGCGAGAGGCAGCTGGCGCAAATCGTGAAGGCCTATCACGTCTATTACCAGAAGGTGCCGGAGGGGGACGATTACACGATCGACCACTCGGCCGGCGTCTATCTGATGGACGCAAAGGGCAAGCTGCGATCCATGATCGACTATCAGGAGGACGACGAGGCTGCGCTCGCCAAGCTCAGGAACCTGATCGCCTGAAGCGGGCCGCGCGGGGTTGGAGCGGCACGGCGCCGCTCTGCCCTGCTGCCACGGCGGTTTGTCGATGTGGACCGTCGGCCTTCCCTGTTACGCTTCGGGCGTGCGCTCAGCGCTTGCGGACAAACTCGGCGCGCAGCACGAGGCCCTTAATGCCCTCGTACCGGCAGTCGATCTCCTGTGGGTCCCCGGTCAGGCGGATCGATTTGATGAGCGTGCCGCGCTTCAGCGTCTGGCCGGCGCCCTTGACGTCGAGATCCTTGATGAGCGTTACCTGATCCCCGTCAGCCAGCAAATTGCCCACTGCGTCGCGCACCTCCACCTGCTCGGCAAGCTGGCGCTTTGCCGCCAGCTCGGAGGCCGGCATCCACTCGCCGCTCTCCTCGTCATAGACATAATCGTCGTCGGACATGCGGTCTCCTTGTCGGTGCGCGTTGTAAGCCAGGCCCCATAGGCCGCGCGCCGAGCCATTACCATGCCGGACGACCGCGGACTCGGTCAGCCGGCGAACTGCCGGTGGCTACGCAACCGAATGGCCCTGGAACTGCATTATTCGCCGGCGGATGTTTCGAGCCTCGTCCGTAGTGCCGACAGCACGCGTTGTGCGGCCCGGATATCCTCGGCAGGCAGTCCCTCCGCCAATTCCCGTACCAGCGGATCGTAGAAGCTGATCGCGGCCTCGTAGGTCTGCTGCCCCTTGGGGGTCAGCACGACAAGCTGTGCCCGCTTGTGATGCGGGTTGAGCTCGAACGACACTAGTCCCTCTTTCTCAAGGTCGTTCACGATCCGCTGCACGTTCTGCCGGTTCGCCCCGAGATCGCGCGCCAGCCAGGCCACCGGCTGAGGTCGGTCGGCCTGAACGATCGCGCCGAGGATCTGCCAGCGGGCGCTCGTGAGGCCGAGCGGTGACACGATGCGGTCGCCCCATGCGAGTGTGGCATTGTTGGTCCGGAACATGGTCAGGATCAGTTCGGTCAACGCTTCTGCTTTCGACTGTCCGCTCGAGCGCGGCATATGACACCTTCCATTTATATTGACATCATCATGTCAAATATGCTTCATGGTTCCAATATCGCAATTAAGGACGCGTGACCATGAAAAAGCTGATTCATCCCATAGCGGGCGCAATCGCGCTGCTGACGATTGCGACCTTCTGGCTTTCGACGGCGCTCAGCGAAGTGGTCGGTTCGAAGGAAGCGATCGTGGCCGTCAAGACGGCGATCCCGTGGGGGTTCCTGCTGCTCGTGCCCGCTCTTGCCGTTACGGGCGGAACGGGCTTTTCGCTGGCAGGGGGGCGGAAGGTGGGACTGGTCGCCGCCAAACTGAAGCGCATGCCGTTCATCGCCGCCAATGGATTGCTGGTGCTCATCCCATGCGCGCTGTTCCTCGCCTCGAAGGCCAAAGCGGCGGATTTCGATACGGCGTTCTACGGGGTGCAGGCGCTCGAACTGGCTGCAGGCGCGGCCAACCTGATCCTCCTTTGCCTTAACATGCGCGACGGGTTCAGAATGACCGGGCGGTTGAAAGTCCGGAGGACAAGCGCGTAGCGGTGAATTCGGCTTACGTGCCTAAAGACCTCCTCGATCCTCCTCGGCCCTTTCCCATCTGGATCGTCGCGAAACCACCCGCTCTCGGCGTTCGGGCGGCGTGGCAGTCCATGTTTGAACCTGCTGATCTCTTTGGCTCATTAACGAAGGGCAGCTTTCAACGAGCTGATTGGGGTATGCTCTCACGTCGGCCCAAGTCGCAGTCGCTCACTCCGGCGCATGCCGCTTGCGCCAGGCGGCGGGTGGCTGAGCATGTGCCTTCTTGAACGCGCGCGCAAACGCAGCTTCCGAACCGTAGCCCATGCGGTGGGCGATCTCGGGGATGCTCTCGCGCCCTTCACGGAGCAGTTTCGCAGCGCGGCGCATCCGCCAGCGTGTACGATAACGCATCGGCGGGTCGCCGAAGGCGGTGATAAAACGCTCGGCGAGCACGGTGCGTGAAACCCCTGCTGCACGCGCAAGTGCGTCGAGACTGAGATCGTCTTCGCCTTCCCGATGCAGAAGCCGCAAGGCCCGCCCGATTGCGGGATCTCGCAGGGCTGTCATCCGGCGCCCATCCTCTTCGGGCAGGCTCGACAGATAGCGCAGGACCGCTTCTTCGAAAAATAGCTGGGAGAGCCGAGCGACGAGAGCGGGATCGGCGCCGAGGTCCTTGGCTGCATAACGCAGCGTGGTGGCGAGAAATTCGCCCTTACCGCCATTTTCTAAAGAGGCAACTAGCATCGCTGGCAGAGCCCCGAGGAGCATTTCGTCGCTGTCCGACACACCCAGCCAGCCACAGAAGATCGCGCATTCGTCACCCTTTTCGCCGACCCTTACCTGATTGGGGCCGTGCTTGCCGTCCGAGGTAAAGACATCCTCCGCGGGCGTGGGGGGGACCGTGATATCGCTACAGATTACATGCGCGTCGTTCCTTGGGAACAGCACCATGGTGCCCGGCCCCGCAACGATCGGCTGCGTGCCGGGGAGCGCGCATGTCAGCTTACCACGACGGACATAGTGATAGGCGACGATTCGTTCAGGTACGGGGAAGATCGGCCGGCAGTGCTCCGGTTCGAAGCGCGAGATGATCGACCATGGCCCGCGCATAACCGCGTCGTAAACGATTCCGCCGACGAGGCGGTGCGAAGTCAGCATGTCCTGAACGATGCTCGTCACGGCAGGCCTTTCGATCCTGCATCCGGGTCAAGTTTTCCGGCAGCCAGACAATACACTGCTCAACGTGCGCTGCCTAGACGGGCGGCATCGGCCGGGGCGTCCCCAAGGCCGCGTTTGGACGGAGAAGACCGATGTTGCCCATCCCCAATTTTCCTATGTTACGTTCGATGAACGCGTTGCTCGGCGCGCTCGCTTCGACCACACTGATGCTGGCCTCACTCCTCGTCATCATGGGAGGCGTCGCATGAGCGTGCACGAAGCCACTTTGCAGTCCCTGTTCGGCCGCATGTTCGAAGAACTCTCCGCCAACTACGGCGGAGTGATGATCTCGATCGGCCACCGGCTCGGCCTGTATCGCTTGATGGCCGAGGCCGGGCCGCTCGGCTGCGAAGCCATCGCGGAGCGCAGCGGCTGCGCGACACGCTACATCCAAGAATGGCTTGCAAGCCAAGTGGCAGGAGGTTGCGTCGCGTATGACCCGGAGGGCGGAACCTGTCGTTTGACGCCAGAGCAGGCGGCAATCTTCGCCGACCCCTCCAGTTCGACTTACCTTGCTCCCGCCTGGCAATGCGTCGCCGCGCTGTGGGCGGGCGAGGAGCGCACACTCGAAGCCTTTCGCACCGGACGGGGCGTGGCTTGGGGAGAGCAGGACAAGCGCATGATTTGCGGCTCGGCTGCCTTTTACCGCAACGGCTATGCCGCCAGCCTGGTGCAGGATTGGCTTCCCGCCTTGTCAGGCGTCGTTGAGCGGCTCGAGGAGGGCTGCCATGTCGCTGACATCGGCTGCGGGCACGGCCATTCGACGCTTCTGATGGCAGAGGCCTTTCCAGACAGCCGCTTTATCGGGATCGACGCAGATCTAGGTTCGATCGCGGTGGCGCGCCAGCTCGTGGAGGAGCGCGGGCTTGCAGAGCGCGTTTCGTTCGTAGCGAGGGATGCGCGGGAACTGCCCGCCCAGAGCTACGACCTCATCTGCTTCTTCGACTGCCTGCACGATATGGGTTTCCCAGTGGAGACCGCCCTCGCGGCCCGGCGGGCGCTGCGACTGGGCGGCTCTGTGCTGCTGGTTGAGCCATACGCGCGCGACCGCCTCGAGGATAATGTCGGTGCTGTGGCGAGGACCTTTTACGCCGCCTCTACCGCAGTATGCTGCGCGCATGCGATATCAGAAGCTGGCTCGCACGTACTGGGCGCGCAAGCCGGTTTCTCGGCACTGCGTGGCGTCCTTGAGGAGGCTGGTTTCGGCTCGGTCTCGATCGCGCTGGAGACCCCCTTCAATCTCGTCATCGAGGCCAGGGCCTGACCACTCAAAGTCCCGAAGCGGTCGAAGCGACTCCTAGGACGCGCGCCCGTTATCGGCGCGCGTCCCAAGGCCAAACAACTCGAAAGCCGGATTGTGGGGCGACGTTACTTGGGCTCAGCGATTGTCCGACGAAGTTACCCAAACCGGACCCAAGCCGGGTCCCAGCGCAAAAGCGCTTCGGCTGCACTAATCGGCGTCGTCTTATGAAAGGATGGTGCCGCTTAGGTGACTCGAACACCTGACCCCATCATTACGAATGATGTGCTCTACCAACTGAGCTAAAGCGGCACTGGCTGGCGCCCTTAGATCGCTTGGGCGCGGGCTGCAATGGGTGAATGCAGATTTGGCTAGGGCTCTTCGAAGCCCGTCGCGCGGAGCTGCAGCTTGCCACCGGCGGGATCCTGCGTGAAGATCAGGCCCCCGCGTCGTTCCGATCCGCCGGGGACGTAGGCAAGGCTCGACTGGCTGGTCTCGATCACCTGCCCTCCTTGTTCCAGCTGCCCTTCGATCTGCACGTCGGCGGCCGTGTGGGGGGAGGCGTTGCGGGCGACGAATTCCACCACATAGCCGTCAGCACCCCGGACGGTTCGCTCCGCCACCACGCTGATCTCCGGCGGGCCTGCGTCGGCGGCAGTCAGCGCGGTCCAGGTGATGAAACCCAGCAAAGCGGCCGAGATGGCGAGGCCAGCTGCCGCCGCAAGCTTTTGCAGCAGTGAATCCCCGGTGGGCGGATGGGGGCGCCGGTTTGCCATGTGGCCCGTCAGACCACCAGCCGCGCTACGGCGGCGCCGATGGTGGAGGGAAAGGCGAGCACCGCCGTCATCATCGCGATCTCGGCGGGCGAACTGCCGACCGTGCGGCCGAAGGTCCACAGCACATAGAGGCTCACCAGCACGGCGATGGCGTATCCGGCGATGCTGAAGCGCACGAACAGCGGCACGGTGCGGGCATCCCCCACGTCGGGCTGACCGGCAAAGCCCAGGCCGTAGACGAAGGCATGGATCAGCAGGATGGAGACGATCACCAGCACTACGCCATGCCAGGCGCTCATCCGATAGGCGATCAGCACCATCTCTTCCGTGGGCGCGACGTTGAAGGAAAGGAACAGCGCGCCCGCGGTCATCAGGAACAGTTCGCCCGCGTAGCTCGGGCCTGGGCGGGCGCGGTCCTGATCATCATTGCCGCTGCCGCTCAGCTGCTTGTTCGCGATCATCGCCCCGAAGCTCGCCGGTACGGCCTGGATGGCGATCTTGCCGAGTATCTCGTCCGTGGACATGCCGGGTGCGATGAGCGCGAAGAGCGCAAGCACTGCAGCCGAGGCAAGAGCGCCGACGGCAAAGGCGGCCAAGGCGTCATGCACGTCCTCCCGCCAGTTGCGGGTTTCCTCGAAGCCGGCGACGCGCGACAGGCCAACCAACACGGCGAAGTTCACGAGGATGAACTGCGCGAGCTTCCAGCGGTCGAGATAGAAGCCGAGCCACCACATCTCCATCGTCATCAGCAGGGGTAGGCTGAACAGGATGGCACCGGCAAAGGCGCGCGCAAGGCCGCGCAGATATTCGCGGTCCTGAGAGCGGGATTGTTGCTGGCTCGCGGCCATTTCGGGGCTGGTGAAGTCGGCGGTCGGGGAGGGGGCGCAGGGCCGGGCAGAAGACACGCGTCAGCCCTGCGCAGCCGTTACATCGTGCGCATCTCGGCCTTGCCGAGCCCGCCCGCTTCGGCCTGCTTCATCAGCTCTGCCTTGCGGGCCAGCATCTTTTCGCCAAGCGCGTTGAGATCGACATCGGCGGCGCGGGCTTGCTGGAACATGTTGTCCCGCTCCTTCTCTTCCTCCTTCACGTGGTGCGTGATCTCCTCTTTCAGGACCTTCACCTTCGCGTCGTAGAAGTCTTCGTCGGGGCTGGCGTCGGCGATCTCGTTGACGAGGAACTTCGCCCCGTCATGCTCCACGCAGGCTTCGTCGATCAGGTCGTCGTCGATCTTGCCACGCAGCGCGGGATAGAAAATTTCTTCCTCGATCATCGTGTGGATCTTCAGTTCGTTGCAGATCTGCTGGGCGAGCTTGGCCTTCTGTTCGCTGCCGCTCGCTTTCTCGAACTTGTCGAACAGATCCTCCACCAGACGGTGGTCCTGGGTAAGGATGTGGGTGGCGTCGGTATCGGTCTGGGTGGCCATCGGTTTCTCCGTGGTGAAACTGAGCTTGGGGACTTGCCGATCAACCCGCACGGGGGGCGCCGGGTTCCTGTGGCGTGTGTTTTTGGCGGCGGCGGCGCAAGTACGTGAGTTTTCCGGCAAACTCCTGAGCCGAAACGGTGCTGGGATGCGGCGGGGGACTTGCGCCTCCGGAACAGGAGCAGCCCCCGGCGCGCTGTTTTGCCATAAGCAAACAGGAGAGCTTCCCATGTCCTTCCTTGATAGACTGGCCGCCGCCATTACCCCCGCCGCGTCCGACGAGACCCGTGCCGAAGCCCGCCGGAAGGCAGAACAGCTTGCGCAATCAGAGGAATGGCTGGCGCTGATCCTGCGCCACCACAAGCAGATCGAGGCCTTGGTGGACGAGGCGCTGGGCGCCACCGGGGCCGAGCCGCGGTTCCAGGCCGTAAGGGAACTGGAACGCGTTCTCACCGGCCATGCAACGGCAGAAGAAGCGGTTATTTATCCTGACGTCTCCGAATTCAGCGGCAAGACCCATGCCGGCATGGGCTATGAAGAGCATGCTATGACCAAGGTCCAGATGGCCAAGCTGGAGAAGATGGACCCGATGAGCCAGGAATGGCGCGAGAAGCTGGAGCATATCCGCAGCGCTCTGCAGCAGCATATGTATCAGGAAGAGGATAGCTGGCTGCCCGACCTCGTCCACACGCTTCCCGCCGACGAGAAGGCGCGGATGACGCGGCGGTATGTGGAGGAATACGATCGCTATTGCGGCAAGGGCGCGGCGCGGGACGAGGCGCAGGGCTCGCAGCTGACCATGCCGGTAGGGGCCTGATCATGGCAGAGGAGGCAAAGAACGCCACCCAGTCCATGCCGAAGGACGGACTCAAGGGCGCACCCGATGGCGTGAACAGCCAGGCAGAGTGGGGCGGCACCGGCGGTTCCGACGCCGGTGCGCCGCATCCGGGTTCGCGCACCGGTTCCTCCAGCGGCAAGGGCACTGCCTTCGCCCAGGGTGCGCTCAGCCATGGCGGGCAATCGACCATCGGCTATCACGGCGGCGGCCAGCTGGGCGATCAGGAGGTGCGGCCGGGCGGCAATAAGAACGCCGGGACGGAGAAGGGTTGAGCCTGCGGGTAGCGGGTTGGCACGCATGCTTCGACAGGCTCAGCATGAGCGGGTGTGGTATGCCCGCGCAGGCCCGGATTGAACGGCTTGCGTTGCCGGCCACGCCTTCCCCGCTCCGCTCGTGCTGAGCCTGTCGAAGCACGCGCGCGAGGTGGCATCAAATGAGGAAAGAGAGTGGAGGCCCGAGCCGGAATCGAACCGGCGTGCAAGGATTTGCAGTCCTCTGCGTAACCACTCCGCCATCGGGCCGGAGCGGGGGGCTCTAGCGAAAGCGGGCGGGCGGCGCAACGGGCTTCGTCCACGCTTGCCGCCGCTGTCGCAGCGCCGCCCCGTTCAGGCGGCGCTGGCGGCTTCCGCCTCCGGCTCGGTGAGGAGAGTCTGCTCCCGGCCGGCATGCAGGCGGCGCGCGAACTGCGCCAGCGCCAGCAGGCAGACGATGATTCCCAGCAGGCAGGCCGCCGAGAACAGATAGCCATCCAGCACCGCCTGCCGGTCCGCCAGGAAGAGCCGCGACCCGATCAGCGGCGCGGCGACGGCGGCGAACTTGGCCATGAAGCTGGCCCAGCCACCGCCGGTGGAGCGCACGCCGCTGGGGTAATAGACGCTGGTGATCGAGATCACCCCGGCATGGCCCGCGCCGACGAGGATGGTGCCGATGAAGATCACCGGCACGAACAGCGCGCCGTCGAGGATGATGCCAAAGCCGACCAGCAGCAGGAAGGGGATGGCTAGCAGGGGCGCCAGCGCAATGCCCGCCGGCCCGCGCTTTTCCGTCAGCATCAGCAGGAATACGCCGGCCACCGCACCCACCAGCCCGCCGAAGGAACTGATCCAGGTCGCGTTCTGCACGGATATGCCCAGCTTCTCCAGGAACAGCACGCCGAAGCTGGTCTTGAGATAGATCGCGAAGGAGGAGCAGAAATAGGCCAGCCAGATCAGCGGCGTGATGAAGGCCAGCCAGCCCTTGAACAATTCGCCGAACTTGCTGAGCGGCGAATCCGACGCGCCCGAACGGCGCTCGTCCGACAGGTGGAAGTGTTCATAGCGGCTGAGGTCCACGCCCGGATCGAAGCGGCTGAGCAATGGCATGATCAGCGCACGCGGCCGCGACTTGGCGACCATCCAGCGGGCCGATTCGGGCAGGGTGAACTGCAGCACCAGCGCCAGTGCGACGGTGAGGGCGCCGCAGATGAAGAACACCAGATGCCAGCCCGGCGCCGGCAGGATCGAAAGCGCGGAAAGGTGCTGGCCATAGAGGCCTGCCGCCGGGGCGAAGATATTGGTGATCGGCCCCGCCGCCGATGCGCCTGCGCTGAAGCCCAGCATGATCACCGTCACCGCCGTGGCGCGCTTTCCCGCCGGCATGGCTTCGATGTTGAGCGCCCATGCAGGGGCCAGCAGGCCGCCGATCGTCAGACCGCCCAGAAAGCGCAGCACCATCAGCGTTTCGGGCGTCTGCGCGAAGCCGGTGATGAAGGTGAACAGCGCGCTCAGCGCCGTGCAAGCCAGGATCACCGGCCGCCGGCCCAGGACATCGGCGATGTAGGAGCCGACCAGCGAACCGATCATCTGGCCCAGGAACGCGGCCGAGCTGACATTGCCCATCATCGCATCGGACAGATGCATCTCGTCCCGGATGTAGGGCAGCGTGTAGGAGATCAGGGAGAAATCCAGCCCGTCGAAAAAGGTGACGAGGCAGGAGAGGATCAGGATGCGCCGGTGGAACGGCGTGAATTCCAGCTGCTGCAGGAATTTCGCAACATCGAGCGTGGATTGCGCCCCCGCCATAGCCGTTCTCTCCCCATTTTTATTAGCAGGCTAAGCTTATCGGCCCATGCCTGCCGGCGCCAGCTATAACTCCGGCATCCGTTTCCTCACCCTGCGGGTATGCCAGAAGGAAGAGTCGCGTAAATAGGGATGATGCCGCGGGGGCGCAGAATATCGCGCCTTTCGCCCGCTTTGCCGGGCGAGTGCACGCCCACAGGTGGGTGCCGCCCGCGGAGGCGAACACCCACCCGAGCGCCGTTAGGCGGCGGAGCTGTTGACGCCCATGCTCTGGAGGTAGCGCTTCACATTGCGCGCGGCCTGGCGCAGCCGCTGTTCGTTCTCCACCATGGCGATGCGCACATAGCCTTCGCCATCCTCGCCATAGCCAACGCCCGGCGCCACGGCGACTTCGGCATGGGTCAGCAATTGCTTGGAGAATTCCAGGCTGCCCATCTCCCGCAGCGCCGGGGGCAGTGGCGCCCAGGCGAACATGGATGCGGGCGGCGGCGGAATGTCCCACCCGGCGCGGGCGAAGGCTTCCACCATCACGTCGCGCCGCTTGTGATACAACTGGCGGTTCTTCTCCACGATGTCCTGCGGCCCGTTCAGTGCGGCCACGGCGGCGGCCTGGATCGGGGTGAAGGCGCCATAATCGATATAGCTCTTCACGCGGGTCAGCGCGGCGATCAGCGTCTGGTTGCCCACGGCAAAGCCGATGCGCCACCCGGCCATGGAGAAGGTCTTGGACAGGCTGGTGAATTCCACCGCCACATCCTTCGCCCCCTTGGCCTGCAGGATGGAGGGGGTGGGCTGGCCGTTGTAATAGAGTTCCGAATAGGCAAGGTCGGACAGCACCCAGACCTTGTTCTCCTTCGCCCAGTCCACCAGCTTCTGGTAAAAGGCCAGATCGACCACTTCGGCGGTGGGGTTGGACGGATAGTTCACCACCAGCACCGTGGGGCGCGGCGTGGTGAAGCGCATCGCCTTCTCCAGCGATTCCCAATAGCGATCATCCGGCGTGGTGGGCACGGCGCGGATCGTCGCGCCGGCGATGATGAAGCCGAACATATGGATGGGATAGCTGGGATTGGGCGCCAGGATCGTATCGCCCGGCGCGGTGATCGCCGTGGCCAGGCTGGCGAGCCCTTCCTTGGAGCCCAGCGTCACCACCACTTCGCTTTCGGGGTCCAGCTCCACTCCGAAGCGGCGCTGGTAGTAATTCGCCTGGGCCCGGCGCAGGCCAGGGATGCCCTTGGACTGGCTGTAGCCATGCGCATCCGGATTCTGCGCCACCTCGCACAGCTTGTCGATCACATGCTGCGGGGGCGGCAGGTCCGGATTGCCCATGCCGAGATCGATGATGTCCCGACCCGCCTGGCGTGCCGCGGCTCGCATCGCATTGACTTCGGCGATGACATAGGGCGGCAGTCGCTTGATGCGGTAGAATTCGGTTTCCATGACCTCTGCAATATCCAAAGCCCGCGCGCAGGATTGCGGCGGGACGGAGGCGATTGTGGCGGAATAGGCGGCGCGGTGCAATTGCGTGTTGCTTACCAGCCCCCTCCCAAATGTAATATTCTTGCCTATGATAAAGGCGATGGCTGCAAAAGATGAGTCCGCCGCCGGCGCTGCCGACATTTTCACCGAGATGCTGCGCATCCAGGGAGAGGCTGCCCGGCAGGTGCTCGGCACCTTCCTGCCGGAAGCGGCGCAAGCCCTGCCGGAGGATCGCACGATCACCGAATGGGGCGAAGCGGCGATGCGCATCCAGAAGATGTGGGAGGATTTCCACGCGGAGCAGCGCACCTCGCACATCCGCCTGCCGCTGTTCGTCGATCCGGCGGAGTGGATGACGGTGATGCAGGGCCTCTATCGGCAGATGCCCCTGCTCGATCCCGATCGCCAGCGCCGCATCTTCGAGGAAGGCCTGCAATTGTGGGAGAACATCCTCGCGCAATACGAGCCGGGCGAAGGGGATTCGGCCGGGGCGCCGGCGCTGCCGCGCAGCGACAAGCGGTTCGCCGCCCCTGAATGGCGCGAGCGGCCGGTGTTCGCGCTGATCCACCAGACCTATCTGCTGCTGGCGCAGCGCATCGCCGAAGCGGTGGACGAGGTGGACGGGCTGGACGAGCAGGAGCGCGAGCAGCTGCGTTTCGCCACGCGCAGCGTGCTGGATGCGGTGAGCCCGGCGAACTTTCCGATGATGAACCCGCTGGTGCTGGAGCGCACGCTGGAAACGCAGGGCGAGAACCTTGCCCGGGGGATGGAGCGGCTGGCGGCGGACCTTGAGAAGGGGCAGCTGACCCACACCGATTCGACCGTGTTCCGCCTGGGGGAGAACATCGCCTCCACCCCCGGCAAAGTGGTGCATGAGACGGAGCTGTTCCAGCTGATCCAGTATTCGCCGGCGACGGAGGAGGTGCTGGAAACCCCGCTGCTGATCTTCCCGCCGTGGATCAACCGCTTCTACATCCTCGATCTCAATCCGAAGAAGAGCTTCGTCAAATGGGCGGTGGAACAGGGGCTCACCGTGTTCATGGTCTCTTGGCGTTCGGCCGACGAAAGCCTCGCCCATGTTACCTGGGATCACTACATCCGCGCCCAGATCGAAGCGATCGAAGTGGTGCGCCGCCGGCTGGGCGTGCCCTCCGTCCATACTGTGGGCTATTGCGTCGCCGGCACGACGCTGGCGGCCACGCTGGCGGTGCTGGCTCGACGCGGGCAGGGGGACCGGGTGGCGAGCGCCACCTTCCTCACCGCGCAGGTCGATTTCGAACAGGCGGGCGAGCTGAAGCTGTTCGTGGACGATCGGCAGATGGACCTGATCCGGCAGGCCAGCAAGGGCGGCTTCCTCGACGGGCGCTATATGGCGGCGACCTTCAACCTGCTGCGCGGGACGGACCTCATCTGGAACTACGTGGTCAATCACTACCTGCTGGGGGAGGATTATCCCGCCTTCGACCTGCTGCACTGGAACGGCGACGTCACCAATCTGCCGGCGCTGTGGCACGAAGCCTATCTGCGCGACCTCTATCGCGACAATCTGCTGGTCCAGCCCGATGCGCTGGAGGCGGACGGCACGCGCATCGACCTCGGGCTGGTGAAGACGCCGGTCTATGTGCAGGCCGGGCGGGAGGATCACATCGCTCCGCCAGAGAGTGTGCTGCGCATGCTCTCCCATTTGTCTGGACCTGGACGCTTCGTGCTGGCTGGCAGCGGTCACATCGCCGGAGTGGTCAATCCGCCGGCGGCAGGCAAATACCAATACTGGACCGGCAGCTCTGACGCGCCCAGCATCGCCGCCTTTCTGGAAGGGGCGGAGGAGCATCCCGGCAGCTGGTGGAACGACTGGATCGCGTGGATCGCCGGCCACGGCGGCAAGCGCGTGCCCGCGCGCGGCAAGCGCCGTCCCGGCGGGCGGGGAGACCGCGTGATCGAGGATGCGCCGGGCCGCTATGTGGCGATGCGCTGACGATCGCGTGACACTTATGGTGCACTGCACAAAAGTCACTTGACAACGGCAAGCTCGCGCCTATTTTGTGCGGTGCAGCAAGCACGGTATCTGTGCTGCCGCGCCGAACGCAGTTGAAGCGAGGACGACATGGCCGATTCTCCGAAGAAACCGGACGACAGTGCCGAGAAAGCCTATGCCGCAGCGGCTTCGGGATTGAAGCCGGCTGCCGAAGGCGGCGCGAAGGGCAAGTCTGCCGCCGCGCCGAAGAAGGCAGGCGGTGCCAAGGCCGCGCCCAAGCCAAATGTTCCGGTAAAGGCGCCCGTGAAGGCCAAGGCCCAGCCGAAGCCAAAGGTGCCCGCGCCGCAGAAGCCGGCACCGGTCGCTTCCGCGCCCGCGCCCAAGCCGGTCCCGGCGCCGCCCGCGGTCACCGCCGCTCCGGCGCCGAAGCTGGAGAGCAAGCCCGTGGCCGCCGCACCGGCGCCCGTGCCCGCTCCCCCCGTGAAGCCAGATGCCGTGAAGACAGAAACCCCAGAACCCACCCGCAGCGACGAACCGACCGTCAGCGAATTGAAGGACAAGATCATGGCCACCGCCCCCAACATGACCCCCAACATGACCACGCCCGATTACAGCAGCATGCTGAGCGAAATGCAGTCCAAGGCCAAGGAAGCCTATGAGAAGAGCTCCGAAGCGATGGGCGAAGCCAGCGAATTCGCGAAGGGCAATGTCGAAGCCCTCGTGGAGAGCAGCAAGATCTTCGCCGGCGGCATGCAGGACATGAGCAAGACCGTCGTCGAGGAAGCCAAGGCGGCTTACGAGACGATGACCGCCGACATGAAGGAAATGGCCGCGGTGAAGAGCCCGACCGAGCTGTTCCAGCTGCAGGGCAAGATCATGCGCCGCAATTTCGATGCGCTGGTCGCCACCAGCTCGAAGAACACCGAAGCGATGATGAAGCTCGCCAACGATGCCTTCGCGCCGCTGTCCGGCCGCATGAACATGGCTGCCGAAAAGATGTCGAAGGTCGCCTGAGACCTGCGCACTTCATCCGCGGGAGCTCCTCTCCTCCCCCGCGGAACGGACGGGCCGGGCGGTTTCATGCCGCCCGGCCCGATTGTTTTACGGTCCCTTTCGAACCCTGTCAGACGGCAGGGCGCGGCTTTCCGGGCCGAATATCGCAGGCTGCATCTTGCAGCCTCGCCGCTCGATACGATATTTACGCGACCATGCAGCAGATTCCCGCCACCCTGCCCGGAGAGGCGCACGCCCCCCGTGCCGTCGCGGTGCGCAGTGCGGGCGAGGATGACGAAGGCGGCAACGCCGGTGGCGGAAGCCAGGTCGGCCTCGCCACGCGCACCCGCGCCAAGCCGAAGAAGCCGAGCCAGTACAAGGTCTTGATGCTGAACGACGACTACACGCCGATGGAGTTCGTCGTCGTCGTGCTCAAGCGCTTCTTCCGCATGGACCTGGAACAGGCCACCCGCGTGATGCTCCATGTGCATCAGCGCGGCGTCGGCGTGTGCGGCATCTTCCCCTATGAAGTGGCCGAAACCAAGGTGAACCAGGTGATGGATTTCGCCCGCGAAAACCAGCACCCGCTCCAATGCACGCTGGAAAAGGCGTGACCGTGCCCGGCTCCCCCTGCCGATTGTTGAACCGGGGGGCATGACCTTCCACCGGGTCCGGGCTATAGCGCCGCACGACCTGCAGCCAGTGCGATTGCCCCGAGCTTGAAATTCATCACCGCCATTGACCGCTACATCCTCCGGCTCGTGCTCGTGCCGATGATCGGCGTGTTCCTGCTCGCTGCCTCGCTGCTGATGCTGGAAAAGATGCTGCGCCTGTTCGAATTCGTCTCCACCGAGGGCGGGCCGATCAGCGTGGTGTTCCGCATGCTGATCAATCTGGTGCCCGAATATGCCGGGCTGGCGATCCCGCTGGGCGTGATGCTGGGCATATTGCTCGCCTTCCGCAAGCTGGCGACATCGAGCGAGCTCGACGTGATGCGCGCCGTGGGGCTCAGCTACACCCGCCTGCTGCGGGTGCCCTATATGATCACGCTGGTGCTGATGGCGCTGAACTTCGCCATCGTGGGCTATTTGCAGCCGCTGGCACGCTATGGCTATGAACAGCTGCAGTTCGAACTGCGCTCCGGCGCGCTGGGCGCTTCGATCAAGGTGGGCGAATTCACCACGCTGGAAGACCGCGTGGCGCTGCGGATCGAAAAGAGCGAGGATGAGGGGCGCCGGCTGATCGGCATCTTCGCCCGCGTGGCGGACAGCAAGGGGCAGGCGCTGGCGATCACCGCGCGCGAAGGCCGCTTCCTCGCCAATGCCGAGAACCGCAACACGATCATCCTGCGGCTGACGGACGGCACGATCGTGCAGGAACTCGCCTCCGACAAGGATACGCCCCGCGTGCTCAGCTTCTCGCAGCACGATCTGCCGGTGGATCTGCCGGCGATCGAGCGCTTCCGCGCGCGGGGGGACGAAAGCCGCGAATATCTGCTGCCCGAACTGTTGCGCATGGGCTGGAGCTCCGATGCCAGCATGGCGGAGCGGGACGCCAACCAGGCGAATTTCAACTATCGCATCGTGGAAGTGATCAGCATGCTGGTGCTGCCGCTGATGGCGGTGGCGCTGGCGATCCCGCCGAAGCGATCCACCAGCGCGCTGGGGGTGTTCGTTTCGATCATCTTCATCGTCGCCTATCACAAGGTGAACCAATACGGGCAGTCCATCGCCGAGATCGGCCAGGTGAGCCCGGCGGTGGGGCTGTGGGCGCCCTTCGTATTGTTCTGCACCACCGTGATCTGGATGTATTACCGCGTGGCCTTCGTGCCGGGCGGGCAGGCGATCGGCGCGCTGGAATCGGTCTATGCCAAGCTTGCGAAGCGAGTGCTGGCGCTGTTCCGCCGCTTCACCCGCTCGCGCGCGGGCGCCGTGCCCGCTCCCCCGCCAGAGAGTGCCGATGCTGTTTGATTTCTTCCCCTCGGCGACACTGACGCGCTATCTCGCCAAGACCTTCGTGGTGCGCATCCTGGCCGTGCTGGTGATGCTGGTGCTGGTGCTGATGATGCTCGACCTGCTGAGCAACAGCGCCGACATCCTCGAGCATCCGGGCAACGGACAGGAGCAGATCCTCTATTACGTGTCGCTGCGCATCCCGCAGCTGGTGCAGCAATTCCTGCCCTACTCGGTCCTGCTGGCCACCATCATCACGCTGGCAACGCTCAACCAGAACAGCGAAGTGGTGGCGATGAAGGCGGCGGGGCTTTCCGCGCACCAGATCCTCGCGCCGCTGCTGCTCACTGCCTTCGTGATTTCCCTGTTCACCTTCGCTTTCAACGAGCGGGTCGTCACCCGCGCCACGGGGGCGCTCACGGCGTGGGAGAATGCGGAATATGGCCCGATTCCCAAGGATCCCGACGTCCGCGCCAATGTCTACATGAACGATGGCAACGATATCCTGCTGGCCTCCACCATCAGCGGGTCGGGCGCCAACACCGTGATGCGGGGCATCAGCTATTACGAGGCGGACGACACCGGCATGATCGTGCGCCAGCTGCGCGGCAGCGAAGCGGTGTGGGCCAACCCCGGCTGGCTGCTGAAGGACGCGCGCATCTTCGACGTGGGCACTGCGAGCCAGGAGGTCGCGACCGAGCCGGTGCTGATCGCCCCGGACCTGAGGCTGGAGCAGATCGCCCTGCGGAAGGTCGATCCCGATTCCGAAAACCTGTTCGAGCTGCGCCGCTCAATCGAGGCGCTGGGCGAGAGCGGGCGGATGACGGGGGAATTGCGCGGCAAGTGGTGGCACAAGATTTCGGGCCCGCTTTCGGCCCTGTTGATGCCCCTGCTCGGCGCGGTGGCGGGCTTCGGCCTCGCCCGGTCGGGCCATCTCTTCGCGCGCGCGGTGATCGGCATGGCGCTGGGCTTTGCCTATTTCGTGGTCGACAATGCCGCGCTCGCGCTCGGCAGCTTCGGCGGATACACGCCGCTGCTCGCCGCCTGGGCGCCCTTCGTGCTGTTCCTGCTGATCGGCGAAACGGTGCTGATCCGCACCGAGGAATAGCGGCCGCTCAGCGCTTCATCGTGCTGCGCGCGATGCGCAGGACCAGGAAGGTCATGCTCTTGTAGCTGGTGCGGCCATAGGTCGAATCCGCGCCCAGTTCGGCGCTGATCCGGCGGTGCGCTTCGGCCAGCGAATGATAGGGCAGGCTGGGCAGCAGGTGATGCAGCGCGTGATAGCGCAGCCCCACCGGCGCCCAGAGCGCGGCCATGGGGGAGGGCGGCGGCACATTCACCGAATCCAGATACTGGCCGGTCACCGTCATCTGTTCCCCCTCGTTCTCCCACAGATGGGCAACCAACGTGCGCAGCTGATTGAACACCGCGACGATGGAGGCCACGCCCAGCGCGATCAGCAGCGGGCGCCATCCCAGCCAGAAAATGCTGGCGATCAGGGCCATCGCCCAGATGCTGGCGCCCACTTCCTGCCACAGGAAGCGGCGGGCCTGTTCGCCCTCCGCCGGGCGACGGCGGAAAGCGGGATTGATGGACAGGGCGGAGAAGCGTTCCCACACGAAGCGGCGCAGCGGCGGGAAGATCGCGCCCAGCGGGGACAGGATGCCGAAGCGAATCACCAGCGCCGGCGGCGCGAGCAGCGCAACCAGCAGGAACAGCGGCAGCGACCACGGCTTCATCAGCGCCAGCGGCAGATATTCGGGATCCTCCACCGTGCCATAGCGCTGGCGCGCGTGATGCAGCGTGTGCACGCCTTCATACATGAAGCTGGGCGTCAGCATCGGAATGCCGACCAGCAGATTCCACGCAGTGCGGAAGCCGGGCAGGGCGGTGCGATGGAAATGCGAAATCTCGTGGATGAACAGCAGGGCGCGGTAGAGCGCCAGCACCGACACGATGCCACTGGCCACCGCCAGCACCGGATTGGCGATCAGAATCGCACCTGCCAGGGCCGCATAGCCGAGGGCCGCGGACAGCAGCATGTCCGGCCAGTAGATTTCCGGCCGCGCCTCGTTGATGTCCCGCGTCAGCTCCGCCGCGGCGCGCAGCATCTGCCGATCGTCCGGGGTGGCGGACAGCGCCACGCGCCGCACGGCCTGCGGCTCGGCATCGGCGATCGGGAAGGCAGGTATCGAAGACATCAGATTCCATTTTCCGAATTGGCTCGCGACCGGTATTCGCGAGCGGAGAGCCGGCTGCTGGCGGCGCCGGGGCCGCATCTTTCCGGCCTTGAAGCACAGCAAGGCCCAACCAAAACTGAACGAGGCCCATAAGTGTCAGCGCAGGAAATAGATATTGTCCCGGTAAGCGGCAAGCGTGAGCTCAATGAATTCGTCGATCTCGCTTATCGATTGAATGAGGCAGATCAAAATTGGGTGCCGCCGTTGCGGGCCGAGGTGTTCGAATTGCTGACGCCGGGGAAGAACCCGTTTCACGAACATGCGCGCATGCAATTGTTCCTCGCCCGCCGCGGCGGCAAGGTGGTGGGGCGCATCTCCGCCCATATCGATGAGCTGGCGCTGGCTCAGCCGCCGGAACAGGGCATGGGGCCCGGCACCGGCAATTGGGGCCTGCTGGAGGCGGAGGACGAGGCGGTGACGCACGCCCTGATCGCCCGGGCGGAGGATTGGCTGCGCGAACAGGGGATGACGCGGGTGCTGGCGCCGATCAGCCTGTCGATCTGGGAGGAGCCGGGCCTGCTGGTGCATGGCCACGATCATCCGCCCATGGTGATGATGGGGCACCACTTGCCGCAATATCAGGGCTGGATCGAAAGCGCGGGCTATGAAACCGCCAAGCGACTGCTCACCTTTGAACTGCCGGTGGCCAGGGAATTCCCGCCGCTGATCCAGCGAATCGTCGCCTCCGGAGAGAAGAACAAGTCGATCGTGGTGCGCGAGGCGGACCCGAAAGAGTTTGCCCGCGATGCGGCGATCATCATCGACATCCTCAACGATGCCTGGTCCGGCAATTGGGGCTTCGTGCCTTTCACCGAGGCCGAGAAGGCCTATGGTGCGAAGAAGCTGAAGCCGCTGATCAAGCCCGGCGCGAACATGATCGCGGAACTGGATGGGGAGCCGGTGGCCTTCATGATGGCCCTGCCGGACGTGAATGCAGCGATCAAGCCGATGAAAGGCCGGCTGTTCCCCTTCAACTGGATCAAGCTGTTGTGGTGGCTGCGCAACCCCCGCGCCGATTTCCGCGTGCCGCTGATGGGGGTGAAGCGCCGCCTGCAGAACAGCCGGCTGGCCAGCCAGATCGCCTTCATGATGATCGAATACATCCGGCGCTATGCCGTGAGCGCCCATGATGCGAAGCGCGGCGAGATCGGCTGGGTGCTGGAAGACAACAAGGGCATGATCGCCATTGCCGATGCGATCGACAGCAAGATGAACCGCGAATATCGCATCTATTCCAAGGCGCTGTAGGCCGGGGCAGGGGAACGCCGGCCCCCTGCGGGCATTCCCTTACCATCAGGGTTGCGGGCAGCGTTGCCCGCCGGAAAGGCAGTGATGGGCAGCGATCTTCAGGCAGGAGGGAAGGAACGGGCGGATCTCGGCCGGGTCCTCGTCGTCGAAGATGATCCCGTGCTGGCGCTGGAGATCGAGGAGGCCCTGCTGGCCCGAGGTGCCGCCGAGGTGGTGATATGCCCCACCGCCGCCTGTGCGATGAAGGCGTTGGAAGCCGGCACGGCCGACGCAGTCGTTCTGGATGTCCATCTGGGCGATTGCGACGCCGGCTGGGAACTGGCCGAACTCGTCACAATGCTCGGCGTGCGCCAGCCGCGCATTGTCTTCTCCACCGGTTCACCCGAAGCAATCCCGCCCGATATCGCGGCGATGGGGCCGGTGTTCGAAAAGCCCTATGACCCCGCCACGCTGGCCGATGTGCTGGCCGGGGACAACACCAAGCGCGGCCTGTTCTCGCTGCTCCGCAACGCCCGCGGCTAATTTTCTGATCATTGCGTTGGCATGCGTCCCCTCGCGGGGTGAGGCTGGCGCGCATGCTTCGACAGGCTCAGCATGCGCGGGTGGGCTCGTGGAGGGTGAGCCGGTGCCCCACACCCGCTCGTCCTGAGCCTGTCGAAGGACGCGCACGAGGTTTGCGACAGGGGTGGAGGGTAGCGCGTGGCCTTCGACAGGCTCAGGCTGAGCGGGGGTGGTTTATTTTAGGCCAAGCCCGGTCGGGGCACCTGCGCCTAAACCGCATTGCTGCTTACATTCCCATCGTCATCCCGCGCAGGCGAGAATCCAGTCCGGCATCGCCGCAAAGAAAAAGGCCTCCGCTCGGGGGGAGCGGAGGCCTCTCGGGATCGTATCACCAGCCGCTTGGACGGGAGGGGGGTATCGGCGGTGACATGAGCTAAATGAGCGTCCCGAAAAGCGGTTCCCGGGGGTGCAAAAAAATCGAGAAAAATTTCCGCTGCTCCCGTGACCGTCCTCGCCGAGCCTTCCAAAACGCCCGGAGCTTGCCTGATCCGGAACATTCGCTACCGCAGGGCGTTAACCGCCAACCGTGCTTTTCGGGAAGGGATCCTAATGTCAATCGGGGCAGAAGTCGCCGCACATCTACCGTTTCTCCGTCGCTATGCTCGTGCGCTCACAGGGTCGCAGAGCACCGGCGATGCTTTTGTTCGCGCTACCCTCGAAGCCGCCCTGGCGGATGAGGAACTGGCAAGTTCGCTCCGTGGCGGCCGCGTGCCGCTCTATCGTGCCTTCAACAAGGTATGGTCCAGCGCCTATCTCGATGTGGGGCCGGAGGACGGCGACCTCAATCCGCATGAAAGCGGCGCGCAGGCGCAGCTCAGCAAGATCACCCCGCTCAGCCGGCAGGCACTGCTGCTGACCACGGTCGAAGATTTCAACCGCGACGAAGCGGCGGAGATCATGGGCGTGGATGAAGAGACGATCGGCGATCTGGTGGCCGAGGCGATCGACGAGATCGAGCGCGAGAACACCACCAGTGTGCTCATCATCGAGGACGAACCGCTGATCTCCATGCAGCTGGAAGACCTCGTCCGCTCGCTGGGCCACGACATCTGCGGCACTGCCGCCACGCGCACCCAGGCGCAGGATGTGGTCGCCGAAAAGACGCCGGGCCTGGTGCTGGCGGATATCCAGCTGGCCGATGGCTCCTCCGGGCTGGACGCGGTGGACGATATCCTCGCCATCGACAGCGTGCCGGTGATCTTCATCACCGCCTACCCGGAGCGGCTGCTGACGGGCGACCGGCCGGAGCCGACCTATCTGGTCACCAAGCCGTTCCACGAGGACACCGTGCGCGCGGCGATCAGCCAGGCGCTGTTCTTCGGCTCCAGCCGCCCGCTCGACTAACTGGCAGAGGCCGGGGGGTGGCCCGCCTCAAGCTCAAGCTCCAGCTCTATTGCGGCGAAGAGATCGCAATGGGGCCGGGGAAGGCCGATCTGCTCGATGCCATCGCGCGGGAGGGGTCGATCTCGGCCGCCGCCCGCGCGCTCGGCATGAGCTACCGGCGTGGCTGGCTGCTGGTCGATGCGATGAACCGCTGTTTCCGCGAACCGCTCGTGGCGGCGCAGCCCGGCGGCGGGAAGGGCGCGGGTGCCCGCGTCACGCCCGAGGGCGAGGCGGCGCTGGCTGCCTATCGCGCGTTGACGGCGCGGTTGGCGGGCGATCTGGCGGGGGACGCGCGCGATGCGCTGGAAGCGGCGATCCGCGACGAGCCGCTGCCGCCGGGAAGCTAGGGCGCGATCAGCACCTTGCATTGCCCGCTGCGCTGCTTGAGGCTTTCGAACACCGCCGGCACGTCATCCAGCGCGATCGTGTCGCTCACCAGCAGGCGCGGCTCGATGGCGCCGGCGGCCAGCGCATCGAGCGCCGCGCGATATTCGGCCACGGTGAAGAAGGCGCTGGTGACGAGGCGCACCTCCTTGGACAGCATGGCGAAGCTGTTGAAGGTATCGGGCCTGGTGCAGAGGCCGAGCAGCAGGATCGTACCGCGCGGGCGCAGCTGTTCCACCGCCTGCGCAACGAGGCCGGGCACGCCCACGCATTCGAACACGATATCGGCCTTGCCACCCAGCGCCGCCTCCGCGCTGCCCACCGGATCGGCAGGATCGACCACGAACACATTCGCGCCCATGTCCAGCGCGCGCTGCTGCTGGTGGTCGGCGATGTCCTGCACTGCCACCCGCCCCGCGCCGAAGCGCCGCGCCCAGAACGCCACCGCGAGGCCGATCGGGCCGGCGCCGAGCACCAGCACCCGGTCGCCGCTCTGCAGGCCGGACAGGTTCACGCCATGCAGCGCCACGGCCAGCGGTTCGATGATCGCGCCATCCGCCAGCGAGAGGCCTTGCGGCAATTTCACGCATTGGTTGGGGCGGGTGAGGGCATATTCGGCATAGCCGCCGCCCTGCAGGCCGAAGCCGGCGCACCATTGCACCTCGCCCTTCCGGCAATGCTCGCAGGTGCCGCAGCTCTTGAGCGGGATCACGGAGACGAGATCGCCCGTCTTCAGCCCCTCGACATCGGCTCCGGCCGCGACCACCTCGCCGGCGAATTCATGGCCCAGTATGTCACCGTGGCGGCAGCCATAGGCGGCGTCCTCGGTCATGTGGAGGTCGCTGCCGCAGATGCCGCAGCGGCCCACCTGCACCACCACATCGCCGCGCGACGGGGTGGGGTCGGGCAGATCCTCCAGCGCGAGCGGCTGGTGCAGGGCCTGAAACGTCGCCGCCTTCACTGGGCTATTCCGTGCCGATCCGCAGCACCGGCTTCACCACCTCGCCGCTTTCGCTCGCTTCGATCGCCTCGTTGATCTCGTCGAATTCGAAATAGCGGATCAGCCGTTCGAAGGGGAAGCGGCCGGCGATGTGATGCTCGATCAGTTCGGGCAGGAAAGTCACCAGATCGCTGTCGCCGCCGAGGATGCCCATCACCCGGCGTCCGCCGCCCATGAACTCCGCCTCGTTGAAGGTCAGCTGCGCGGCCGGATCGCTGGCGCCCACGATGCCGCAGATGCCCATCGGCGCCAGCAGCCCCCAGGCGCCCTGGATCACCGTGTTGATGCCCGTGGTGTCGAAAGCATAGCCCAGCCCCTGCGGGCACAGCTCGCGGATCTTGCCCACCGCATCCTCGCGCGCGTTGAAGCTGTGCGTCGCGCCAAGTTCGCGCGCCAGGGCGAGGCGGCTCTCATGCACGTCCACCGCGATGATCGGGTCGGCGCCCGCGATCTTGGCCGCCATGATCGCGGCGATGCCCACGGTGCCGGCGCCGAACACCGCAATGGGCAGCCCGGCGCGCACCTTCATCGCGCGCAACACGGCGCCCGCGCCGGTCATAAGGCCGCAGCCGATCGGGGCCAGCCGCTCCAGCGGAATATCCGCCGCCGATGCGGGCACCTTCACCACATTGCGCTGATGCGCGATTGCCTGCGTGGCAAAGCTGGACTGGCCGAAGAAATTCGCATTCACCGGCTTGCCGTCACGATAGAGCGTGGCGCTGCCATCCGCGCGCGTGCCGGACCAATTGTGCGGAAAGAATTCGTAGCAATAGGTCGGCGCATCCACCGCGCAGCTGGGGCAATGGCCGCAGGAATTGAAGCTCATCACCACCCGGTCCCCCGGGGCGGCCACGGTCACATCGCTGCCCACCGCCTCCACGATCCCGGCGCCCTCATGCCCCAGCACCACCGGCAGGGGGACGGGCAGCTGCTCGTCCCGCACGGCGAGATCGGTGTGGCAGATGCCGCAGGCGACCACGCGGATGCGCAGCTCGTCGGGCCGGAGATCGTCGAGAACCACATCTTCGATGCGGAAGGGTTCGGTGTTGCCGCGGCAGATCGCGGCCTGTGCATGGATGTTCACTTGGATCTCGCTCTTGCTTGGGCAGCCATGGTGGGCGCTGTGGGCCAGTCAGTCCAGCGGCTTGATCGGGCCGAGCTGCATCCCCCCGTCGATCATCACATGCGCCCCGGTCATGTAGCTGCCGGCGTCGCTGGCAAGCAGCAGGGCGAGCGGCTTGATCTGGTAGGTTTCGGCCATCCGGCCTACCGGCACCAGCTCGTCCCACGCTTTCTTTGCCGCGGGATTCTTCTTCACCCAGCCGTCGCCGATGTTGGTGACGAAGGGGCCGGGCGCGATCGCGTTCACGCGAATACCATAGGCGGCCAGTTCATAGGCGGCGTGGCGCATGAAATGCTTCACGCCCGCCTTGGCGGCCATATAGGGCACGCCGACGATCGCCTCGTTCACTTCGGCCGCGTTGGAACTGGTGATGACGATGGAGCCGCCGCGTCGCCCGCCCCGCTGTTCGTTGGCCTTCATCGCCCGCGCTGCCTCGCGCACGGTGTGGAAGCAGCCGGTCAGATTGATGCCGATGGACTTGTCCCACCGGGCCTTGTCGTACACGTCGATCTGGCCATCCGGATTGCGCTTGCCTTCCGGGCTCCAGAAGCCGTTGCCCACGTCCAGCCCGGCATTGGCGAAGCAGATGTCCAGCCCGCCATACGCCGCCACATGCGCATCCACCGCGGCGGCCACCTGATCGAGATCGGCAATGTCGCAGGCTTCCCAGCGCACGTCGTAACCGGCATCCGCCAGCCGCTTCGTTTCGCGTTCCGCGCCTTCGGCATCGAGATCGGTCAGCGTAACCCGGGCGCCGGCTTCCGCCATGCATTCGGCATAGGCAAGGCCGAGGCCGGAGGCCGCACCCGTTACGAGCGCACTGCGCCCGGCGACGTTGAATTGATCGAGCGTTTTCATGGATCCTCCTGCTCGCTCACAGGCAGGCGGCTGCCCGCCGGGAAGAGCGCCTTACAGATAGAGCTTGGGATTGATCGGCAGGCCCTGTTCGCGGCAGTAGCTTTCGTAGTGGTTCATCATCCACCACACATCCACCGTCTCGATGAAATTGGCCTTGTCGTCATAGAATTCGATCGGCCCGGTCATCCAGCCGAACAGCTTGCAGCCATCGGGGTGCTCCGTCACCAGCGTGTGGCTTTCGCCGGGGACTTCCAGGATCAGGCCGCCCGGCGTCGCCACCCAGTCATATTCCAGATACCGCACCGAGCCGGTGATGCAGACCATGGTCACGGTGCCGCGGTGGAAATGGGTGCCGATCGTGCCCGGTCCCTTCATCCACAGGATGTTGGAATAGGCGTTCTGCCGCACATCGAAGGACAAGTGCTTGATCGCCGCCGCTTCGCCGAAGGGAACCCACGGGCTGTCGGCATCGCTTTCCATGTCGATATAGCGGCCGCCGGGGGATCGCTGCGCCACCAGATCCTTGTAGTTGAAGGGAACGTCCACGATTTCCTTCACCGTGGAGGGCGGGGCCTTCATCACGCTTGCCATCGCTTCTCTCCGTTCAGCGGATCAGCGTATCGAGATGGTCGGGCAGGCCGACCGAGTCATAATGCGCGCGGGCATCCTTCATATAGTCGAACACGTCATAATGGCCGACCGAATTGCCCTGTTCGTCCAGCCACATCAGCGGGCCGGACACGACGAAGAAGACCTTCATCGGATCGGGATGCTCATAGGAGACGAGCGTGTGGCTTTCCCCCGGCGTCTCGAAGATGAAATCGCCCGCCGTGGCCGTCCAGTCATGCTCCAGATAGGCCCACTTGCCGCTGATCGTGTAGGCCCAGATGGGCTTGGGGTGATAGTGGCGGTTCACGATGCAGGGCTTCTCCGCCATCAGCACGTCGGCCCACATGTTGAGCGTGGGGCTGATCCACACCGGCTTCGAATAGACGCCTTCCACCTGTGGCCGGCCGATGGGCACCCACAGGCGTTCGTCCCCCTCGGCGATCTTGGCCATATAGGCTTCCGGCATCGCGCCCGGCCGCAGCGCGTGCGGCACGGGCGGCGTGCCCTTCCAGGGCTCTGTCGTGGGGGCTTCGGGCATGATCTCTCCAACTTACTCGTATAATCATTCGCAAGGCGCGGGGGCGGCCTTTGCGGCCTGCCCCCTCCCGTTAAACCACGGCCGGCTTCAGAATTCGAAGCCGATCCGCGCGTACCATTCGGCCGGGCGGCTGTAGGTGCCGTAGATCACCCCGCCGCCGATCTGCGCCTGGCCGGTAACCAGATAACGCTCGTCGGTCAGGTTGGTCCCGCCCACGGTCAGATTCCAATTGCCGTGATCGGGCTCGTAACTGACGCTGGCATTGATGATGTCGGTGGACGGGCGCAGCAGCAGGATGGTGCCTTCCGTGTCGTTGCGCATGCCGGTGGTGTGCGTCCAGTCCGCCAGCATCACGAGGGAACCGCTGCCGATCGGCACTTCCAGCCGCGGGGCGATGTTGATCTTCCAGTCGGGCGCCTTGGGCAGATCCGCACCGGAGAACACGCCCAGTTGCAGATCGCTGGGCGGCACCTGCGCCGGCGTATCGACATTGGTGTAATAGGCATCGAGATAGCCGACCGACGCGGTGATGGTGAAATTGTCCGCCGGTGCGGCCTGCGCCTCCAGCTCGAAGCCCTTGATGCGGGCATTGCCGGCATTTTTCACCGTGGGCGAGACGCCTTCCTGGAAGTTCAGCTGGATGCCTTCATACTTGGTGGAGAAAGCCGCCAGATTGAGCTGCAGCCGCCGGTCGATGAGCGTGGACTTGATGCCCGCTTCCCAGGTTTCCGCCTGCTCTTCGCCGAAGGTCGGCGCCACCGGGAGCGGGTTGGACAGGCGCGTGGTCCAGCCGCCCGTCTTGTAGCCCTGGCTGAAGGAGCCATAGACCATCACGTCTTCCGTCGGGTAAACCTGCACGCCCGCCTTGAAGGAGAAGTCCTTGAAGTCCTGGTCGTTGGGTTCGAGTGGATAGTAGCGGAAGGGCTGGCTCGGGATCGGGAAGCCCAACGCCGCTGCGCAGGCTTCGCTCGGCAGGCCGTCCGGGCCGGTCTCCATGCAGCCGGCCAACTTGTAGTTGATGCCGTTCACGTCCGACTGGGCGCCGACGTAGCTTTTGTCTTCCTTCGTCCAGCGGCCGCCCAGCGTGAAGCCGATCAGGTCCGAAACACGCCAGTCCACCTGCCCGAAGGCGGCATAGGCGGTGGTGTCCACCGTGCCCGGCCCGTCCACCTGCAGCAGCCCGCCCGCGAAGGTCACGAAGTCGCGCAGGTCGCCCTTCTCGTTGAAGATATAGCCGCCGACGACGAAGTTCAGCGCATCGTCCAGCGCGGAGCCGGTGAGCTGCACTTCCTCGCTCCACTGCTCCTGCTTCACGGTGAAGCTGGTCTGCAGGACGGGCAGGGGGGAGTTATCGAGGTCGACACCGGCCGCGAAGTCGATCTTCCGATAGGAGGAGATGGATTTCAGCATCAGGTCCGGCGTCAGATCATATTCGAGATCCAGCGCGACGCCGCCTTGCTCCAGCTTGGAGAAGTTGTTGCCGGTGGCATAGGTCTTGTCGATATCGGTGTTGACCCAGCGATCGTCGATCGGGGCGACGTCGTTCAGCGGATCGCCGTCCACGTTGCGGCTGCCGAGCCCGGCGATGGTGTTGTATCCCGCCGTGCTGCTGCGCGGTCCGCAGACATTGCTGAGATCGCCCACCGGGCTGGCGGCGATCTGCGCCGGGGTGGAATTGATGCAGGTGTTGTAGAGGAAGGCGAAGAAGGCGCCGGGATTGTCGTCGAGGATATCGAGCACGGTGTTCGCGGTCGATTCCTGGTCGATCTTGGTGAAGTCGCCCGTCAGCGTGGCGCGCAGCGCGCCGCCATCGTCCCACCGCAGCTTGCCGCGCAGGTTCCAGTTGTCATCGCCGCCCTGCTTGCTGGCATTCTGATAGCCGGCCGCCGGGAACAGCTCCCAGGAATCGTAATCGCCAGCATCGCCGGGGTAAGCCACGCGCTTCTGGTAGCCTTCGCGCTTCAGCATGCCGAATGCTAGGGAGGAGGACAGGCCCTTGGTGATCGGCAGTTCGATCATCCCGCGCACCTGCATCCGTTCGAAGCTGCCCACGGTGAGGTCGCCCGTCACGCGGAACTCGTCGCCCGGGTTGCGGGTGACGATTGAAATTGCGCCGCCGATGGTGTTGCGGCCGAACAGCGTACCCTGTGGGCCTTTCAGAATTTCGATCCGCTCCACATCGAGTAGATCCTGATTGGCGCCGATCGAGCGGCCGAGATAGACGCCGTCGAGATAGACACCCACCGCGGGGTCGATGTTGAAGGCGAAGTCGCTGGACCCGATGCCGCGGATCGTGGCGCCCAAAACGGCGCTGGAGCCGGAGAAGGGCGTCGATGCGTCCAGCGTCACGTTGGGGGTAATGGCGGAGAGCGCGGAGACGTTGCCCACGGCCCGTTCCTGCAGCGCTTCGGCGTCGAAGGCGCTGATCGCGATCGGCACGTCCTGCACGTCTTCCGCGCGCTTCTGTGCCGTCACCACGATCTCGCGGATACCGCCGGAGGCTTCCTCCGGCGCTGCCTCGGTCTGACTGTCCTGCGCATGGGCGGGCACGGCCATGGCGAAAGCCAGCGCGGCCAGCGAAACCTGCGTGATTCTCATGATTGTTCTCCCAAACACATGCGATTCGTCTTTTTTATCGGCCGCGCATGTCGGCACTTCTGTGCACGATAGTCCAATGGTGCGCGCCACGCTTGCACTGGCGCGCAGCAGGGCAGGACAGCGGCGCAAGCAGGGCGGGCGCCGTCCTCTCACGGCCGCGCTAATGCGCGTGCCGCGCCAGCCGCCACTCGCGGGGGGAGGCGCCGTATTTCTGCCGGAAGCAGCGCGTGAAATAGGCGCTGTCGTTGAAGCCATGGGCAAAGGCGATGTCGGTGATCGTCGCGCCCGGCTCTGCGATCAGCCGCTCCGCCGCGCGCTTCAGCCGACGCTCCAGGATGGCTGCCGAAGGCGTGGTGCCGGCGCGGGCGAACAGGTTCTGCACCGTACGCACGGAGGTGCCGAGTTCGGCCGCGATGGAACCGGTGTTCAGATCGGGGTCGGCGAGGCCCGCGTCGACCACCGCGCAGGCCTGCCGCCACAGCGGGGCATCCTGCCGCCCTCCATCGCTGGTGCCGTGGCGCGCGTCGCGGATCGCCATGGCGGCCAGATCGTAGAACACGCGGCTGATCCCCTCGCTCCATTCGGGATCTTCGCTGGCAGCCTCCGCCTGGCGCCAGAGCGACAGGAGGAAATCGTTGAACACGCGCGCGGCCGGCGAGTGGCCCGAGAGGCGCTGGGCCAGCGCGTCGTCCAGATCGGGAATCCGCTCCTGCAGGGCCTGCCGCGGGAATTCCACCACCATCATCTCGTGGGCCGACAGGTCGAAGTGGTAGGGGCTGTGCGGCGATCCGATCACGAAGTCGCCCGGTTCCAGCCGCGTTTCGCGCCCCCGTTGGGTGTGCTGCCCGGTTCCGCGCCACTGCATGTGCATGATCACCCGCTCTTCCACCCGGTCGAGCGGGCGGCGACCGACCGAGGCCTGGACGGAGCGCGTGCGGATCATGTCGAGATCGCCGACACTCCAGCTCCACATCTCGCCTTCGAAACGGTGGCGTTCAGCATTCACGAAGGTGCCGCAGAACACCTCGTCGGCCACGGTATTCCAGTATCGCAGCCGATCATCGACAGCGATGCCGGACGTTGCGAATCTTGCGATCACGGCCATTGGACATTCACTCCCTGCAACAGACCTCCCCCTGTGCATTTCATGTCCCGCCCTGGCGGCGTGTGCCGGCGCCTAGGCGACCAGCGGATAGAGCCCGCGCTTCTCCCTTACTCCCGGCGCACTTTCCTCCAGCAGAAGCGAGAGGGCGAAGGCGGCCATCGTCAACACCATCAGGAACCACATCACCGAACGCAGGCCATAGGCATCGGCCAGCGCACCGGCGAGCGTGGGGCTGAACACCCCGCCCAGCACCTCGCCGATCCCCATCACAATGCCCGTCAGCGTCGCGGTCAGCCGCGGATCGACGCTTTCCGCGGGGACCGTGGCCATGAACAGCGGGAAAATCCCGTTCAGCGACCAGCCGAAATAGAACAGCACCGCCAACACGAACCAGCTGCCGCCCTGATAATAGAGCGCGGCCAGCGGCAGGATCATGCCCATCAGGCACACGGCGATGAAGGTGGGCTTGCGGCCGATCTGGTCCGAAATCCACGGCACCAGGAAGGCATTCACCCCGGCCGAGATACCCAGCGCCGCCATGATCCAGCCCATTACCGCTTCATCGAAGCCGGCCAGCTGGGTGAGATAGAGCGGCATGAAGGCCCAGGTCACCACCAGGAAGGAGACCAGCAGCACAGCGATCAGCGCGCACAGCAGCACGTTGCGGTTGGCCAGTGCCCGCGTGATCGGCACCCGCTCCCGCTCCGGCTGCCCTTCGGTCTCCAGCCCCTTGGGCGGTTCGCGCAGGGTGAACCAGATCAGCGCTGCGGAGATCAGGCCCGGCACGGCGGCGAAGAAGAACCCCTCGCGCCAGCTGAAGGCGATGGCGATCGGCACGAGGATCAAGGGGGCGGCGGTGGAGCCGAGCAGGTTGGAGCCGAGGTTCTGGCCGACGCCCATGGCCGTGCCGCGCCACTTCGGCTTCACTTCGGATACGATCATCGCATGGCTGATCGGCATCACGCCGCCTTCGGCCGCGCCCATCAGCAGCCGCGCGCCCAGCAGCAGCAGGAAGCTGCCGGCGATGCCGGACAGCATGGAGCAGAGGCAGAACAGCACGGTGGCGCCCACCACAATCGGCTTGCGCGAACCCAGCTTGTCCGACAGCGGCCCCACGGTGAGGCCGGACAGTGCCCAGGTGAGCGACAGGCCGGAGGACAGCAGGCCGATCTGCGTGTTGGTGAGCTGCATGTCCTCCTGAATGAAGGGCATCATGAAATTGGCCGCCTGCCGGTCGAAGAACAGGATGCCGAAGTTCAGGCTCAGCAGCAGGGTGAGCCAGGTCTGGTAGCCGTCGCCGCGGCGGGTGGGCACGATGGTCATCGCCGGGCCGCCCTTACAGGAACGACCGCACGGGATCGCTGCCGTCCCAGCCGCGCGATGCCTCCCAGAAGCGGGTGAAGGTGCCGTCCATGCCCGGCGTCACCGGCAGCAGTTCCAGAAAGCCCCAGTCCGCGCCGGTACCGTTGTCCAGATAGACCACTTCCCCACCCGTGGGCACGGCAGCGCGGAATGCCTCGTGATAGCCGCGAGCCTGATAATCGCGGCTGGCGGCGTCCACATCCGCGCAGGCGATGCCGAAATGGTGGAAGCCATAGCCGCGCCGGGCGATGGTTTCCTGATAGACGCTGGGGTGGCTGTCCAGCGGCTGGATCAGTTCGATCAGCATATGGCCGGCGAAGCCCATGGCGATGGTGATGTCGGCGCGGCTTTCCTCGCCGCGATAGGTCTGGCCCGGCACCAGGAAATGATCGAGAATGAAGAAGGGGCCGGCGCGCATGTCCGCTATCCAGCGGTCCACCGCCTCCCGCAAATCCGGCACCACGAAGGCCGTTTGTGCCACGCCGCCCATTGGCTGGCCATAGCCGAGCACACCAGTCATCCATTCCCTCCCGGCCGGCACTTCGCCGGTCTCGCTGCATGGCTCGCCAATCGGGGCGACAAAGTCAATCGCCGCGTGTTAGGACCGGCCAAGAACAGACGGGAAAGGAGCGCGAAATGGCCACGCAGCCGAGGCAGCAGGAGAGCTGCAGCGAAGCCGAATGGACCGCGCGGCAGGAGCTTGCCGCCTGCTATCGCATCTTCGACATGATGGGCTGGTCCGAATCGATCTACAACCACATCACCCTGCGCGTGCCGGGGGAAGAAGCCTTCCTCATCAATCCCTATGGCCTGTTGTGGAGCGAGGTGACGGCTTCCAACCTCGTCAAGATCGACAGCCAGGGGAACAAGCTCTGCGCCAGCCCTTGGCCGGTGAACAAGGCCGGCTTCACCCAGCATGGCCTGTTCCACGGCGCGCTCGATTGGGCGCATGCCATTGTCCACACGCATACGCCGGATGCCATGGCCGTATGCAGCAGTGCGGACGGGCTGACGCCGACCAATTTCTACGCCTGCTTCTTCGCGGGCAATGTGGCCTATCACGATTTCGAAGGCATCACCGTGCGCGCGGAGGAGGGGGAGCGGCTGCTGCGCAATCTGGGTGACAAGCGCGTGCTGATGCTGCGCAACCACGGGCCGGTGGTGCTGGGGGAGACGCTCTACGAGATGTTCTTCAACTATTACATGCTCCAGCGCGCCTGCGAGATTCAGGTAAAGACCTGCGCCCTGGGCCGGCCGGTCACCGTGCCGCCGGAGGTGGTGGCGGTGCACCAGCGCGACCGTGACGAGGTGGCGCTGAAGGATTTCGGCCGCGCCGACTTTGAAGCCTGGGTGCGCAAGCTGGACCGCATGGACACGAGCTGGCGCGAGTAGTAGGCGCAGCCCCATGTCGCGCATGACGGTAAACGGCCGGCCGGTGCAGTTCGATCTGGACCCGCAGACGCCGCTGCTGTGGGCGCTGCGCGATGCCGCCAATCTCACGGGCACGAAATATGGCTGCGGGGTGGGGGATTGCGGGGCCTGCATGGTGCTGGTGGATGGCGCGGCGCTGCGCAGCTGCCTGATCACCATTGCCGAGGCGGAGGGGCGCTATGTCACCACGATCGAAGGGCTTTCGCACGATCGCTCGCACCCCGTGCAGCAGGCGCTGGTGGCAGAGCAGGCGATCCAGTGCGGATTCTGCACCCCCGGAATAGCCATTGCAGCGGCCGCGCTTCTGGCACGCAACGCCAACCCAAGCGAAGAAGAAATATATGGGGCTGTTCCGAACCTGTGCCGCTGCGGAGTCTATCCGCGGCTGGTCACCGCGATCCAGCGCGCCGGACGCGTGGCGCGTCGGGCGGAACAGATCAGCGCCGCCCCGGCACCCGGGATCGATGCGCGCGATGCCGCCGCCGCCGTGCCGGCGATGCGCGCGCCTGAGCAAGGAGGACAGGAATGAAGGCCACCATCTGGCACAACCCCAAATGCGGCACCTCGCGCAAGACGCTGGCGCTGCTGGAGGAGCGGCCCGGCGTGGAGCTGGCGGTGATCGAATATCTCAAGAACCCGCCCTCGGCCGAAAAGCTGGCGCAGCTCTATCGCGATGCCGGGATGAGCCCGCGCGACGGGCTGCGGCTGCGTGGGACGGATGCGGAGGAGCGCGGCCTGCCGGATGCATCGGATGCGGACATCCTCGCCGCCATGGCAGCCGAACCGATCCTGATCGAACGGCCGCTGGTCGAAACCGAACGGGGCGTGCGCCTGTGCCGGCCGATGGAGCGGGTCGAGGAAATCCTGTGAAGCGGGCGGAACAAACGCTGTAGTGAAACCGTCACGCTTGCATTGGTCCATCATATTTGCCAGTCGAATTCCATTCCAGGCGCGCCGCGGCGTGCCCTGCGCAACAAAGGGGGGCGCGTCTTTTTTCATGAATGGCAGTGAGTTGGCCGAAGGCCGTCGTTCGGGTCTGGTGGAACGCATTTCGCGGGCGCTCGGCCCGGCGGGTGTGTTCTTTCGTGGTTTTATCGAGCATCCGCGGATGGTGGGGGCGATCCTGCCCTCCTCGCGTGCCGTGATCGACGCCATGCTGGCGCCGGTGGACTGGCAGAACTGCAAGCTGTTCGTGGAATATGGCCCCGGCATCGGCACCTTCTGCCGCCCGGTGCTCGATCGCCTGCCCCGCGACGGGGAGCTGGTGGTGATCGACACCAACCCGCTCTATATCGACTATCTGCAGAAGACGATCCGCGACAGCCGCTTCCACGCGGTGCTCGGCTCGGCCGCGGATGTGGAACAGATCATCCGCTCGCTCGGCCATGAGCAGGCGGATTTCGTGCTGTCCGGCCTGCCGTTCTCCACCCTGCCCGAAGGCGTGGGGCCGGCCATCGCCGCCGCCACCCAGCGCATCGTGCGCAAGGGCGGCGCCTTCCTGACCTATCAATACAGCACCGTCGCCCGCGAATTGACCGGCCGCCATTTCCCGCGGCTGGAAAAGGGCATGGTGTGGCGCAATTTCCCGCCCTGCTTCCTCGGCTGGGCCTGGCAGGACTAAGCGGCTGGGCCAAGGGGCAGCACCGGCACCGGCGCAGCCCCGCAGGCCGGGCCTATTCGAAGGTCCGGCTCAGCGCCCCGGCGGAGGGGCCGGCAAGCTGGCGATGCACGGCCGCCAGCACGGCGAGCATGACGACCGACACGACGGCAGAGACAAAGCCGGAGAAGACCGCGTTCACCATCTTGAACACCTCCGGCCCGGCCACCAGCAACAGCGCGCCGACGACCAGGCCGAGCACCATCGAGATCACGAAATACGCGATCACGATCAGCAGGTAGAACAGGAACAGCCGGAAGCTGTTGCCCTTGGTGAGCTGCCAGCTGCGCGCCAGAACCTTCGCCGGATTGCGGATCTTCTCGATCGCCAGCGCCGGCGAAGCGAGCGAGATCTTCACCAGCACATAGATCAGCGCCACGAACAGGATCAGCATGACCAGGCCCACGGTGGCCGTGCTGCCTGTGACGGACGCCGCTGCCAGCGCCAGTCCGCCGATCAGGCCCGCGCCGATCGAGAACAGCAGATAGGTGCCGATCGCCGGCAGCAGGGCGGTGAGCCCGTCACGCAGCGCCTCCCCCACGGTGGGCTTGCTGTCATCGCGCAGCAGGCTGAGCAGGCTGAGATAGCCGACGATCTGGAACAGCAGCACGAGCATGAACAGCCAGCCGTAGCTGGCATAGACCGTCATCATTTGGTTCCACATCAGCTCGGGGTCTTCCACCTCGGACATCATCAGCTGCATGTCCGGCATGACCAGCCCCAGCACCACGGTGGGCAGGAAGAAGAATATGCCCGCCACGATCAGCAGCACTTCGCGGTTGCCGCGGATCATCGCGGTCGCTTCGCGCCATGCCTCGCTCATGTCGAACTTCATCTTCCGTCTCCCGTGCATTGGACGGCTTGATAACCGCGTTTGGAAGGCCCACGCAATTCCACAATGAACCGGACGCACAATGATATCCTGAGCGAGGTCGAATGGCGGCGCAGTGCAGCGCCCGTTCCATACCTCGCCGCACTGGCGGAGCAGGAGGCGCGCAACCGTGCCATCGCCGCGGGCGAGGCCGAGGAGCTGATCTGGCTGCTGGAGCATCCGCCGGTCTATACCGCCGGCACCAGCGCCGCCCCGGCCGACCTGATCGATCCCCGCTTCGAAGTGGTGGAGACGGGGCGGGGCGGGCGCTACACCTATCACGGGCCGGGGCAGCGCGTGGGCTATGTGCTGCTGGACCTTGCGCGACGGGGGCGCGATGTCCGCCGCTTCGTCCACGGGCTGGAGACATGGGTGATCGCCACGCTCGCCGATTTCGGCGTGGAGGCATGGGCGGTGCCCGATCGGATCGGCATTTGGACGCGCGATGTGGATGGCAGCGAGGCGAAGATCGGCGCCATCGGCGTGCGCGTGCGCCGTTGGGTGACGATGCATGGCTTCGCGCTCAATCGCGACCCCGATCTCAGCCATTTCACCGGCATCGTGCCCTGCGGCATTGCCGATTACGGCGTCACCAGTCTTGCCCGGCTGGGCATATCGGTTGCGCCGGAGGAGCTGGATGAGGCATTGCGCGCGCATGCCGCCGATTTCCTGGCCGCGCTGACCGCTTCGGAGTGAACCACGTGTCGTTGAAACTGCCGAACCCCGCCGTGTTGCTGGCCCTGCTGCCGCCCCTGCTGCCCCTGGCCCTGCTGGCCGCCTGTGGCGACAAATCCGCCCCCGAGCAGGGCGAGGGCGCCGCGTCCGGCAAGGTGCTGGACGGCACGATCAGCGACGGGATGATCCCGCTCGATGAAGTGACATCCCACCCGCCGCTGCTGGCGCCGGAGCCGACCGGAGGGGCCGCTACCCCCGCCGCCGATGCGAGTGACGCGGCGAGCGAGGCCGAAGCCGCCGAAGCTGCGCCGGACGGAGCGGCGACGCCGGCAGCCAGCGCCACGCCCGCCCCCGCGCAGCCCTAGGCTCGCGCCCTAAGGCCGTAGACTCATAAAAGCGGCCCGTCGGGTTCCGACCCCATTGCGGCCGGTGCCTCTCTCCCCTTCAGGGGAGAGATACGCAGGCTTGGCGCGGAGCGCCTAGCCGGAGTTGAGAGGGGCATGGGCAGTCCCTCCCCCTCTCCCAACCCTCTCCCCTGAAGGGGAGAGGGCTATGACCGCACTCCACCCGATCTCGGTCGTTCAGCCCTTGCGCTGAAAGCGATTGTTTATGGGTTCACGGCCTAGCCGAGCCGGGCGAGCAGGCGCCGCGCCTGTTCGAGATGCGGCTGGTCGATCATCCGCCCGTCCAGCTGCAGCGCGCCCGCGCCGGGGGAGGCGGAGAAGGCCTGCACGATGCGCCGCGCTTCGGTGATTTCCGCTTCGCCCGGGGTGAAGGCGGCGTTGATCACCGGCACCTGATCGGGATGGATGGCCAGCATGCCGCCGAAGCCATCGGCGTAGGAATCCCGCGCCACGCGGGCGAGCCCCTCCAGATCGCGGAAATCGGCATGGAGCGTATCCACCGCCAGCACGCCGCGCGCATGGGCTGCCAGCAACACGGTGGCACGGACCATGCGGAAGGCATCGGTCCAGCAGCCATCCGGATCCCGCTTGCGCGCCGCGCCGATGGCGGCGGACAGATCCTCCGCCCCCCAGGTCAGCCCCGCCAGCCGCGGCAGCTCGGCCGTGGCATAGGCGGCGATACCCAGCGCGGCGGCGGGCGTTTCGCTGACCAGCGGCAGGATGGCGGTGCTGCCCTGCGGCAGGCCGTTGCGCTGTTCCGCCTGCAGCAATTCCCCGGCGAGCATGCGCAGCTGGTCCGGTCCGGCGGCCTTGGGCACCATGATGCCTTGCGGCGCGGCCGGCATCACCGCGGCCACATCATCCCGCCACAGCGGCGTGTCCAGCGCATTGATGCGCACCCAGCGGGCGAAGCCGGCGCCGGCCAGCACCTGCTGCCCATGCGCCTTCAGCCAGTCATGCGTCAGCAGCCGGGCCTGCGCCTTGGCGGGCGGGGCCACCGCATCCTCCAGGTCCAGGATCACCACATCGGCGCCGCAGCTTGCCACTTTGGCCAGCTTGCGTTCGCTGTCGCCGGGCACGAACAGCCAGGATCGCATCGCCATTGCCTTCACCTTCTTCCCGAAATCATCACGCGTTGCAGATTGCTATAGCCACACGGGCCGGCGAAGCTAGAGACGGGCCGATGAGCGCCCCCGCCGCATCGCCGCAATCGCCGCCGCCATCCTCCGCCGCGCGCTTCCTGCCGCTGGCGGCGCTGGTGGCCGGCAATGCCGCGCTGGCGCTGGGCCCATGGTTCGTGCGGCTGGCGGATAGCGGGCCGGTTTCCGCCGGGTTCTGGCGCATTGCGCTGGCCCTGCCGGTGCTGGCGCTGCTCGCCCGCGCGAACAGCCAACCGCTGACAGGCATTCCGCGCCGGGTGATGCTGGCCGCGCTGCTGGGGGGCGTGTTCTTCGGGCTGGACATCGCCGTCTGGCATGTCGGCATCGGCATGACGCGCATGGCCAATGCGGTGCTGTTCGGCAATTCGGGCAGTGTGATCCTGATGATCTGGGGCTTCATCGTCCTGCATCGCCTGCCGCGCGGGCCGGAAGCGCTGGCGGTATTCGCGGCCATCGCGGGGTCGGCCATCCTGCTCGGCCGATCGTTCGACATTTCGGCGCGCACGCTGATCGGCGATCTGTTCTGCCTGCTGGCCGGGGCCTTCTATGCCGGATATCTGATCCTGCTGCAGGACGCACGGCGCACGCTGGGCGGGTGGAACCTGCTTACATGGTCCTGCATCGGCAGTGCGCCGGTATTGCTGATTATCGCCGTGCTGCTGGGCGAGCCGGTGTGGCCGCATGACTGGACGCCGCTGGTGGGGCTGGCGATTTCCAGCCAGCTGCTGGGGCAGGGGCTGCTGGTCTATGCCCTGCGCCATTTCCCGCCGCTGGTGATCGGCGTGGGCCTGCTGACCCAGCCTGCCGTAGGGGCGCTGGCCGGCTGGTTTGCCTTTAGGGAAGCGCTTTCGCCGCTCGATCTGCTGGGCATCGGGCTGGTGGCGGCGGCGCTGGTGATTGCGCGGGTGGCGCGGCGCGGGCCGGTGGCCGCGCCGGCCGAGGGCGTCGCCGGCGCGCCGAGGCCCTAGCCGGCTTCGGGCGTGCGATCGGCCACGAAGGAGCGGCCGAAGGCAATGTAGCGCGCCTCGACATCCGCGAAGTCGGGGCCCTTGAGAGCCAGCTGCGCCTGTTCGAACATTCGCTCCCCTTCACGGCGGAGCAGGTCGCGCCGGCTTTGCTGCACGATCGGCACGGCGGAATTGCGCAGGCAGTCCAGCATGACCAGCGCGGCGATGCGGTTGCCCGCCACTGCGCCCCGCATGGCGCCGAAACCGCGCTCGACGAAATGGTCGAAACCGTCGGGCAGGGGGATCACCCGCTCGTGCCGATCGTCCTTGCCGCCGGGGCGCTGCGTGAGATCGCGCTGGCCGAGCTCGGCCGTTGCCGCGGCGAGCCAGTGGAGCGAGGTTATGGCGGTGAAGGGATCGTTGATACCGGGGGAGAGCGCACGCAGGCCGATCTCCACCAGCTCGTCGATCAGGAATTGCGGATCCTGTTCCGCCGTGCGCCAGGCGCCCAGCGAGAAGGCATCGCGCAAGCGCCCCGAAAGCTCCGCCTCCGCCTGTCCGTTGCACACGCGGGCAAGCGCTACGCCGGCATGGACGAAATCGCCCGTCCGCACTTCCAGCGCAACGGTGACATCATGCTCTGCCGCGGCCTTGGCGATGGCATCGAAATCGATCAGCATCACATAGCCGGTGCCTTCCGCATGGATCGGCTGGCCGGCGGGGGCGGCGGGCTGCTCATGCCCGTTGGCGGCATCGGGATAGGCGGCGACGATGTCGTCCAGCAGCCGCGCGCCGATCCCTTTCAGCACCGCGTTGATGCGGATGCTGGCCGGGATGTGATTGAGGAAATAGACCAGCGTGCCCACCGAAAGCGCCATCAGCCCGAAGGCGACCAGCAGCGAAAGCTGGGGCACGAAGCCCGGCAGGCCGCTGGCCTCCGCCGCGAAGATGCCCGGCGCCTCGTCCTCCGCGCGGACGCTGCGCAGCACGATTACGGCGTAGACGAAGGTGGCGATGAAGGTGGCGAGGCTCAGCTGGTTGCCCCGATCCTCCATGAAATTGGTCAGCAGGCGCGGGCCGTAATTGCCGCTGGCATAGGCGACCGCCGCGATGGTGATGGAAAAGACGGTGGACGCGACCCCGATCATGGAGCCGGCGATCACCGTCAGCATGTTGCTGGCCCCGTCGGGCCGGGCGGGGATCAGCCAGTCGGTGGCGCTCAGTGCCTCGGAAACGCCGTGCCGGTCCAGCCAGATGGTGGCGAAGGCGAGCAGCGCCGCCCCCAGCGAAAACAGCGCGGGATAGAACCAGTAGTTCGCGTTGAGGCGCGACCAGAACCAGCGGATCTCGGCTGTCATGCCGCTACAACGATGCTGCGCCCGAACGGTTGCCGCATGCGCCCGGCCGAAGGGCTAGACCCGGCCGAGATCGCCCTGGCCGATCGTGCCGCTGGCCATTTCCAGCATCCGGTCGAGGCTGGCCTTGGCGCGCAGCCGCAGCCCTTCCTCGATCTCGATCCGCGGCTCCAGATCGCGCAGGCAGGCGTAGAGCTTTTCCATCGTGTTCAGCGCCATGTAGGGGCAGATGTTGCAGTTGCAGTTGCCGTCCGCCCCCGGCGCGCCGATGAAGCTCTTGTTCGGCAGCGCCTTTTCCATCTGGTGGATGATATGCGGCTCGGTCGCAACGATCAGCGTGTCGCCCGGCATCGTCTTGGCATAGTTCAATATGCCGCTGGTCGATCCCACGTAATCCGCATGGTCGATGATATGCGGCGGGCATTCCGGATGCGCCGCCACCGGGGCGCTGGGGTGCTGTGCCGTCAGCTTCAGCAGCTCACGCTCGCTGAAAGCCTCGTGGACGATGCACACGCCCGGCCACAGCAGCATGTCGCGGTTGAACTTGCGGTTCAGATAGCCGCCCAGATGCCGGTCCGGCCCGAAGATGATCGGCTGGCTTTCAGGGATCTGCTGCAGGATCGTCTCGGCGGAGGAACTGGTGACGATCACGTCGCTCAGCGCCTTCACCTCGGTCGAGCAGTTGATGTAGGTCAGCGCGATGTGATCGGGGTGGGCTTCGCGGAAGGCCTTGAACTTTTCCGGCGGGCAGCTGTCTTCCAGGCTGCAGCCGGCGTCCATGTCAGGCAGCACCACGATCTTCTGCGGGCTGAGGATCTTGGCCGTGTCGGCCATGAACTTCACCCCGCAAAAGGCGATCACATCGGCATCCGTCTCCGCCGCCTTGCGGCTGAGCTCGAGCGAATCGCCGACGAAATCGGCGAGGTCCTGCAGCTCGGGCCGCTGGTAGTAATGCGCCAGGATCACCGCGTTCCGCTCCTTGCGCAGGCGGTCGATTTCCTCGCGCAGGTCGGTGCCGGAAAGCGGCCTGTTCATTTCGGCGGTCATGCTTGCTCCCCGCTATCAGTCGGCACCGCAGATAGGGCCGGTGGTCCGCCGGGACAATAGAGGTGTCCGGGCGGGGCGGGTTACATCGGGAAGAAGGCCGCCATCTGCCGCGCCGCGCCGGGCGTTCCGGCAAGCACGCGCTCGGTCAGGGCATAGCCGATCGGGCTGTAGGCCAGCAGATCCGCCAGCAGCAGCGCGCCCAGCGCCACGCCGATCCCGCGCAGCCAGGCCGGATGGATGGCGCCATAACGGCGTCGGTCCGCCAGCATGCCCACCAGCGGGAACACCAGCGGCGCCAGATTGGCCGCCCACCAGCCCCAGGGGATGAGAAACGGCATGGGCAGCAGCCGACCGAAGCCCGGGCCGGTGAGCAGGGCCATGGCGCAGAACATCAGCCGGCGATGCCAGCTGGTGTTGCGCCGCATGGAAATGGCCCACAGCGCCAGACCGGCAAAGGCCAGGATGCCGATGGGGTTGCCGAACAGGAATTCATTCTGATCGAGGAAGGGCGGGCCGCCGGCGCTGCGCAGCGAATGCAGCGTCACCATGGTGCCGAGCACCACCATCGCCGGAATCCACCCCAGCGCCAGCCAGCCCAGCGTGCGGTGCAGCCGGTAATTGCCCGCGAAGATCAGCGCGTTCTGCGTGACATACAGCGTCACCCAGCCAAAGAAGGTGACGGCGTGCAGATGGATCAGCAGCGGCGATCCGAAACTGGATCGGCCCAGCGCCGCATTCAGGCCGAAGCCGGTGACCAGCGTCCCGGCCATGAGGCAGGCCATGATCAGGAAGAAGCGGGCTTCGCCGCGGTCTGCAACAGGACTGGCAGGCAAGGTGGCCATGATTCGCTCCCCCCAAGCGAGATGGCGGCAAATTACCTCAGGCGGGGGGCGGCGGCAAAGCGGAATCTTGGCGCGGCGCCGGCTGCCCGTCGAAGCGGATATTGACCGTCACATCGCCGAAGCCGGCGACTTCCAGCGGAATGGTCAGGTTCTGCTGCACGGCGGCCACGGCGGCATCGCGGGCGAGGCCCATCAGCACCGGATTTGCGGCCTGCTTCACCGCCTGCTGTTCCGCCAGCTTGGTGTTGTCGCGCGTCAGCTTGTCCTGCGCCTCGCGGCTGATCCACAGGCCTTCACGCAGATATTGCGCACGCCCTTCGTCCAGATTGGGGCGGCCCACGGTAATCGCGGGCAGTTGCACGTCCAGCGTCTTCTCCGCCTCGTTCCATGCCAGCCGGCTGGCATCCACCTGCGACAGGTCCAGCGTGTAATCGACCCGCGCGGGAATCACCGCCACCTGCCGGCTGCGGACCATGCCGAACAGGCGGCTGTCGTCGCTCGCCACTACGGGGGAGAGCTGGGCGCTGAAGACGGTGAGCCGGTTCTGCTTCTCGAAGGCGACGAGGCTGGTGGCCAGCGGATCGCCATGATCCTCCGGCCCGAAGGCGCGCCAGCCCAGCCATGCGGCCAGCGCCAGGGTGAGAATGAACAGCAGCCAGGGCAACGCCTGCACGCGCGCCAATGGCCGCTCCGCTCGCGGTGCCGGGGAACCCGGCGGGGTGGTCGTGCCGCTTTTGCCCGGCATCAGCTTGCGATCGCCCATAGATCCCCTGAACGGGCAACCTGCCCACGCCGTTCCAGATCGATCAAATGCGCCCGCACGGATTGCCCGGCGGCGGGCCACAGCACTTCGGCCACCCCCTTGTACATCGCCGGCACCAGCCCTTCGGCCACGCTGCGCGGCCCTTCTTCCAGCAGGCGCAGGATCTGCCGTTCGCGCTGGCGGCGATGACCGATCATGCCGCGCACCAACTGGCGCGGCCGTTCCACCGCGGGGCCGTGGGCGGGATAGTAGATCCGGTCCTCCCGCTCGTGCAGGCGCAGCAGGCTGCGCATGTAGTCGCCCATATCGCCATCAGGCGGCGCGACCACAGTGGTGGACCAGCCCATCACATGATCGCCGGTGAACAGCGCGCCGCTTTCCTCCAGCGCGAAGCACAAATGGTTGGAAGTGTGCCCGGGCGTCGCCAGCGCAGCCAGCGTCCAGCCGGGGCCATGGATGCGATCGCCGTCCGCCAGCACGCGGTCGGGGCGATAGGCGTGATCGAAGGGCGCGTCCGCGCGGGGTTCGTCGCTGTCGATGGCCAGCGGCGCGCAGCCCACGATCGGCGCCCCGGTGCGCGCCGCAAGCGGGGCCGCGGCGGGCGAATGATCGCGGTGCGTGTGGGTGCAGCAGATGGCGATCACCCGTGCATCCCCGATCGCGCGCTCCAGCGCGGCCAGGTGTGTGGGTTCGTCCGGCCCGGGGTCGAGCACCGCCAGCGCCTCTTCCGTGCCGATCAGATAGGTCTGGGTGCCGGTGAAGGTGAAGGGCGACCCATTGGGCGCGAGCACGCGGCGCACCAGCGGTTCCAGCTGTTCGCAATGGCCGGTGGGCCAGGGCTTGGGGGGCAATGCCATGCGGGGGATATGGGAAGGCGGAGCGCCGGAGTCGAGCCGGCGCGCGGCGCCAGAGCGGCGCGGCTAGAGGCCGACGCTCACCTGATCGAGCCGCTCGCACAGTCGGTGGATCGCCGTGGGATGCATGGCGAAGCGGCCCTGCCAGGCGCGGTCGAGCCGCTCGACCCGGGCATAGAAGCGCCGTGTCCGCTCCACCAGTTCGACGATCGCCGGCGGCAGCAGCGCGGCCTGTGCGGGATCGGCTTCCGGCTGGGGCGGCGGCAGGCGGCCGTGGCGCCGCAGCTGGAACTCGCTGAGATCGCCCGCGAAATAGGCCCGGTGGTTGAGCAGCCAGGCCAGCGCATGCATCATTCGCGTGGTGGTGCGCAGCGCCTCGCACGAGAGGGCGATGCGGGCGAGATCCTCGTCCGCGCCGGCGATGTCCAGCCGGCCGGAAAGATCGAAGGTGCAACGCGCTTCGTCCGCCAGGTCCAGGGCCTGGCAATACAGCGTTTCGATGATCGTCGGGCTGAGATCGGCAGGGCTGTTCATCGGCGCTAAAGCTATCCCGAATTTCTGCCTGAGCGCCATAGGCGCGGGGCCGTTTTTCCGCCGTTTTCCGCGGCTGTCCCGCAAAGGAACGCGCCCCGGGCTTGACATCGCCCCGGCGGCGGGCGGCGGCCATCCCGCCGGTCAGGCGATGATATCGGGCGTCAGGTAATCCTCGATGATCGAAATCTGGTCACGCAGGCGCAGCTTGCGCTTCTTCAGCCGGGCGATCTGCAACTGATCCGGACTGTTCGCACCCGTGAGCGCGGCGATCGCGGTATCGAGATCGCGATGTTCGGTGCGCAGCAAGACCAACCTCTTGCGCAGCTCCTCTTCGCTCACGGCAAACCCCTTCGTTGCATCGCCAGCCAGCCTCCCATCGTCGCAGGCCGGGTTTGCCGATCTATGGCTATTATGTTTTGATGACAATTGCGCGGCTCGAAGCCTCGCTTTGAGTCGTTCGCAACTGTCGTTCCGGGGTTTACCCCAGCCAATCAGGAGAACGCGTATGGAAACTTCGCATGTCGCCGCCCTTCAGGCCAAGCACGAGACGCTGGAGCGTCGTCTGCGCGACGAGATGAACCGGCCGGCTCCCGATGCAGTGATGGTGCAGCACATCAAGAAGCAGAAGCTGATCATCAAGCAGGAAATCGCCGCGCATTGAGCGGTTTCGGCCGGACGGGCGGGTGCGAGGGGCGCCCGCCATGCCGGCATCCGCGCTGCCCGCCCCCGGCGCTTATCGGAGGGGCAACATTCCCAAGCTCGCGCTAATGCGATAGGCGGTGTTCATGTCCGCCGCCGCAGCCGCCCGCTCCATCCTGACCCAGCTTCACGAGGTGATGGCTTCCCGGCTTCACGCGCAGGGCAAGCTGAACCAGGTCGTGGATATCATCGGCGAATCGCTGCACAGCGAAGTCTGCTCCATCTACCTGCTGCGCGAAGGGCTGCTGGAACTGTTCGCCACGCGCGGCCTGAACCAGGCGGCGGTGCATGTCACCAAGCTGGCCGTGGGCGCCGGCCTGACGGGCACGATCGCCCAGAATATCGAGACGCTGAACTTGGCCGAAGCGGCCACCCACCCCGAATTCCAGTATCGCCCGGAAACGGGGGAGGAGAAGTTCCATTCCTTCGCCGGCGTGCCGATCGTGAGGCGCGAGCGGGCCATCGGTGTGCTCACCGTCCAGCACACCGAGCCGCGCCGCTATGAAGAGGTGGAGATCGAGGCGCTGCAGACCGTGGCCATGGTGCTGGCGGAGCTGATTCACAATGCCGGGCTGGTCGATGGCGAAGGCACGGGCGAGGGGGCGGAGCACCATTCGGGGCAGGAAGTCCTTGGCGGGCTGCAACTGGTGAAAGGCCTCGCCTGCGGGCAAGCGGTGTTCCACCAGCCGCGCATCGTGATCGAACAGACCGTGGCGGAGGATATCGAGGCCGAGCGCCAGCGCGTCTATATCGCCTTCGACAAGATGCGCGAGCAGATCGAGCAGATGTCGGGCCAGGCGGAGTTCGGTGGCGGGGGCGAGCACGAGCAGGTGCTCGAGACCTACAAGATGTTCGCCTATGACGAAGGGTGGAGCCGCCGGATCAACGAGGCGATCGATTCCGGCCTCACCGCTGAGGCAGCGATCGAGCGCGTGCAGCAGCGCACCCGCATGCGCATGCGCGAGATCCAGGATCCGCTGCTGGCGGACCGGATGCACGATCTGGAGGATCTCTCCAATCGCCTGCTGCGCATCGTCTCCGGCCAGCTGGGCACGGCCGCCAGCGTGGGGCTGCGCGGCGATTCCATCCTGATCGCCAAGAACCTCGGCCCGGCGGAGCTGCTGGAATATGACAAGCGCCGCCTGAAGGGCGTGGTGCTGGAGGAAGGCTCGCTCACCGCGCATGTCGTGATCGTCGCCCGTGCCATGGGCGTGCCGGTGATCGGGCGCGTGCGCAATGCGCGCGGCCTGATCCGCGAAGGCGATCAATTGCTGCTGGATGGCGATCACGCGCAGCTGACCATCCGCCCCGGCCCCGGTGCGGTGGAGGCCTTCGAGGCGCGTTCCGCCCGCAACCGCGAAAAGCAGGCCGCCTATGCCCGGCTGCGCGATGTGGAGCCGTTCAGCCGCGACGGGGAACGGGTGGAGGTGATGATCAACGCGGGCCTGCGCGATGACATGCCGATGCTTAGCCTCACCGGGGCGGACGGCATCGGCCTGTTTCGCACGGAGTTCCAGTTCCTGGTGTCCGCCACGCTGCCCCAGCGCGACCGGCAGACGCGGCTCTATCGCGATGTGCTGGATGCGGCGGGGGACAAGCCGGTGATCTTCCGCACGGTGGACATCGGCGGCGACAAGTCGCTGCCCTATCTGCGCAGCGAAAGCAGCCGCGAGGACGAGAACCCGGCCATGGGCTGGCGCGCGCTGCGCCTGGCGCTGGAACGGGAAGGCCTGCTGAAGGCGCAGGCCCGCTCGCTGCTGGAAGCGGCGGCGGGGCGCACGCTCAGCGTCATGTTCCCCATGGTTTCGGAACCGTGGGAGTTCGAAGCCGCGCGTGACGTGTTCGAAAGCCAGGTGGCCTTCCTGCGGCGCCGCAAATACAAGCTGCCCGAAGCGATCCGCTATGGGGTGATGCTGGAAGTGCCCGCGCTGGCGGAGATGCTGGACCAGCTGATGCCGCGCTTGTCGTTCATCTCGGTGGGCACCAATGACCTTACCCAGTTCCTCTTCGCAGCGGATCGGTCCAATCCCAAGCTGGCGGAACGCTATGACTGGCTGAGCCCGGCGATCCTGCGCTTCCTGCGCCGGGTGGTGATGGCCACCGTGGGACAGAATGTGACGCTGGGCGTGTGCGGCGAAATGGGTGGCCGGCGGCTGGAGGCGATGGCGCTGCTCGGCCTCGGCATCCGGCGCCTGTCGATCACGCCCGCTGCGGTGGGGCCGATCAAGGAACTGGTACGCAAGCTGGACATGGCGGAAATCGGCGCGGCGATGGGCGGCTGGCTGGCCAACCCGCCGGCGGACCTGCGCGGCACCATGCACAAATGGGCGATTGAGCGCGGGATCGAGGTGGAATAATTCTGTGGGGGCCATTGCCCGCTTGACTTGGTGCAGGCACACAAGGCTTGTGGGCGGCACGGGGTTCGCACCAGAACCAGCGCCAAGCTGGAGCTCGAATGACTGACACGACAGAAACGGAGATGGAGCCGCAGGCGCCGCAGGGTGTCGGGCCGCAGCTGCGCGCCGCGCGGGAAGAGCGGGGGCTTACGCTGCAGCAGGTGGCCGCCGAAACCCGCATCCCCCAGCGCCATCTGGCGACGATGGAAGCCGGGGGATTCGCCGCGCTGCCGGGCCGCACCTATGCGGTGGGTTTTTCGCGGACCTATGCCAAGCTGCTTGGTCTCGACCAGGAAGATGTGGCTGCCCGGGTGCGGGCGGAACTGGATGCGCAGGAAGTCCACAGCGGCGCCCGCGCCGCCTCCTTCGAGCCTGGCGACCCGGCCCGCGTGCCCTCCGCCCGGCTGGGCTGGATCGCGCTCGCTGCGCTGGTGCTGCTGGTGATTGGCGGCTTCGCCTTCATGCGCGCGCTGTTCATTCCCGCGGCGGAGCTGCCTCCGCTGGTGAATCCCGAGGCGACGCCCAGCGCGTCGGCCCCCGCCACCGCGCCGTCCGCCGCCGCGGCCACGCCAAAGCCGGCGGGGCCTGTGGTGTTCACTGCGCTGGAGGACTCCATCTGGGTCAAGTTCTACGACGCGGAGGGGCGCCAGCTGATGCAGAAGCTGATGGCCAAGGGCGAAAGCTACACCGTGCCGGCGGATGCCGCCGGGCCGCAGATCTGGACCGGGCGGCCCGATGCGCTGGCGATCACCGTGGGCGGGCGCCCCGTCCCGAAACTGGCGGAAGACGATATGGTGATGCGCGATGTGCCGGTGACGGCCGCAGCCTTGCTCGCGCGGAGCGAGCCGGTCGCTACGCCCACGCCCGCACCATCGCCCACAGCCTAGGCCAGGCCCTGCCTCGACAAGCGATTCCCGTCTTGGCACAGTGCCGCTCAGCATCGGTTTTGTCGCCGCGCGGCAGGCGCCCCGCGGCACGCATGGAGGATATCGAGTAATGCGTTATTCCAGGATGGCCCCGCGCACGGCGATGACGGGGGCGGTGCTGGCGGCGCTGGCCGCGGGCATGATGCCATCCGCCGCCGCCGCGCAGGACAGCGACGCGCGGCTGCGCAAGATCGAGGCGGAGATTCGCGCCCTGCAGCGCAGCGTGTTCCCGGGCGCGGACGGCCGCTATTTCACGCCGGAGGTGACGACCCCGCCGCAAAACCCGCCGGCGCAACCGGTCGGCACGCCCTCCACCACGGCCGTCACCGACATGCTTGTGCGGCTGGATTCGATCGAGGCGCAGCTGGCCACGCTGACCGCCCGCACCGAAGAGAACACCAACACCATCGCCATGCTGAAGGAAGAGATGGAGGCGATGAAGCTCGCCCCCTCCGCCAGCGGCGCACTTCCCCCGGTCGGGAGCACCGGCAGCAGCGCGGGCGCCGCGCGCACCGGCGGTCCGACCGGGATCATCCCCGTGCCCGGCAGCGGGAGCGGCACCGCCGGCCGGGCCCCGGCGCAGGCGAGCGCCGCCACCCCGGCCGCTGCACGGCCGAGCGCGGAACGGCTGGCGGCGGTGCAGGCGATCGCCAAGCCCGCCACGGACGATCCGGGCGATGACGAATATGTCTATGGCTTCCGCCTGTGGGATGCGAAGTTCTATCCCGAGGCGGAACAGCAGCTGGCGCTGTTCCTGGAGAAATATCCCAGCCATTCGCGCGTGTCCTATGGCCGCAATTTGCTCGGCCGGGCCTATCTGGATGATGGCAAGCCGCGCGATGCGGCGCGCTATTTCCTCGACAATTACCAGTCGGACAAGAATGGCGCCCGCGCGGCCGACAGCCTGCTCTACCTGGCCGAGACGATGATCACGCTGGGCGACACCAGCCGCGCATGCATCGCCCTGGCGGAGTTCGGCGATACCTACCCCGCGCTCGCCACCGGGCGGCTGAAGGACCAGTATGAGCGCAACCGCGGACGGGTCGACTGCAGCTGAGGCCTCGCCGGGCGGGGCAACGGCACGCTTTGCCGACGCTCTCGCCCAGCTATGGCCGGGGGAAGGGCGCATCGGCCTCGCCGTATCGGGCGGGGTGGACAGCCTCGCCCTGCTATTGCTGGCAGAGGCCGCAATTCCTGGCCGCTTCGAAGTCGCCACCGTCGATCACGGCCTGCGGGCTGAGGCGGCCGGCGAATGCGCCATGGTGGCCCGCCTCTGCGCAGGGCGAGGCATTGCCTGCGCCGTGCTGCCCGTCAGCGTGGCCTCCGGCAATCTGCAGGCGAGCGCCCGCGCGGCCCGCTATGCGGCGCTGAGTGCCTGGGCGCGGGAGCGGGGACTGGGCGCTCTCGCCACGGCGCATCATGCGGATGACCAGGTGGAAACCGTGCTCATGCGCCTCGCACGGGGGAGCGGGGTCGCCGGGCTGGCGGGCATCCGCGCGCGCGGGGTGGTGCCGGGATCGGACCTGCCGCTGCTGCGCCCGCTGCTGGGCTTCGACCGGGCGGAACTGGAGAGCATCGTGGCCGCCGCGGGGCTCGATCCGGTGCGCGATCCCAGCAATCTGGACGAGCGGTATGATCGGGTGCGCCTGCGCCGCTGGCTGGCGGAAAACCCGCTGATCGGGGCGGAGGCGGTGCGGGCCAGCGCCGCCCATTGCGCCGATGCCGATGCGGCTCTCGTCTGGGCGGCGGAACGCGAATGGGCCGAGCGGGTGGAGCGGGTGGAAGGGGGCTTGCGCTATCGCCCCGCCGCGCCGCGCGCCGTGGCCCTGCGGATGCTGGAACGCGCCGTGGCGGAGCTGGGGGGCAGTGCGCGCGGCGGCGCGCTGGCGGCGATGCTGTCGGCGCTTGAGCGCGGCGAAAGCGCCAATGCCGGCGGCGTGCTGGCGCGGGCGGAACGGGGCGTTTGGCTGTTTACTGCCGAACCGCCCCGGCGCGGCACTTAGCCCGCCAGCGGCGTGCCGATGCCCGCGTTCACGCCCTTTGTGATGATGACCCGGTCGCCCTTGCTCGCCTCGGCATAGAGGCGCGAGACGAAATCGTCCGGCGCCGACACGCAGCCATGGCTGGCATAGCCGTTCTGCACTGTGGAGCCGCCGTGAATGGCGACCCCGTCCCAGGTGAGCCGCATGGTCCAGGGCATCGGGGCGTCGCCGTATTTCTCGGAGATATTGTGCCGTTCCTTGGTCAGGATCGGAAACGTGCCCAGCGGAGTGGGATGGTCGGGCGTGCCGATCAGCACCGCCGCCGCGCCGATTTCATAACCGTCGCGGAAGACGGAGAGCACGCGCGCATCGAGATCGACGGTGATGACCAGCGGCCCCTGCGGCACGCCTTCATCATCCCAATGCCATTCGCCATATTTGATCGGGCCGGCTATCGGCAGGATGCGCTTGATGACGAGCGGAGCATCCTCGACCGGCGCAGCGGCAATCGCCTCGGGCGCAGCTTCGGCCGGGGCGGGGGCTGGCGCGGTGACGCCGTCATCCGCCTGCGCCAGCACATCCTCCGGTTGCAGCCAGGCATCGGGATCGACCGTTTCCGGCTGTGCAGGCGCGCGCCCGGCCACGATGGCCGAACCGATCAGCGCCACCGCCAGCAGGGTGGGGCCACCGATCCATTTGAGCGCTGCGATCATGGCCCGCATGATGCGTGGTAAAGGATCTGTTTACCACCGGCGCTGCGCCTCCCGTCCCGCTGCGAGACGGCGAGGCGTGGGAAGTTAACGATCAGCCGTGGGCGCCGAACTGGTTGGCGATGGTGGTGGAGATGCGCAGCGAGAGCGCATAGGCACGGTCGATCGGATCGATGAAATCGCGCCGGATCGATTCGTAGCCTTCCGATCCGCGATCCGGGAAGTCGGTCGGCTCGGACAGATCGAAATCGCCGATCTTCGGAAAATGCGTGGGGAAAGTGCGCCGCAACTGCTTCAGCGCATCCTCGATCCGCAGGGTGAAGACCATCTCCAGCACATCCTCGCGCGAGATGTCGTTGGCGCGGCTGAACAGCGGGATGGAGACGGCGCGGATGAACATGTGCTGGAACAGCGCCAGCCGCAGCGCCTGGCACACGCCGATCGCCCGGCGCACCTGCTCCCGGTCTTCCAGCGGGCTCTCGTTCGGCACCAGCGCCAGCAAGCGGTGCAGCTTCAGCGCATCGACCCGGAGGCGCGAGGCGAGACGGCGGAACACGCCGATGCGATCATCCTTGATGAGATATTCGGCCAGCGCCCCGCAGGGCCCGGACAAATGGCTTTCCGTGCCGCGATAGGGGCGACTGGCCCAATAGGCGGAATTGAACAGCTCGCCATAGGCGGCCACCGTCTTCACGCTGGCCAGCGCATTGGCCGCGCGGGCAAGGCGGAGCAACTGCCGCCCGCGCTCGCTGTCGCGCAGCAGGGCGGCCAGCTCCTCGTAATTGCCGTCCGCCGCCGTGCCGATGCCGGCGATCACATTCACCGGATAGCCCAGCTGCTGCATGATCGCATTGTGCGGGATCGCGCGGATCTGCCGCAGGCTCATCTCGCGGTCGGCCGAAAGGTCCGACTGGCGGCGCGATACGCGGCTGCCCGTGGAATTGAGCATTCCCAGGCCGAAGGCGGTGATCGCCCGGCTGTAGGTGCGACTTTCCAGATGGGCATGCTGGTGATCGCGAATGGCGCGATAGAAATCGAGACTCAGATCGGTGCGGCGATAGAAGGGATCGGGCGGCGCATCGGGATCGGTATGGGCGGGGCGCTGCTGCACGATCCGCGTCAGCGTGGCCAGCGCGAGTTCGGGCGTGGCGAAGAACAGATAGCCGTCGCCGCCCTGGAAGCTCACCTCTGGTTCCAGCCGGATGCCGGCGCGCACGAAGCGGCGCCGCGCCCAGGGGCTGAGCGGCCAGGCCAGCCGGTCGGCGAAGCTGGTGGGATGCGCGCCGCGCCCCATGCTCTCGCCATGTGTATCGAAGATCAGCGCCGCCACATCGGTGAGGCCGTTGGCCTCCATCGCCAGCGCCAGCCGGCCCTGCAGCCGCTCGATCGCCAGGCTGGCGGGGATCTGCCCGACGAACCGCCCAGCGTCGGAAAAGCCCGTCTGGATCGCCACCCGGCCGCGCCGGCGGGCGTAGGTGCGGTATTCCTCCTCCGCCAGCAGCGCGTCGAGGAAACGGCCGCCGTGTTCCAGCGCGTTTTCGGTTTCGAACAGGGGGGAGATATCCACCTTGTCCTCCACCCCGAACAGGCGCGCGAAGTAGAGGGCGGCCAGCACGGTTGCCGGCTCCTCGCACTCCGCGATCAGCATGCGGATCGGCGCATCGGCATCGACATGCTGCAGGATCTGCGCCATGGCCAGGAACTGGCGGATTGCGGTGCTGCTTTCGATGGCCAGCGCGGCGAAATTGCTGCGCACCGGCTTCACCTGCTCGATCGCGCGGCGCAAATGGACGATCGCCCCCTTGCTGGACAGGTCGATGGCGCTGTCCGGGTCGATCCGTCGGCGGATCGCATTGTGCAATTGCTTGGAATTCACCCGGAAGTGAATCCAGCCCATGCCCAGCCCGTCCGCCCGCATGGCAGCGGCCAGGGTCTTGAGCTGCACCCCGCGTTCCCCGCCGACTTCGCCCGCCTCCTGCTCCAGCGCGGCGATGTGGCGCTTCAGCGACAGCAGCTGGCGCGGATCATGCGCGGTCAGGCGGTTCGCGGCGACGGACAGCGCCGCGGGATCGGACAGGTCGGCGGCAAAGTCCTGCGCCCGGTCCGCGGCATAGGCGGCGGCGGGCTGCAATTCGCGCAGCAGCGGATGGTCCGCGTCGATGGCTTCCAGTGCGGCGACATAGCGCGCCAGCCGCTGAGCCTTTTCGGCCAGGCGAAAGCCCATGGAATTGGCCCAGGTAATGTCCGTGCGGCCATCCATGTCATAGCCGACCCAGCTGGCGAAGCGGAACGGCAGCGGGGCGAAGCTGCCCCATTCCTCCGGCCATTTCTGCTGCGCGGTGGCGACGGCCTGCGCCACGATGCGATCGCGCGCATCCTGCGCATGGGCGATCGCCTTCATCGCTTCGGTATGTTCATAGGCCAGCGTGATCGGCGGGCGATCGGCGGAGGCGGCGCATACGCCCGCGCCGATGGCATCGTCGCTGCTGGCCGCCTGCGCCACTGCCTCGGTCTGTCCGGGGGAGAGCAGGAAGGTGGGATGGGCGGTGAACACGGCGTGCAGCTGCGGATGTTCCCAGTGCGCCCGGAAGCGGGCGAAATCCTCGCCTCCCAGTTCCTCCGCCAGCGCGGCGTCATTTGCGGCGGGCGTCACGGGGGCCACCATCTTTCGCAGCCGCTCGGCCCGCGCCGCCATCGCGTCGCATTCCAGCTCCTCGATCAGCCTCTCGCAATCCGCCAGCGTCAGCTCCCCGCTTTCCAGCAGGCGCGAAAGATCGAGCGAGAGCTGGAAGACAGGATTGAACAGCGGCGTTTCCGCCGTGCGCTGGTGGAGGGCCTGCAGCCTCTCGGTGAGCTGGGCGACCGTCTTCATGGGCGCAACGCAGCCGCTTCGCGGGCCAGCGCCTCGATCGCCGCCTTGTCCGGCGGGCCGGCGGGGGAGACCCAGCTGCCGCCCACGCACAGCACCGGTTTCAGCGCCAGCCAGTCCGGCGCATTGGTGGCGGAAACGCCGCCCGTGGGGCAGAAACGGCATTGGCCGAAGGGCGCCGCCAGCGCCTTCAACGCCGGAATGCCGCCCGCGGCCATGGCCGGGAAGAACTTGAAATGGGTGAGGCCGAGATCGAGCCCCCGCATGATGTCGCCCGCATTGGCAATGCCGGGCAGGAAGGGCACGCTCGATTCCACCGCCGCCTTGCCCAGCCGTTCGGTGAGGCCGGGGGAGACGATGAATTCGCTGCCCGCGTCCAGTGCGGCGTCCAGCTCGGCCGGATTGGTCACCGTGCCGGCGCCGACGATGGCGCCTTCCACCTGCTTCATCGTGCGGATCGCATCCAGTGCCGCCGGGGTGCGCAGCGTCACTTCCAGCACGCGCAGCCCGCCCGCCACCAGCGCCTCGGCTAGCGGCAGCGCATGGTCCACGTCTTCCACGACCAGCACCGGGATCACCGGTGCGGTCAACATGATCGTTTCGATCGCGCTCATACGGCGAATCCTTTGTGATGCTGGTGGGCAAAGGCAGCCACGGCACCGAACAGGCCCGGCTGCGGATGGGTGATGAGCTTCACCGGGATACCGGCCATCATCTGTTCGTACCGCCCCTTGAAGCGGAAGCGGCCGGCGAAGCCCGATCGCGGCAGCAGATCGCGCAGGCGATAGCCGAGCCCGCCGGCGATCACCACCGCGCTGGCACCGTGGGCCAGGGCGAAATCGCCCGCCACGCCGCCCAGCGACTGGCAGAAGCGATCGACCGCCGCGCTGGCCAGCGCATCTTCCCGGTCCAGCCCGCGCTGCCAGATCTGGCGGTCTTCCAATTCGGGCACGGCGCGCTTCTCCAGCGCGGCCAGCGCCTGATAGATCGGCACGATGCCGGGGCCGGCCACCACTCGCTCCGCCGAGACGCGGCGGTGCTGCTGGCGCAGCCGCGCCAGGATCAGGTCGTCGATATGGTCCACCGGCGCGAAATCCACATGGCCGCCCTCGGTCGCCTGCACGTGATAGCCGGCGGCGAAGCGGTGGAAATGGGCGACCCCAAGGCCTGTGCCGGGGCCGATCACGCTGATCGTGCCGCGCGTGGGCAGCGGCACGTCCGGCCCGGCCAGATGGGTGAACTGATCCGCCGGCGCCTGCGCCACGGCGTGGGACACGGCTGCGAAATCATTGACCAGCGTGACCTTTTCCAGCCGCAGCTGGTCCTCCAGCGCATCGGTGTGGAGCACCCAGCTGTTGTTGGTCATGCGGATCGTCTCGCCGGTGATCGGGGCGGCGATGGCGATGGCGGCAATCGGCGGGGGCGGGGTGGTGCAGCGGCGGGCGAATTCCTCCCACGCGGTTTGCAGGCTGGCGAAATCGCCCGTCTTCAGCGTCACCGGCTCTTCTAGCGTGATTGCGCCGTTAGCGGCGATTTCCGCCAGCGCGAAGCGCGCGTGCGTGCCGCCGATGTCCAGCGAGACGAGCCTGGTGACGGAGCTTTGCGTCACAAGCCGGCCATCGCAAGCATGGCCGAGCCACCCTTCTCCGCCTCATCCGCATTGGCGCGGAACATGGCGAACAGCTCACGCCCCATGCCCTGCGCCGCCGGCGGCGGGGTGGCGGGCTCGCGCGCGGCGAGGTCGGCCGTGGTGGACAGGGTGCCGTCCACCGCGGAAAGGCGCACCACGTCGCCATCGCGCAGATAGGCCAACGGGCCCCAATTGCCGCTCATATCCCCCAGCGCTTCCGGGCTCGCGTGGATGGCGGCGGGCACCTTGCCGCTGGCACCGGACATGCGCCCGTCGGTGACGAGCGCGACCTTGTAGCCACGATCCTGCAGCACGCCCAGCGGCGGGGTCAGCTTGTGCAGTTCGGGCATGCCGTTGGCGCGCGGCCCCTGGAAGCGGACGACCACCACCACATCGCGGTCCAGCTCCCCGGCGGCGAAGGCCTTGGCCACCTGCACCTGATCGTCGAACACGCGGCAGGGCGCCTCGATCTCCCAGCGTTCGGGGTCCACCGCGCTGGTCTTGAAGCAGGCGCGGCCGAGATTGCCCTGCACCAGCCGCATGCCGCCATCGGCCTGGAACGGATTGGCGGCGGGGCGCAGCATCGCTTCGTCCCCCGAAGGGCCGGCCTCGCGCCAGGCGAGGTTCTCACCGTCCAGCCAGGGCTCGCTGCCGTAGGCCGTGAGGTCGTCCGCCGCCACGGTCACGATGTCGCGATGGGCAAGGCCCGCATCCAGCAGTTCGCGGATCACGAAGCCCATGCCGCCGGCGGCGTGGAAATGGTTCACGTCTCCCGCGCCATTGGGATAGACGCGGCTCAGCAGCGGCACGGCATGGCTCAGCTCGGCCAGATCCGCCCAGTCGATCTGCACGCCGGCAGCGCGCGCAAAGGCGGGGATATGGATCGCGTGATTGGTCGATCCGCCGGTGGCCAGCAGGCCCACGGCGGCGTTGACCACCGCCTTTTCATCCACGCATTGCGCCAGCGGGCGATAATCGTCCCCCTCGCGCGTGATCGCGGCCAGCCGGTGGACTGCGGCGCGGGTCAGCGCCTGGCGCAGCGGCGTGCCGGGCTGGATGAAGGCCGCGCCGGGGAGGTGCAGACCCATCATCTCCATCATCATCTGGTTGGAATTGGCCGTGCCGTAGAAGGTGCAGGTGCCGGCGGAATGATAGCTGCGGCTCTCGCTCTCCAGCAGTTCCGCGCGCGTCGCCTTGCCTTCGGCATAGAGCTGGCGGACCTTCTGCTTTTCCTTGTTGGCGATGCCGCTGGGCATGGGGCCACTCGGCACGAAGATGGTCGGCAACCAGCCGAAGCGCAGGCCGCCGATCAGCAGGCCGGGCACGATCTTGTCGCAAATGCCCAGCATGGCAACGCTGTCATACATGGCATGACTTAAACCGACCGAGGCTGCCAAAGCGATCACGTCGCGGCTGAACAGCGACAGCTCCATGCCGTCCGCCCCCTGCGTCACCCCGTCGCACATGGCGGGGGTGGCGCCGGCCACCTGCGCGGTGGCGCCCACTTCGCGGGCAAAGACCTTCATCTGCGGCGGATAGGCGCCATAGGGCTGATGGGCTGAGATCGTGTCGTTATAGGCGCTGATGATGCCGATGTTCGGCCCGCGCCGGGTGGCGATGCTGTCCTTGTCCTCCCCGGCGGCAGCAAAGCCGTGGGCGAGGTTGGAGCAGGGCAGCGCGACATTGCGGTCGCGGTGCCGGTCGCCCTCGATCGCCATCAGCTCCAGATAGGCCGCGCGGCTCTTGCGCGAACGGTCGATGACGCGATCGGTCACCCGTTCGATGGCGGGGTGGAGCCGGGTCATGTGCACTTCCTTCCATTGCGCCTCGTGGGGGAGGCGAAAAACTCATTCATGCCAGCTGACGCCGTCGCGTTCGGCCAGCGCGATCGCCGCGCTCGGCCCCCAGCTTCCCGCGCTGTAGGTGCGCGGCGTCAGGCCTTCCTTGCGCCATTGTTCGCGGATGGCATCCACCCAGGCCCATTGCGCCTCCACCTCGTCGCGCCGGACGAACAGCGTCTGGTCGCATTCGATCAGGTCCAGCAGCAGCCGTTCATAGGCGATGCGGCGATGCACGCCGGTGAAGGCGTCGGGCATGGCGATTTCCAGCGGCACGGCGCGCAGGCTCATCCCCTCGCGGTCGAGGCCCGGCACCTTGGCCATCAGCGAAAGCGTGATGTTCTCTTCCGGCTGGATCCCGATCAGCAACTGGTTGGGCACGGTGCGCGTGCCGCTGAAGATCGAATGGGGGATGCAGCGAAACTGGACGAGGATTTCCGTCCGCCGCTTGGGCAGCCGCTTGCCGGTGCGCAGGTAGAAGGGCACGCCCTTCCACCGCCAATTGTCGACATGGGCCTTCAGCGCCACGAAGGTTTCGGTGTCGCTTTCGCGGCCCAGTTCCTCGTCATAGCCGGGGACGATCTGCCCGCCGGTGGCGCCGGCGCGATACTGGCCGGTCACGCTTTCGCCGGGGCCGATGGGGCGCAGTGCGCGCAGCACCTTCACCTTCTCGTCACGCACGGCGCTGGAATCGAAGCTGGTCGGCGGTTCCATGGCCACCAGCGCCAGCAGCTGCAGCATGTGGTTCTGCACCATGTCGCGCAGCGCGCCCGCCTCGTCATAGAAATCGACGCGGCTTTCCAGGCCCACCGTTTCGGCCACGGTGATCTGCACATGGTCGATATGCTGGGAATTCCACAGCGGTTCGAACATGATGTTGGCAAAGCGCAGCGCGATCAGGTTCTGCACCGTCTCCTTGCCCAGATAGTGATCGATGCGGAAAATGCGGCTTTCGGGGAAGGCCGCGGCCACCGCGTCGTTGATCTCCCGGCTGGAGGCGAGATCGATGCCGAGCGGCTTTTCCAGGCTGATCCGCGCGCCTTCGCCGGTCAGCCCCGCGCCCTGCAAACCCTTGATCGTGGTTTCGAACAGGCTGGGCGCGGTGGACAGGAAGATCGCCAGCTTCTCCCCCGGGCGCGCGGCCTTTTCCGCCACCGCCTTGAAGCCGGCCGGGTCTTTCACGTCCAGCGGCTGGTAGCTCAGCCGGTTGAGGAAATCGGCCATGCCGCTGCGCCGGTTGGCGGGCATGAACTTTTCCAGCGCGGCGCGGGCGAAATTGCGGAACTCCGCATCGCTCATCTCCGAACGGGCGGTGCCCACGATGCGCAGATCGGGGTCCAGCAAACCATCGGAATGCAGCGCGCACAGCGAAGGCAGCAGCATCCGCTGGGCAAGATCGCCCGTGGCGCCGAACAACAGCAGCGCATCGGCCGTCGAACTCATGAAAAAGCCTCTCCCACAATGGAAACGAATTAGGCCGACCCTGCCCGCAGAACCCTTATGCTGCACCGCCGCAGGCCATGCGGCAAGAGAAAGATCAGCCGTTCGCCCGCACGGAAACGGTCTTTTCGCCAAAGCGCGCTTCGCCGAAACTGGTCATGAAGCTGACATCGGCCGCATCGCGGCCCACGCCGATCTTGGCCGTCTCCGCAGGGTCCGCCATGCCGGTGGCGTCCACGATCTGCCAGCTTCCACCGCCGGCAATGGTGGGATCGCGCAGGAACACTTCGGCCACGGCATGGAAATCGGGCGGCTCCACGCCGGGGGCATAGGCGCTGACATAGCGGGCCGGGATGGCCGAGGCGCGGGCGAGCGAGATCACCACATGGGCATAGTCGCGGCAGATGCCGCGCCGCTCCACGAAGCTGTCCAGCGCGGTGGTGTGGGTATCGCTGCTGCCCGGTTCGTAGCGGAAGCGTTCCGCCACCCAGTCGCGGATCGCGGCGATGCGCGCGCCGCCCTGCAGGCCGCCGAACTCCGCCTCCACGAAGGGCTGGAACGGTGCGCCGGGGCAATAGCGGGAATCGAACAGATATTGCACCGTGTCCGCCGGCAGCAGATGCGGATCGAGCCCGCCCAGGGTGGCGAGATCGGCAGTGATGCGGCGCGGCTCCACCCGCGCGGCATAGCGGACCTCGATCGGGCCGGTGGCGCGCAACCAGATACGTTCCCCGATCCCGTCATGCGCCGCGATACGCGCCACATGATCCGCCTCGCTCATCGTGGTGGAGGTTTCCAGGATTTCCTGCTCGGGGATCGCCGCCGCCTCGAACTGGAGGAGGACGTCGCCGACGCCTTCGAGGGCGAAGGAGAATTGCGTTTCGATTTCGATAGCCATGGGCTGGCAATGCTCCGCCGCCGGGGAGTTTCCGGTCATTCGCCGATTATATGCGCCACGATGTTGCGGCGATGCGGCACGGCGCGATGTTCGATCAGGTAAATCCCCTGCCAGGTGCCCAGCGCCATGCGCCCTTCGGCCACCGGCACGGTCAGGCTGTTGCCGGTCAGCATCGCCTTGATATGCGCGGGCATATCGTCCGGCCCTTCATCGTCATGCTCGTAATGCCGGCCTTCGGGCACTGCCTTGTCCAGCCAGCGCAGCAGGTCGCGCTTTACCGCCGGGGCGGCATTTTCATTGATCGTCAGCGAGGCGGAGGTGTGGCGGCAGAACAGCGTGAGCAACCCCGTCTCGATCCCCGTGCCGCCCAGCCAGCCGGCGACCTCGCCGGTGAACTCGACAAGGCCGGCCCCATGGGTGGCGATGGTGAAGCGGGTCTGCGCCTGTTGCATGGCCGCGGCTATAGCGGCGCGTCTTGTTCACTGCGAGGGGCTTGGCGGTCGCGCAGGGTGCGAGTAGGACTTCGTCAACAGAGCGGCAGGGGCCGTTGTCGGTGGGAGAAGGAAGATATGGGCGGGTTTCGCAAACGCCATGCAGCCGCGGCCGTCGCGCTGGCGGCGATGGGGCTGGGCACCGCTCCGCCGGCGCTGGCGCATCATTCCTTCGCGGTGTTCTTCGATCCGCAGAAGATGGTCACCATCACCGGGACCGTCACCGCCTTCCGCTTCACCAATCCGCACGGCACCATCGCGCTGGACGTTAAGAAGCCCGATGGCAGCGTGGAGAAATGGCGCGTGGAAACCAATGCGCCGGTGGTGCTCACCCGCCGCGGCTGGACGCGGCAGAGCCTGAAGCCCGGCGATGTGGTGACGATCGAAGGCTGGGCCGCGCGCGACGGCAAGCCCTACCTGCGCCTGCGCATGGCGCGCGACGCGCAGGGCAAGCCCATCGGCCAGACCGCCTTCGGCATCACCGATGAATAGGCCCGGCCGGATGATGCGCCCGCTCCGCATGCCGCTGATCGCGCCTTTGATGGCGTTGGCCGCGCTGTGCCTGCCCGCCGCCGCGCTTGCGCAGGGGGATGGCGCGCCGCCCGATCTGGAAGGCTTCTGGGCCCCCGTGTTCGACATGGGCGATCCCGATCCGAAGATGGTGGCCGAACTGCCGGCGGACACGGTCATCATCGCGGATTCCGGCGTGGCCGAGTTTCCGCGCATGGAATTCGGCGGGCTCAAGCTCACGCCCCAGGCGCTGGAGCATGCGAAAAGCTGGCAGCCGACCGATGACATGACGCTGGACCGCGTGTGCGTGCCGCCTTCCATCGTCTATTCGGTGCAGGGACCGTTCCCCTTCGAAGTGCACCAGACGAAGGATCTCATCGCCTTCAAATACGAATATTTCGATCAGGTGCGGCTGATCTTCATGGACGGCCGCGGCCATCCGCCGGCCGATGCGCCGCACAGCAAGATGGGCCATTCCATCGGCCATTGGGAAGGTGATGAGCTGGTGGTGGACACCACCCATATCGCCCCCTCCACCATCACCAACAACGGGCTGGACCACACCGCCGACGTCCACATGGTCGAACGCTATCGCCTCAGCCCGGATGGCAAGAAGCTGATGGCGATGCAGTGGTTCTCCGATCCGGAAGTGCTGGAAAACAACGGTGCCCGCTGGATCGAATGGGACCGGCGGCCGGGGCAATATGTCTTTCCCTATGAATGCGATCCCAGCTTCGCGCTGGAATACCAGCAAATGAGTGAGGGCGGAAAGGCGGCCGAGGGCCAGTGATGCGCGCTTTGGACGGGCGCGCGTCCTTCGACAGGCTCAGGACGAGCGGGGGGGGGGTGTCATCCCTTGCCTAACCTGACCTTCGTCATCCCCGCGCAGGCGGGGATCCGGGGCGGCAAGGGCCGGCGCTGACTGGATTCCCGCCTACGCGGGAATGACGAAGAAGGGTGTCGTGGGGCGTGCTTTGCCCGCGCGGGAATGACGAAGGTGGCGAGGCAGGTCACAAAACCCGCCCGTCCTGAGCTTGTCGAAGGACGCGCGCTGCGTCTGGCGTTCCGGCTGGATTCCCGCCTGCGCGGGAATGACGAAGAAACAAAGGGATGTGTTCTGGCCACCCGCTCCTCAGCGGATCCGCTTCACCCGCACCGGGCGCTGCCCTGAATAGCGCAGCTGGAAGCTGCCCAGCGCTGCGCGGCTGATCTCCACCGGCGCGCCGGGGCGGGGCGGGCTGTAGGAGAAGGGCACGGCATCCACGAATTGCCACTGCGCGCCATCCGCCAGTGTCAGCAGGAAGACGCCGGGGCCGAGCTGTTCCGCCGCGCGCACTTGCGCCTCCACCCGGTCCGGTTCCTGCTCCCTTTCGTCCCGCTCGACCCGGCGGGGGAGGGCTTCGGCTCCGAAGCCTTCCGGCGGCGGTGGAGGCGCGGCGGTCGGCGCTGCTGGTGCGGCCTCACCGGAGATGAGCCGCTCCGCGCCCACGGTCTGGTCGTAGCAGGCGACGCGCGCGGGGACGTCGGCGATGCGCGCGCATTGACGCATGGTTCGCACGATCGCTTCGTAATCCGTACCCTGCGCAGTCGCGGCGGCGCCGCAGGCGAGCAGCAGCAGGGCGGCGAGGGCGGTGATGATCTGCCTGTTCATGCTTGATCCTATCGCTCCGGCAAGGGAGGGGCCGAACAATGGCGGCAGGCCCTTTTTTCAGGGAGGGGGCCTGCCGCCATTGCCAGTTTTCCCGGGCTGGGTGCCGGGAACCCGGTAGCCGCCGTTAGAGCTGCACCTTCACACCGATGTAGAAGCGGCGGCCCAGCACGTCATACTGGCTGGCGTTGTACGGGCTCGCTGCCTGTGGCCACCGGGGCGTGCCGTCGCCCAGCACGTCGTCGGTGAAATAGCCGACATAGGGCGGCGCCTTGTCGAACAGATTGTCCACCCCGCCGCGCAAGGTCACCTTGTCCATCAGCTCATAGCTGGCAGTGAGGTTGAACAGGTCATAGGCGGGTGCGCCGGCCACGTTGTTGTTCGTATCCGTGGCCGCCTGCGACGCCTTGACCGAGGGCTTGTGCTGCCATTGCAGGCCCACCGTGGCCGGGCCGACCGAATAGTTCAGCCGGGTAAACAGCTTCCAGCGATAGGAACCGGCATTGGTGCCCACTTCGCCGCCACCCAGCGTGCCCGCATAATCCACCAGCGGAATGGCGACCTGATCCGTGGTGGTGGCGAACTTGTCCAGATAGTTGAAGTTCACATTGGTGGAGATCGCGCCCGGCAGGCCGATGCCCACATCCTCGAACCGCAGCGCCCAGTCCAGCTGCACGTCCACGCCGGCGGTCTCGACCGCGCCCTGGTTGTCGTAATTGACCGTGACGACCTGCATATTGCCGTTCACATTGTCGCGCTCGATCCGCTGGCAGGCGTCATTGAGTTCGAAGTTCGGATTGAATTCGCTGGTGAAGCACTGGCGCAGCACCGAATCCAGGCCGAGCTGCGAAATGCCGTCGGTCAGCTTGATGTTGTAGTAATCCACCGACATGCGCAGGCGGCTGAGCCAGGGCGTATCCGTGGGCGCGGTGATCACGGCGCCGATCGTGTAGGTCTTGGCCGTTTCCTCGCGCAGGCCGTCGGCGCCTGCCAGCAGCTGGGTGAAATACTGGCCGCCCAGCAGGTAATCGTCGCGCCCGGCGGCGTAATAGATGGCGGAGCCATCAGCCCCCATCAGCTGGCGGCACAGCGCCTGCACCTGCGCGGCCGTGCCATTGGTGTTGAGATCGGGATTGGCCGAATAATTGCCGTAGCGAACGGGCGAGGTGTTGTTCTCCAGCGAGCAGGGATCGCCATCGCGCGAGAAGGTGAGCACGCTGGTGCGGGCGGTGAACAATTCGCCCAGGTTCGGCGCGCGGCTGGCCTTCTGATACCCGCCGCGGAACCGCAGCCAGTAAGTCGGCGCCCATTCGCCGTTGATCTTGTAGGTGCCGATGGTGCCCACGGAATCGTAGTCCGACAGGCGATAGCCCAGCTCCAGGTTCAGATCCTCCACGAAGGGCAGGTCCGAAAGCACCGGCACCAGCAATTCGCCATACAGCTCCTTCACCGAGGTGGAGCCCTTGGTGCTGGCCTGGGGGAAGGTGGTGGTGGTCTGGTAGAAGGACGATCCTTCATAGGCCGAACTGTCGGAATAGAATTCGAGCGAGTTCTTGCGATAGGCCGCGCCGACGGCAAAGCGCAGCTGCCCGCCCGGCAGGTCGAACAGGCCGCCCTGCAGGTTTGCTTCCAGCAGATCCTGCGAGATGCGATTTTCGAACTGCACGTCGGCGCTGCTGGCCAGATCGCAATCCGCGCTGAAGGCGGAATCCACGATAAAGGGGCTCAGCCCGCTCTCGCAGCTGGCGGTGGCGCCATAGCGCTGGCCATCATTGCCCAGGGCGAAGAAGTTCCGCCCGAAATTGGGCGAGGTGAGGATGGCGCGGAACCGCTCCAGCGCCACCAGCCCGATCAGATTGGTCTTGGCGATCGTCTCGCCGTGGGAACCGATGAAGTCCCAGGTGAAATCAGTGCCGGGGATGGAGCCTTCGAAGCCCAGCTGGATCTGGAAGGTGTTGTTGAAATTCTCCGTCCCGCGGCGGCCGAAGGCATCGAGCGAATAATTCGCCGTCCACGGTGCGTTGGGATTGGGCCGGCTGTTCAGCAAGGCCGCGATATTGCCGGGGACAGGGAACACCTCCTTGTTGGTGCAGCCACCCACCGGGCCGCAATTGAGGCCGTAACGCCCGCCGGCCATGAAATCGGGATTGGTGTTGCCATTGGGCAGGACGGAGGAGACCTTGTAGTCCGCCTCGTTATTGATCCACGTGCTGCCGGTATAGATCTGGTCGTTGTAAGGGATCTCGGTCCCCGTGGAGCCCAGCAGCACCGTGTTGAAGGACACGGAGCGGGTCTGCGTGCGCGCGAAATAGGCCTGGCCGATGAAGGTCGCCCAGTCGGTCAGATCGTATTTCCCCTTGGCGAAGAAGGAATAGCGATCCTGCGGCGAGGAGAGGATGCGATCGGGATTGTTCTGTTCCAGCAGGCCGGTGTCCAGCACCTTGCGCGTCAGCCCCCCGTCCGTGCCGCCCTGATAGTTCAGCAGCAGCGGGTAATAGACGCCCCCCACCGTGCGCGAGGTGTTGGTCCACAGCGAGCCGTCGTCGTTCAGATAGAGTGAGGATGTGCCCGGCACCGCCACCGGCGCGCCGGGGAAATAGGATGTCAGCAGCGCTTCGTTGAAGGGATTGGTCCCCCCGGTGGAGACGTAGTTTTCCGAGAGGAAGAACTCCTCCCCGCGCACCGTGGGGTCGCTCTGCGCCCGGCGGAAGGATTTGCGGTCGCGCCGCAGCAGCTGCTCGCGCTTGTAATATTCCATGCCCAGGATCACGCTGCCCCGGCCATCGTCCAGCGAGGCGCCGATCAGGCTGGATACGCGATATTCCTCGCCCCCGCCCTGCGGTGAGAAGCTGACCTGCCCATCGAAATCGACGCCGGTGAAATCGTCCTTGAGGATGAAATTGACCACGCCACCCACGGCATCCGCGCCATAGGTGGAGGATGCGCCGCCGGTGATGATCTCCACCCGCTGGATGGCGGCGGAGGGTATGGAGTTGATGTCGATCACGCCGGTGCCGTTGATCGGCGTCGCGCGCCGCCCGTCGAGCAGCACGAGATTGCGGTTGGCGCCCAGCTGGCGCAGGCTGACCGTGGAAATGCCCGGCGTGCTGTTGGCGTTGGGCTGGATGTCCGCCGTGTCGAACTGCGTCAGGGCCGGGCTGAATTGCGGCAGCTTGTTGAGATTGGCCTCCAGATTCACCGCGCTGCTCTGTTCGATCAGCTCGGAATCGACCGTCACGATCGGGCTGGTGGCGGTGTAGTCAGGCCGCTGGATGCGCGATCCGGTCACCACGATGCGGTTTTCGGCGGGCGCGGCGGCCTCGCTGCGCTGCGCCTCCGGCTCGTTGCCTTGCTCAGCCTGCTGGGCGTGGGCGGGCGCAGCCGCCGCGATCGCACAGGCGGCACCGGCCAGAAGGATGGCCCTGTGCGTCTTTCCGTTTCTGCTCATGTCCTGACTCTCCCCTTGTCAGTGCCTCCGCCGCCGGGGCGGGGCGCCCTTGTCTGGTCTGGGGATGCGACCGCACCCCAGCGCCGTGATGCGGATGGGGGAAGCGCTCATCGCGCCGCGGCGCGCCGCCGGCGCGGGCCGACGTCTGACGGTTCTGCGAGCAGTGAACCCTCTCCCCTCCCGGGCGGGGCGGCTTCTGCGTCCACCCCTTCCCGGCAGGATCGGTATCATTCCAAAATGATTCGTCCAACAAATAGTTTAAGTGAGCATTATTAGGGAGCGAACCACAATTGCGGCAGACGGCACGGCGCTCGCGCTGGTGGGCCAGCGCGGCAGGTTCCAAATCAGGAGGGGAAGGCCGGCGCGTGCCGCCCGTTTCGTTCAGGCGATTACGCCGAACAGATCATGCGCATCCGCATCTTCGATCAGCACGCGGGCGAAGTCCCCGGGCTGCAGGCTGGCCGGCACATTGCGCAGTAGCACCTGCCCGTCGATCTCCGGCGCATCCGCCTGGCTGCGGCCGGTGGCACCCCTGTCGCCATCCTCATCCGGTTCACCGACTTCGTCGATAATCACCGGAATGGTTCGGCCGACCTTGGCCGCCAGCTTGGCCGCGCTGATCCGCTCGGTCACTTCCATCAGCCGGGCGTAGCGTTCTTCCTTGACCGCTTCGGGCACCGGATCGGGCAGGGCATTGGCGGCGGCGCCGGTCACCGGCTCGAAGCGGAAGCCGCCCACCCGATCCAGCTGCGCCTCTTCCAGCCAATCGAGCAGATAGCGGAAATCATCCTCCGTCTCGCCGGGGAAGCCGACGACGAAGCTGGATCGCACGGTGATGTGGGGCGCGATGGCGCGCCAGGCCTTCAGCCGTTCCAGCACCTTCGCCTCGTTAGCCGGGCGCTTCATCGCCCGCAGCACGGCGGGGCTGGCATGCTGGAAGGGAATGTCGAGATAGGGCGTCAGCAGCCCTTCGGCCATCAGCGGGATCACCGCATCGACATGCGGATAGGGATAGACGTAGTGCAGCCGCACCCAGGGCACGTCGCCTTCGGGCGTGCGCAGCTGGCCCAGCTCGCGCGCCAGATCGGTCATATGCGCGCGAACGGGGTGGCCCTTCCACATCCGCTCCTCATGGCGCGTATCCACGCCATAGGCGGAGGTGTCCTGGCTGATCACCAGCAGTTCCCTGGTCCCCGCCGCCACCAGCTTTTCCGCCTCGCGCAGCACGGCGTCGATGCGCCGGCTGGCCAGCTTGCCGCGCAATTGCGGGATGATGCAGAAGGCGCAGGAATGGTTGCAGCCTTCGGAGATCTTCAGATAGCTGTAGTGCCGCGGCGTGAGCTTGACGTCGGGCTGCGGGATCAGGTCGATGAACGGCCCCTGCGTGGGCGGGGCGGCTTCATGCACCGCTTCCACCACCGCTTCATATTGATGCGCCCCCGTCACCGCCAGCACCTGGGGGAAGCGGGCGCGGATCGCTTCCGCCTCGTCCCCCATGCAGCCGGTCACGATCACGCGGCCGTTTTCGGCCATGGCTTCGCCGATCGCCTCCAGGCTTTCTTCCTTCGCGCTGTCCAGGAAGCCGCAGGTGTTGACCAGCACCACGTCGGCCCCGGCATAGTCCGGGCTCATGGCATAGCCATCGGCGCGCAGGCGCGTGAGGATGCGCTCGGAATCGACCAGCGCCTTGGGGCAGCCGAGGCTGACCATGCCGACCTTCTTCTGGTCGGGGATGGTGGTTTGGGCAGAAGGGGGTGCCATGATTCGCGCGCCCCTACACCCGTGGGGCATTTTTCGCTAGGGTGCGCCCTTCTGGAGGAGGGTGTGCGATGGGCAATGTGAACCTGCTGCCGGTGTTCCTGGGGGCACTGGCATTCTTCGTGGTGGGCGCGCTGTGGTATGGTGTGCTGTTCGGCAAGCCATGGCGCGAACTGAACGGCTTTACCGATGACATGATCAAGGCGGGCCCGCGGCCGGGGCAGAACCCCACCTGGCTGATCATGCTGCTGGCCTTCTTGTTCGAACTGCTGATTTCGCTGATGCTGGGCCACAACATCGCCCGCACCAATCCGCCGCCGCATGTGATCATGATGATGGCCGTGGGCTTCGGCGCCACGATCATGACCCCGGCGCTGGGCATCAACTATCTGTTCCAGATGCGCCCCGGCAAGCTGTTCGCCATCGACGCGGCGTATCTCATCGTCGGCATGGCGGCGATGGGCGGGGTGTTCGTGGCGTTCAGCTGAGGGGGGCATGCGCGGGGCTCACTGGATTCCCGCCTGCGCGGGAATGACGAGGGGGAGGGAGCGGTGTCATCCGCTCGTGTTCTTCCGCGCCTTTACGGCTGCGGCGAGACGGTCCGGCGCATAGCCCTAATTCGTCATTCCCGCGAAGGCGGGAATCCCGCGCGGAGGGTTCGGCCCGGATGCGGCCCCGCGCTCGGCCTGCTGGATTCCCGCCTACGCGGGAATGACGAAGGTGGGGGGGAACGACGCGGGTGCTCACCGTGAAGAGGGGGGCGCGGGCAGCGCTTTCCTACAGCGCGCGCGGAGTGTCACTCTGCGCTTCGCTCTTTGTCATCGTCTGCCTTTTTCCCGATCCGCCGAAGCCGTTGAAAGGGCGGAAGGTTTTTCTGCTATGAACCCTGTTCCAAGGTGTTCCAGCGTGTTCCAGCCGGACGCGCCAAAATGGGCGTTCAGCCGGCGATTTCCTCGTCCGATTCGGCCGGGGCGTCGGTCGGGCGGATTTCCACCACGATGTCGCCGGGTTGCAGCGCCGCGGCCTGCGGATCCCAGAACCCCCAGGGGGTGCCGCCGCGATAGATGCGCAGGCCCTGCCCGCCGGTGGCGAGGGCGCTCAGCGGCTTGCCGATCTCCTCGGGCCGCACCGGCCGTTCGACCAGCTGCACCCGGCCGCTGACCGAGGCGAGATCGGCCAGATAGTCGGCGATATGCGCCCCCTGTGCGCTGCCGGCCAGCAGCAGGCCGGTGAAGCGCACGGGGTTGATGACATTGTCGGCCCCTGCCTGCCGGGCGAGGATCTCGTTATCCGCGGCGCGCACCACCACGCTGATCGGCACCTCGGGCGCGAGATGCCGCACGGTCAGCACGATGAGGATGGAGGCATCGTCGCGCCCGGCGGAAACCAACACGGTGCGCGCCTCGCGGATGCGCACGGCCATCAAATGTTCGTCGCGCGTGGCGTCGGCCTCGATCACGTTGCAGCCCATCGCTTCGGCCTGCGCCAGCCGGTCGGGCTTGGTGTCCATCACCACGATGCAATGCGGATCGGTGCCGCGCTCGATCAGCTCGGTGACGGCCTCGGACCCGGAAATGCCGAAGCCGAGCACCACCACATGGTCGGAGAGCTTGTCCTGAATGCGGGCCATGCGGAACTTCTCCCAGCTGCGCTTGATGATGAAATTATACGCCGCGCCCACGAAGATGAAGATCACCGCGAAGCGGATCGGGGTGACGATGATCGCTTCCACCAGCCGGGCGCGCGGGCTGATCGGCGCGATGTCGCCGAAGCCGGTGGTGGTGATGGAGATCATGGTGAAATAGACCACGTCGAGGAAGCTGACATGGCCATCGTGATTGTCGATCAGCCCGTCGCGATCGAACCAGTGGATCAGCACCACAATCATCACCAGCGCAACGGCGGCGGCCAGCCGCAGGCCCAGATCGGCCCACACGGGCACTTTCAGCGCGCGGCGCAGCGGAGTGAAGCGCCGGGCGCGAGCGGCCTCCCGACCCTTGCTGGGCCGATGCGAGCTGGGCCGGTGCGCGCGGGCCATCAGCGGCGGCCCGCAATCCCCGCCGCCCACAGCCGGGCGGCTGCGGCGCGCGGGGAACTGGCGATCAGGTGGCGAAGCATTCCGCCAGCCTGCCGATCGCCGGATGATGCGTCAGGTCCAGCTGCAAGGGGGTGACGGCAATATAGCCGTCGGACACGGCTTCCAGATCGGTGCCGTGGTCCAGCGTGTGCTCCACGTCTTCCAGCCCGAACCAGAAATAGGACCGGCCGCGCGGGTCGATCCCTTCCACCAGCGATCCGCGCTGGTAATCGTGGAAGCCCTGCCGCACCACGCGCACGCCCTTCACCTCGTCAGCGGCGAGGGCGGGGAAGTTCACATTTATCAGCGTGCGCTTCGCCATCGGCAGTTTCAGCATCGGGCGCAGCACCCGGGCGGCCCAGGCTTCGGTCGCGGCGAAGCCGTGGTCCGTGCCGCGCAGCGCCTGGCTCAGCGCAATGGCCGGGATGCCCGCCAGCGCGCCTTCCATCGCCGCCGAAATCGTGCCCGAATAGGTGATGTCGTCGCCCAGGTTCTCGCCATTGTTGACACCGGAGATCACCAGATCGGGCATGGCATCGCGAAACAGCTTGCGCAGCGCCAGATTCACCGAATCCGTGGGCGTCCCGGTGACGGAGAAGCGCTTCTCCCCATGCTGGCGCAGCCGCACCGGGCTGTGCAGGGTGAGCGAATGGCCCGCGCCCGATTGCTCTTCCGCCGGGGCGCAGACCCACACGTCGTCGGAAAGCTCGGCCGCGATCGCTTCCAGCACGCGCATGCCGGGGGCGTGGAAGCCATCGTCATTGGTCAGGAGAATGCGCATCAGGCGGCCGGCACCAGACGGTCCAATCCGCCCATATAGGGCAGCAGCGGTTCGGGCACGGTGACGGAGCCGTCCTCCTGCTGGTAATTCTCCAGCACCGCCACCAGCGTGCGGCCCACGGCAAGGCCCGATCCGTTCAGCGTGTGGACGAACTCGGTCTTCTTCTCGCCCTCCGGCCGGTAGCGGGCGTTCATCCGCCGCGCCTGGAAATCGCCGCACCAGCTGATCGAGCTGATTTCGCGATAGGCATCCTGCCCCGGCAGCCACACTTCCAGATCGAAGGTCTTCTTCGCCGTGGCGCCCATATCGCCCGCGCAAAGCAGCATCTTGCGATAGGGCAGGCCGAGCGCCTGCAGCACGCCTTCGGCGCTGGCGACCATATGCTCATGCTCCGCCATCCAGTCGTCCGGCCGGCAGATGCACACCAGCTCCACCTTCAGGAACTGGTGCTGGCGGATATAGCCGCGCGTATCGCGGCCCGCGGCGCCGGCTTCGGACCGGAAGCAGGGCGTCTGCGCGGTCAGGCGGATCGGCGTGGAGAGATCACCCAGGATCTGCTCGCGCACCGAATTGGTCAGGCTCACTTCGGCGGTGGGGATCAGCCAGCGGCCATCGGTGGTGCGGAACAGGTCGTCCGCGAATTTGGGCAGCTGCCCGGTGCCGAACACCGCCTCGTCCCGCACCATCAACGGCGGCGCGCATTCGGTATAGCCGCGCTCGCCCGTCTGGAAATCGAGCATGAACTGGCCCAGCGCACGTTCCAGCCGCGCCATTTGCCCGCGCAGGAAGGCGAAGCGGGCGCCGGACATGGCGGCGGCGGTTTCGAAGTCCAGCCCCAGCGCAGGGCCGAGATCGGCATGTTCGCGCGGCGTGAAGGCGAAGTCGCACGGGGTGCCCCAGCGGCCGACTTCCTGATTGCCGCTCTCATCCGCGCCCTCCGGCACGCCCTCGATCGGGATGTTGGGCAGGCCCTGCAGGATCGCGTCGAGCTCCGCGCCCACGCTCGCCGCATCCTCCTCGCAGCGCTGCATGGCATCCTTCAGCTGCGCGACTTCGGCCTTTAGCATCTCGGCCGATTCGACCTCGCCATTGCGCATCGCCTGCCCGACTTCGCGGCTCGCCTCGTTCCGGCGGCTCTGGGCGGTCTGCAGCTGGGTGGTGATTTCGCGGCGGCGCTCGTCCAGCCGCAGGATCTCGGCCGAAGCGGGTGTGACGCCGCGCAGGGCCAGCCCCGCGTCGAAAGCCTGCGGATGTTCGCGGATAAAGCGCAGATCGTGCATGGCGCGGCCTATCCCGCAGCGTGCGGTGCTTGTCCAGTGGTGAAACCGGCCGGGATGGCGCGGAACCGCCGCGGGGCTTGCACGTAATGGCTTACATGCCATGCCCGCGCGGGGCAGCCCCCACGCACGGTAGATGCGCGTGGGGAGAAGGATCGGGGAGCAGGTGATTTCGCGCGATGCAAGCCTTCAGCCACCGCGGCGCACCCGTTTCATTGACGGGCTGAACGGCGCCATGGCGCTGGCCCGCCGCACGGGGCTGGCGCAGGCCCCTGTGCTGGAGAAGGAGGCGCTGCTCGACCGCGCGCGGGCGCATACCGGTCTCGAGGATTTCGGCGATCCGTGGTTCGAAAAGCCGCTGGCGGTGCTGCTGGCGGCATTGCGCGGCGAAGCGCGACTAAATGCTGCCGGCCAGTGGGCGGCGCAGGCGCAGATCGAGAAGGTGCTGCACGATCGGCTGTGGGCGCAGCAATGGTTCGAACGCCATCCCGAGATTCTGGAACGGCCCCTGCCGCGCCCGGTGATCGTGGTGGGGCCGATGCGATCGGGCACCACGCGGATGCACCGTCTGCTGTCGGCCGATCGCCGCTTCTCCCATCTGCGCAGCTTCGAAACGATCAGCCCCGTGCCGCGGCCGGATTTCCGTTTCGGCGGCAAGGATAGCCGGCAGGTGCTCGCAAGCCGCATCCTGCGCGTCGCCCGGCTGGCCAATCCACGCACGCTCACCATCCATCCCACGGGCCCGCTGGAACCGGAGGAGGAGCTGGGGCTGCTGGTCAGCAGCTTCTGGGGCATGAAGCACGAGGCGCAATGGTGGGTGCCCAGCTATGGCCGCTGGTGCGAACAGCAGGACGCTGTGCCGGCCTATCGCCAGATGGCGCGGCTGCTGCAGCTGATCGGCTGGTCGCAGCAATCCTCCAGCCTGCGGCCGTGGATACTCAAGACGCCGCAGCACATGCTGGACCTGCCCGCGCTGCTCAAGGTCTTCCCGGACGCGCGGCTGATCTTCACGCATCGCGATCCGCTGGCGGTGGTGGGCAGCGCCGCCTCGCTCGCCTGGAACCAGACGATCATCTATTCTGACCAGGCCCGGCCGGAGGCGATCGGCCGCGAATGGTTGCGCAAGACGGCGCTGCAGATCCGCCGCATGCGCGATGCGCGCGATCACATCCCGCGCGAAAGGATGATCGACGTGCATTACGACGACATGGAGAGCGACTGGCGCGGCGCGATGGAGCGGGTCTATCGCTTTCTGGGGCTGGACATCGCCCCGGCCTTGCCGGCCATGGAGGCCTATCAGCGCCGAACGGCGCGGCTGAAGCGCCCACCGCATGAATACAGCCTCGAGGAGTTCGGCCTGGAGCCGGAGCGCGTTCAGCTGGAACTCGGCGACTATGTGAGAACCTACGGCATCGCCCGCTAGGGCCTGTCTCGAAGATCGCGCCCGTCCACGCCGCTTGACATCGCGCTGCCGCTGCGCTCCGCTCCGCCATGGGGGCCTGGAGGAGAAGCAACGCTGGAAAGCGCGGCATCAGCGGTGGACGTCGATCTCGATACGAAGGCGAGCTGGGTCGCTCCGCTGGCGGGTGTCCAGCGCGACCTGCTGAGTGCGCATTTCCTGTTGCTGCGGCGGCTGCTGCGCAAGAGCGCCCGGCTGGATTACCTTGGCCTCGAACCGCAGAACGTCATGGAACGGCGCATCGTGCTGACGCTCTACCGCGTGGAGGAAGGGCGGGTTTCCGCGCTCGCCGCACTGCTCGGCAACGATGTCTCTCAGGTCAGCCGTGCGCTCAGCGCCTGCCGGGCGGGCGGCGTGGTGGAGCGCAAGCGGCAGCGCGATCCCTATCGTCTCACTGAGAAGGGCTGGGCGATGGGCGAGCGGATCGATAGTATCGCCATGCGCCGCGAGGTGGAGCTGACGCAGGGCCTCGGCCCGCAGGAGATGTTCGAACTGGCTGGCCTGTTGGCCCACCTGATGGACAAGGCCGCCGCCGTCCTTGCCGTGGAGATGGCACGCGCACGCGCCGGGGACGAAGTGGAGGAGGTGGAAAGCGCGCAGGATGTGGAAATCCCCAGCCGCGTTCAGCCCGCCCTGATCAACCTCGCGACCATCATCGCCCGCAGCGCCACCCTGGCGTTCAAGCAGCTGACCGGCCTGTCCAACTACGAGTGGCGGATCCTCGCCAATCTCGCCTACCGCCCTTCCATGCCCTTCATGGAACTGGTCGGCCACGTCGATAGCGACAAGGCGCAGGTCAGCCGTGCGTTGGATGGAATGGTGGGCGCCGGGCTGCTCGCCCGCAGCAAGCCCGCGCGGGGCCAGCCGGCACGCTTCGATGTGACCGAGCAGGGCCGGCGGACACATGGCATCATGCAGGAAGATGCGCTGAGGCGGAACGCCATCCTCTGCGAAGGGCTGACAAAGGCGCAGCGACGCCGGCTGGAAACCTATCTCAACCTGCTGATCGTCAATGCCAATGCCATGGCCGAGCGGGAACCGTAAGCTCCCGCCCCGGCAGGATCAGTCGAACTGCAGCTGGTTGAGCTTGTGTCCGTCGGGGAAGGTCACCGTGACGTTGAAGCCCCCGCTTCGTCCGTCGCGCAGCGGATAATAGGTGAGGTCGACCACATCGCCCGGCTTCAGCGATCGCTTCGACCAGCCGGCACGGGTCAGGTGGTTGGGGCTCATCCCTTCGAAGGCCCATTTCTTCACCGCGCCGTTCGGCCCATCGGTGGTGACGTAGAGGAAGGTGTGCGGATTGGTCCATTCCCAGCGGACGACCTTGGCGTTCTTCAGCGGCACTTCCTTGCCCCATTCGAACATGGCGGTGGAATGGTGGGCAGAGCTGGCCACGGGCACCAGCGCGACGGCCGCGAGGGCGGCGAGGGGGTAAAATAGGCGCTTCATCATTGTCTCCTGTGCGAAGCGGTGCGGTCACTCGATCTCGTCAAAACCAAGATCCATGCTGGGCCGCCCTTCGGCGTCCGCCGCATCGCGATTGTTTTCCTGGCAGATATATTCCCTGATCTCCCAATCAGGCTCCCGCTTGTAAGTGAGCTGGGTGGTGAAGGGTTCTGTGAACAGCGCGGGGTCGATGATCGTGGTCTCGATCATCAGCGTGTCCGGTCCCTGCAGGGACATGCGCTCGCGGATGCGCGTATCCGGCGTGGGGTGAAGCCCCTCCATCAGTGAAATCTGCGGGGAAAGTCCCACCGTTTCCGCCACCAGCGTATCGCCTTCCCAATGGCCTACCGTGTTGCCGTTGAACAGCAGGTCGGGGTCCTCCGGCTGAGGGCGGCCATCGGTGAAAATGCGACGCACCAGGCTGTGCGTTTCGATCACGATGTTCACCTTGCCCGGAGAGTAGATGAACTCGATCGGATAGGGATAGCGCATCACCCCGGGCATACCCACGGGCATGCAGTTGGCCCCATCCGTCTGCAAATTGCGCCCTTCCGCCTTCTCGGCCTTGAACGCGTCGATTTCCGTGCGTGCCTTCTCCGTCAGCGGAGCATTTCCCTCTGCGGCGCGGAGCTTGGTGACCATGCCCCAGTTCGGCTGCCACACGCCTTCGAACGGCGGCAGCTTGGCAATGGCGGCATATTCGGCGGCGCGATTCACGGTGTCCGGGCCAGATTGGGCGAAGGCCGCTCCGCCCAGCAGGGGCAGGGCTATAACGGCCGGCGCCATCCAACTGAAACCCTTGGCAATTCTCATCCCACACCACCTTCTTGCGCCGTTTCGGCGTCATCATCGGAGCTAAACTAGGAGGTTGATAATGTCAATTTCATGAATACCCGCAGCATCGCGGAAGTGATTGCGCGCGGGGATTGCCGCCTGCCCCGTCCCACGTTCCTCATTGCCGCCGCGCCGACGGCTAAGCGGCCGTTCTGAGTCATTTGCCACAGGCAATCTTTCGCTCTTGACTTTGACGAAATCAAGTGGGCAAAATCCCATTAACAAGTGCTTGAAGGCACGAAGGGGTGAGGAAGAACAAGCGCATCGCGACATCGCTTGCGCGCCGGCTGGCATGTGCTTGCCGGCGCGGCGACGGCTGCGCGGCGTAAGCCTCCACTCCCTGGCTGCTGGAAAAGCATGAAAAAGGGAGGGAAGAATGAAGCGTCTACACCTGTCCGGAATCCGTGCCCTGCTGCTGGCTGCGAGTGCTACCGGGTCGCTCTGCGCGGCGCCGGCCTTCGCGGAAGAGGATGCCGCGGAGGATGCCGCCGACCAGCCGGCGGAAACGGCCGGATCACCCGAGGGCCGCACGGCTGGGGAGGGCGGGCAGATCGTCGTCACCGGCTCCCGCCTCGCGCGCACCACCTTCGACGCGCCGTCCCCCGTGACCACGCTGGGCGGCGATGATCTCGCCCGCCGCGGCGTGACCAATATCGCCGAGGCGATCGCCGAGCTGCCTTCTTTCCGCGACACCACCAGCCCGCAGACGCAGGGCTTCGGCAGCTTCAACGTGGGCGCGCGCATCATGAACCTGCGCGGGCTGGGGGTGACGCGCAACCTGATCCTGGTGAACGGCCGCCGCTTCGCCCCCTCCACGCGCGAAGGTTCGGTGGACCTCAACTTCCTTCCCTCGATCCTCATCGACCGGACGGAGATCGTCACCGGCGGCGCCTCCGCCGCCTATGGCTCCGACGCCATCACGGGTGTGGTGAACGTCATCCTCAACCGCAATCTGGAAGGCATCAAGCTGGAGGCCGACTACGGCATTTCAGAAGAAGGTGATGGCGAACGCTACCACGCGGCGGCTGCCTTCGGCACGGCGCTGGGCGATCGCGGCCATTTCGTGATCGGCGGCGAATATGCCGACCAGAAGGGCATCGGCAATTGCTTCACGCGTGACTGGTGCACGCCGGGTGCGATCGTCACAAATGTCGGTTTTCGCGGCGGGAACGGCCTGCCCAATTTCGTGCGAAGCAACGACAACGGCGGCTTGCGCTTCAACAACGCCGGCGTTGTCTACGGCGGGCCGCAGAATATCTACGGCACCGGTGGGATCACCTTCGATGCCGATGGCCAGCCCCAGCCCTTCGCGGTCGGCCGACCGTCTTTCGCTCTATATCAGGTGGGCGGGGACATCCTGCCAGCCTACATCAACTCCAACATCACCGTGCCGGTGGAACGCTACACCGTTCATGCCTCGGCCGATTACGAGCTGACCGACGACATCAATTTCTTTGTCGAAGGCACCTATGGCCATGTGGATGGCCAGCTGCTGCAGACATCCTTCTTCAACACCGCCATCCCGATCTTCGCGGACAACCCGTTCATTCCGGACGCTGTTCGCGCGACCCTCCCGGCGGCGCAACAGGCGCAGCCCACCGGGCCCAGTTCTCTCGTCCGGCCTGCCACGCCGGCGTTTAACATGGCGCGGATGTTCGACGATTTCGCCCGCGGCTACAGCACCTCCGCCGCGGATACCTATCGCGCCGCCGCAGGCCTCGACGGCAGCTTCGGCGGCGGCTGGAACTGGGATGGCTATTACCAGTACAGCCGCACCGATCGTCAGCAGCGCGTGGTGGACAATCTCATCGTCGGCGCTGCCATCTATCCGGTGACCAATCCCGCCACGATCGCGCAGAGCAACGCCAATTTCTACTTCGCCGCCGATGCGGTGATCGATCCCGCCACGGGCGATCCCACCTGCCGTGCCTTGCTGAGCAATGATCCCGCGCTGGTGGCCGCCGCGCAGGGCTGCGTGCCGCTGAACCTGTTCGGCGAGAACAATTACGATCCGGCTGCCCGGGATTACATCTACGGAACGCTGATCGAGGACATCAAGCTGGAGCAGCATGTCTTCGCCGCCAATGTGAACGGCGACCTGTTCGAAGCGCCGGGCGGCAGCGTCGGCCTCGCCGTGGGCGCCGAATACCGCGTGGACAAGATCGACGTGGTGCACGACGATCTCTCCAACCTCTACGCCTATTTCCAGAACTTCGGCGCAGACTACAACGGCAAGACCGAAGTGGTGGAAGGCTATGCGGAACTGGAGGTGCCGCTGCTGGCCGATGTGCCGGGCGCTCAGGCGCTGACTGCCAACGCTGCGATCCGGCAGACGCATTACAAGATCACCGGCTTCGGCAGCTATCTGCGGACGCAAGCGTCCAACTCCTTCGATGCCACCGCGTGGAAGCTGAGCGCGAATTGGGAGCCGACCGACTGGCTGCGCTTCCGCGTCAGCCGCTCGCGCGACATCCGGGCACCCAACTTCGCGGAGTTGTTCCTCTCCTCCGCCAGTTCCTTCACCGTGGTGAACAACCCGTTCAACCCGGCGCAGGTGGGCAATCCCGATCTGCTGAACGGTGGCAGCCCCTACCTGCGGCCGGAGAAGGCAGACACCTGGGGCGCGGGGATGATCCTGCAGCCGCATGCTTTCCTGCAGGGCTTCCGCTTCTCGGTCGACTACTTCAACATCAAGGTGAAGGATTACATCGGATCGCCCCCCGGCGGCTTCCAGAACATCATCAACGAGTGTTTCGCGGGGCGCGAGCAGGCATGTTCGCTGATCAACGACGGCACCATCGCGCAGGGCGAGGACGTCGAGGAAATCCGCAACATCTCGCTCAATCTCGAGGAATTGCGGACGAGCGGGCTCGATTTCGAAGCGGATTACCGGATCGATCTGGGAAGCAGCAACCAGCTGCTGCTGCGCGGTCTTGCTACTTATACCGACGAGCTTTCGACCACGGCCTTCGGCCAGAAGATAGACCGGGCCGGGCAGACGGGCGTCGCGGCCGCGATCGCATCGCCCAAATGGGCGGCCAGCGGCTTCATCACCTTCGTCAATCCGCGTTTCACCGCGACCGTGCAGGGCCGTTACGTCGACAGCGGCGTTCTGGATGCCTTGTATCGCGATCCTGGCGACGCGGATTACGCCCCCACGGAGGTAAACAGCATCAACGACAACAGCGTGCCGAGCCGGTTCTACGTGAACCTCTTCGCCACGGTGAAGATGGGCCCGCTGCGGGAGGATGACAGCGGGTTCGAGCTGTTCTTCCGCATCAACAATCTGTTCGACAAGGCCCCGCCTATCGTGCCGGAATTCCAGTATCCGACCAATCCGGTCTATTTCGACACCATCGGACGCTACTACACGATCGGGGCGCGCGCCCGCTTCTGAACCACCGCCGAAGCCGCCGGGCGCCGGCTCTGCGTCATGCGCAGGCCGGCGCCGGACGGTTTACCATACGCGCCGATGCGAGGGATTTCTTAACTGCGTGTTTACCATGGTTAGCCGCAGTTTCTCGTGAAACCGGATCGCACTGCCGCGTGAGCGATCACAAATATACTTTTAAAACAGCTACTTGCATCGCGCGCCTGCCGTGACTTGGACTGCGTTATCTTTGTTGGGTGTAACAACTCCCTGTTTACCATCGGATGGTAGACATTCTGCCGTATGTTCAGCGTCGCGTTGTTCGGGGGGACTTGGCGCAGCCACAGAGTAGGGTAAATGGCGGCACTTGTGGAAATCTGGCGGAATCAGCGGGCGCGACATGTCGCGATCGCGGCCGCTATCGCTTTCCTGCTCGGCATCGCGGATGTGCTGATGCCTGTGTCCACTTTTACCTGGGCCATGCAGTCGCGCTTCTCGCCGCGCGACGCCTCGGGCGAAATCGTGTTCATCGGCGCCAAGGACGATCTTGCCGATCCAACGAACCCGCAGCGGCGGGCGGCGCTGGCCCGCCTTCTTGTCGATCTTGCAGAGTACCGCCCTGCCAAGGTGTTCCTCAACACGATCTTCGATAGCCCCGGAACGCCGGCAAGTGACCGAGCGTTGCGGGCGGCGATCAGTTCCACACCGACGGTTCTGGTAAGCCGTCACACCACCACGGTGAATGGCGAAGAAACTATCGGCACCATACCCGCGATTGCCGGGGATGCGCCCGCTGTGATCAGCAAGGAGTGGGTCGATGCGCTCGGCTTCACGCCGCGCCTTCCCTACTCGGTGATGGACGGGGGCAAGACCGTCGCCAGTCTCCCGGCGGCAATTGCTGGCAGGAGCGGACCGAGCGACCAGAGCTTTCCGGTGGACTATTCCGTCCGCTATTCCACTATACCCACCTTCACGCTGGACAAGGTGGCTGAACTCATCCGCAGTGATTCCGCGGCGGCGCGGCAGGCCTTCACCGGCAAGACGATCGTGATCGGCAGCATCGGCGGCAACAGCAGCGGATATGCCACCATCCCGAGGCATCCGAAGGTGCCGCCGAGCCTCGTCTCCATCTATGGAGCCGAGACTCTGATCCACGGGCTGCCGATCGAGTTCTCGTGGTTCCAGATCCTGCTGCTGTATGTCGCGGGGGTGGCGGCTGTCGCCTTGCTCCGTGCGCGACGCCGCGTGCGGCATATTGGCTATGCAGTCCTTGCTCTCAGCATGGTGGCGCTCGTGACGGTGTTCGTCTCCCACCGGGTTCCCGCCAATGTGGCTGTCGCAATCACCTTCCTGCTCATTTACGCGGGGCTGCGTTTGTGGGTGATCCGCCAGCAGTCAAGCGCTCTCGTCGATGGCCTGACCGGCCTGCCCACCTTCCGGGCGCTGGAACGGGATATGTTCCATCAGGGTGCGGTCCAGACGACGGCGGTGGTGGTGGCCAAGGTCCACCATTTCGACGAGGTCCTGTCGGCCCTGCCGGCGGACAAGCACGCCACCTACGTGCACATGATCGGCGAACGGCTCCGCATTACCCAGCGCGATCTCAAGGTCTACACCAACGGCGGGCGCTATCTCGCCTGGGCCGTTCAGGATCACGGCGATCTGCGGCTGGAGGCGCATCTGCGCGGGCTGCGGGCGGTGTTCGGCACGCCGCTCACCATCGGCGGAACGACGGTGGATGTGGTGATTACCTTCGGCGTCGATTCCACCACTGAGGCCTCTCCCGCCCGCAAGATCGCTTCGGCCACCACCGCGGCAGACAAGACTTCGGAATCGTTGCTGCCGATCCGCTTCGCGGACGCCGCCAGCGAGGCGGACCGGATATGGAATATCTCGCTGCAGGCGAAGATCGACGAGGCGCTGAAGACGGGCCAGATCTACGTGGTCTACCAGCCGCAGATAAACCTGCGCAGCGGCGGCCTGTATGGCGCCGAGGCGCTGGTGCGGTGGGAGGATCCCGAGCGCGGTTCGATCTCCCCATCCTACTTCATCGAGCAATGCGAGCAGGCCGGCCGCATGGAGGCGCTGACGCGAAAGGTGATGCGCGATGCCGTGACTGCTCTGGCGGAATCGCCGCTTGCCAACCGTGATTTCCAGATGTCGATCAATGTCTCGGCCACGCTGCTGAGTGATCATCGCATTGCCGAAATCCTTGAGGAGACACTCGCCGCCTTCCCGATCGCGCCATCACAGCTGATGCTCGAGATCACCGAGACTGCGCGCATCGTCGACTACGAGAAGGCGCGGCTGGTGATGGAACGCCTGCGGCGAACCGGCGTGGGCCTTTCCATTGACGATTTCGGCGTCGGTGCAGCCAGCCTGGAAACGTTCCTGGCGCTGCCCTTTGATGAGCTGAAGATCGACCGCTGCTTTGTCGCGAGTCTTCCTGGAGATCGCAAGGCGCGCAAGATTGTCGAATCGCTGGTTCTGCTCGGGCAGAATCTTGGCCTCATCGTAGTGGCCGAAGGCGTGGAAAATCAGGAAGTTGTGGAGCGCCTCAACAGCCTCGGCTGCCCCGTGGCGCAAGGCTATTTCTTTGCGAGGCCGGGGGAGTTCTCCCGGCTACTGGAATTCGCCACGCCGCCGGAGAAACCGCAGAAGGCGGCATCAAGCAGACCCTATAGTTAATACTTTACAAACAGACATGGTTAACATTATTAACCCTCCTGTCCAATCAGGAGGCCAGAATCATGTCGAATCGCAAGATCATCCAGACGGTGCAGGCGCCGCGCCCCACCACCACCCTCGAAAAGCGCAACGTGCGCGGTGGCATCTGGGATTGGGTGTTTGGCGGTTACTACCGCTAAGATCACCTTCTTGGTGTTTCGGAGAGGGGCCTTTCGGGGCCCCTTTCTTTTGGCCGCCTCCCCCGCGTTGGTGAGGATTTCCGCCATTCTTGGACCTGGGTGGCGCAACCGTTAACGAGCGCCTTGGCCCTCATTGCCTCGGATGCTCCAGGCACGCTTCCACAGGAGCACGGTGCAGCAATTCACCGTCCAATCACGCACGTCCGGAGCGTTTCGAATGAGGCGGCCGCCGCCCGCCTCGTCCGCCGGGCGAGGGCGGGAGGCGTTGAGCTCGGCTGCGTTTCGCGCCAGATCCCGCCTCCGCCGGAATGGCGAGGCTTCGGGAGGCGGCGAAGGAGCAAGGGGACTTGGGGGCCTGGCGGGGAAATAATCGCTGCCGCTGGCGCAGTTAACCTTGGCAGTTTTTGCGGGGGCGGGCCGGAAGGGAGCGCCCTTCGTTTCAGCGCTTGCGGCGGCTTGCAACTGCGGCTTCTAAGCCGCACATCATCGCCGCGCCCGCCAAAGGGCCGGAGGCCGGGCGCTAGTTCTGGTTGCTGCGACCTGCGGCGCGCAGCGCAAGTCGAGGGGTAAGTGCGTCCGCCGCCGTCAGGCGACCATTACGCAGTTCCGCCCGCCCTTCTTGGCAAGATAGAGCGCTTCGTCCGCCCGGCGCAGGGCGCTGCGCGGATCGGCGTCCGCGAAAACGTCTGCCACGCCGGCGGAGAAGGTGACGTGGCCAATCGGCTCATGCGTGTCCCGATTGACGAGGCGGAGCGCAAACAGCGTCTCCCGCGCGCCGTCGAGGGCTTCCTTGGCCTCCAACGTATCCTTGCCGCGAAACAGCAGCACGAATTCTTCGCCGCCGTGGCGTGCCACATGGCACCGTTCGTTGGAGATGCGGGTCAGCACCTTGGCGATCATCTTCAGCACCCGGTCGCCGGTATCATGGCCGTGGGTGTCGTTGATGTGCTTGAAATGATCGATGTCGCAGAAGGCGATGCTCAGCGCCTCGTTTTCTTCGGCAGCTTTCACACATTCGCTGGTAAAGCGCGTTTCGAAGGCACGGCGGTTCGCCAATCCGGTCAGGTGATCCTGTTCTGCGTCGCGCTTCATCTGGCCCACCTGCCGGCGCAGCCGCCGGGCCTCCTTCTCGCGCGTGCCGAGCTCTTCCTCGATCATGCGGGTGCGCTCCGCCATGCACTGGGTGAGGGAGATGAGGCGGGTGACGAGATCGTCGCGATCGGCCGCGCGTTCCAGCGCGGTGGCGTGGCGTGCCAGATCGCAGCTGTAGTCGTTCGCCGCGCTGCGGGCGGCGGTGGTATGGCGCGCAAACTGCGACAGGATCGTGTCGAGTTCGGTCATCAACTGGCGGGACATTTCGATCTCCCGCACTTCCGACTGGTGCTCGGGATGATCGTCGAGCCAGCTTTGCGTCACGCTGCGGCCCGCGCTGGCGAGCTGCGCCACCTGCATCGCCAGCCGCGGCTTGCTGCCCGAAGCGACATGGAAGGCGGTGGTGAGATTGGCGGTGTTCACCTCCAGATCGTTGTCGATCAGAAAGGCGCTGATTTCCTCCAGCAGCTTCGCCGGGGAGTCCCGCCGTTCAGCAGGTGCCGCGGCTTCCGCCGGCTCGGACATGGGAGGGCGGAGCCAGCTGTGCAGCGAGCGGCGCGCCGGGGCGGCTGATGGAGATCTTGCGAACATGCTTTGCTGAACGGCATTTTTACCGAGTTTTTCAGCCGCCGCCCGGGATAAAACGCCGACGACGGCATTTTCAGCGGCCGCCTGTTAACCTTCTTGCAATTCCTCGGGGAAAGCCCCGTCACCCACGGCATCAGCGGTTTCGTAAGCGACGAATTCGCCGCTCTGGAAAGCGAGCCAGAGCGCCTGCGCGATATGATCGACCCGCAGCCGCTGCATGATCTTGGAGCGATAGATTTCTACCGTTCGCGGGCTGAGATCGAGTTCCAGTGCGATCTTCTTGTTGGAGCCCAGCCGGGCAAGCGCACCCAGCACATCGCGCTCGCGAGGGGAAAGCGGCTGCAGCCGCTTGCGGGCCAGCGAGCGGGCGTTCTGCCGGCGCACGAACGCGTCCATTCGCGCTTCGATCCTGGTTAGCATGGCGGTGAATTCAGCCACGGTGAACGGCCATGACAGATGCCCCTGCGCATCGGCCTGCATGGCCTGGACCGCCAATGTCGTGTCGTGCTTATCGGAACAGCTTATGATTGGCAGCCAATGCCCCTTCAGGGACATGTGTGCTTGGACACGCTCCACATCCCGGCCGCTCTCGATGAAGCACAGCACCACGCCGCCGCTCACCGGAACGATGTCGATTTCCTCGTAATGCTCCGCCGGTGTGATTTGCCAGCCGCTGTCGGCGAACATGCTCGTGACTGCGGCCCGGATTCGGATGCTGCCGCCGACAAAGAAAATGCTGTGAGTGCGATGCATTATACCAATACAATTGGCCCCTGCCCCCAGCAGAGCCAGTCCCCGTGAGGGCGTGTAGAGTCCTCGCCGGCTGAGTCACCAACTCGCGCAGAGGCGAAATCGGCGTGCCCCCCGGCGGTGTCGCTCCCCCCGTGGCGTTCAGCTTTTGGCCGGATCTTCGCCCATGTTGTCTGGCGCGACCGAAGGCGGGGTATATCAGGGATACCCCGTATAGAACAGGGTTTCGCGGAGATGCGGGCTTTTTGGTCCTCGTGCGGCGCTGGCGGGCGGACTATCGCCTACCGCATCAAGCCGCCTCGGCGAAGGCTTGCTGAAGATCGCGAAAATCCTGGCGGACCTCCGCCAGACGCGCGGCATCGAAATGCACCACGCAATCCAGCAGCGCCTTCCGGGCAGACCCGTAGATCTGCAGGAGTGCGGCGGCGAGCGGCGCCTTGCGGTCCACCCCCATCTCCAGCGCGGTCACGGCGGTGAGCGCACGGGTGAGAGCCTTGCTGCGATGCGTGGGCGCGTTGAAGCCATGGGCGGAAATTGCTCCGCCAAGGCCCTCGATTGCCTGCGCCAGGCAGAAAGTCACCAGATCGGCGGAACTGCCGCTGGCTACGCGCGCATCGATTTCGCTGCGGCGATAGGCTTCGTGGGGATCGTTCAGTGCCAGCATCTTACTTGCCCGCGTTCCACGCGTCGATCTGCTGTTGCAGGAACGTGAGGGTAGATTGCGAGGCGGCAATGCGCGAATCCGCGCGGGTGAAGCGGCTCGCCAGCGAAGCGCGCAGCGCTTCCTGCTTGTCGGCCACCTCTGTCAGAGCATCGGCGACATCGCTGGTCTGCGCCTGATAACGCGCGATGGAGGAGGCAAGTGAACCCGGATCCGCCGTGGATAGCGCCGATCGCTCGATGCCATAGAGCGTGCTGTAAACACCATGCAGGCCCGGTGTGAACATGGCGGCGACCCCTTCCGGGTCCGCGGCCAGCGCCCGGGAAAGCTGCGCGCTGTCCAGCGTGAATGTGCCGTCGCGTTGGGTGCTGAGCCCCAGCTCGGCCAGCGTGCGGGGCGATCCCTCGGGCGCATTGGGCATGATGACGGTGCTGGAGAGCTGGGAGAACGCCTGCCGCAGTGCGCGCGCGCCGGGATCGCGTGCCAGATCGCCGGTCAGCGCATCGGTCGCGGGCAGCAGTTCGCCCAGCACCTGGTTCAGCGCCTGCACCAGATCGCCCATCATGGTGGTGATGTTTTCGGCCGGATTGCCGAAAGTTATGGTGGTCGGCGCGCCGCTGTTGGTGCCGCTCAGCTTCAGCGCCAGGCCAGGGGCCACTTCGCCCAGATCGTTGCTGGCGCTGGTCATCTGCAGGCCGTCGAGCTTGTAGGAGGCATCGCCGGAGGTGGCGAGGAGCCGTGCAGGATCGCCGCCGGAGGAAGGGTTCCATGCGAGTGCGGCCAAACCTTCCTCGCCCGGCGTTTCGCTCGCTTCCACGATGAAGCCGTTCTGCTGGCCTTCGGCCCCTTTCAGCACGAGCTGCGCGCCGGAGGAGGTTTGCGCGACATAGGCGGTGACGCCGGGTTTCTTCGCGTTGATCGCGCTGGCAACATCGGCCAGCGTGGCGCCGCTGGGGATCTCCACGGTCACCGGCTCCTGCGCGCCGTCTGCGGTGAAGCCGGATGCGGTGGTGCTGCCGAAGCGGAAGGTGAGCGAGCCGGCCCCCACCGCCGTATCGCGCGAAGCGAAGGCGGGCGTGCTCAGCCGTTGGCCGGTGGCGAGGGTTTCGACCTCCAGAGTGTAGCTTCCCGAGCCGGCGGTGCCGAGCGGGGAGGAAACGCTCGCCACGGATGCGTTGGCGATGGCGGGCCGCGGCGAAAGGTCGCCGGTCCGCACCCGGTCACCGAGCGCGGAAACGAATTGCGACAGCACGTTCTTGATCGAGGAGGCGGAGGAAATCTGCGCCTCGAGCGTGTCGGTGCGCGTGTTGAGGCGCTCTATCCGATCCTCATACTGGGCCTTGGAAAGCTGGCTCGCCAGTGCCGACATGTCGATGCCGCTGCCGGCGCCGAGCGTGGTCGCGATCGAGGATGTGGAGGAGGTTTCCGTCATGGCCTGGAGAACGGCTTTCTGCCCGGGGGCTTAAGGGGTGATCCGGCCATCTGCGTCGAAGCGCAGTTCCACCGGAACATGAACCGTGGGGGCAAGCGGTCGTTCGCCGCGACCGAGCGAGAGCACATAGGCGAGAACGGCCGCGATGGCGGAATAGAGCTCCTCCCGGATTGTCTGGTTCTCGCGCGTGGTGAAATAGACCGAGCGGGCGAGCTGCGGATATTCCAGCATCGGCACATTATATTCGCGGGCCAGCTGCTTCATCGCCACGGCCTTGTCGCCGCGCCCCTTGGCCAGCACGATCGGCGCGCCCGCCTTGTCGGGGTCATAGACCATGGCGACGGCGAAATGGGTGGGGTTAGTGAGCACGAATTGCGCTTCGCGCATGGCGCTGGCCACGCCGCCCATGGCAATCTCGCGCTGGCGCTGGCGTCGTGCGGACTTGGCTTCGGGCGAGCCTTCGCTTTCCTTGTGCTCGTCGCGCATGTCCTGGTGGCTCATCTTGAGCCGTGTGTTGCGGCGCATCCACTGGATCGGGAAGTCGATCATTGCGATCAGCACCAGCCCCGCCGCGAGCGAGAACAGCAGCGAAATCAGCGCACCCCAGCCGGCGGTGAGCTGCTGGGAGATGTTGCCGCGGCCAAGGCCGACGATGGTGTCTAGCCAGCTGCGCCCCCAGAAGAACGCGATGGCGGCCAGTAGCGTCACCTTGAGCAGTCCCTTGCCGATCTCGATCAGGCCATTGAGGCCGAACATGCGCTTGAGGCCGGACAGCGGATTGATCCGCGAGCCCTTGAAAGCAAGGTTTTCGGCCACCCAGCGGCCATCCCCGCCGAAGCCCAGCTGGGTCAGCAGCGATACGAGCATCACCGGCACGGCGATGGTGGCGAGCGCAGGCAGGATGAAGAACATCCCCGCACGCAGCATGCTGCCCGGGTCGAAATCGTCGATCTCTCCGCGGTCGAAGGTGAAGCCGTCGCGCAGCACGCCGCTGAGATCCTGCAGCATCCACGGGCCCGCGAAGCTGAGCCAGGCGGCGCCAAGCAGGATCACCGCCGCGGTCGAAAGCTCGCGGCTGCGCAGCACGTCGCCCTTCAGGGCGGCGTCGCGTTTGCGCTTGGCAGTTGGGGCGAAGGTTTTCTCGCCGCTGGATTCGCTCATGGCGTGATCGCCTCGTCCACCTGGGTCACTGCCGTCACGGCCAGGTCTTCCAGCTGCTCATAGATCAGCGGGGCGGAGATGATCATGGCCGCAAGCCCCGCCAGCACGCCCGCAGGAAGGCCGAGCGCGAAGAGGTTGAGCGAAGGGGCGGAACGGCTCAGTACGCCGGTAAGAATCTGCACCAGCAGCAGCACGAGGGTAACGGGCAGCGCGATGCGCAGCCCCGTCTCGAACATCAGCGTGGCAAAGCCGGCGATCATCTCGAACCGCTCGGGCCCTAGCCAGGTCTGCCCCGGCGGAAAGCTGCGATAGCTTTCCATCAGCAGCGCGATCCACTGCAGATGCGCGCCGGTGAGCAGGAAGATCAGTGTCAGCACGATGGTGAAATACTGGCCGAAGGCGGTGGACTGCACCCCGCTGTTAGGGTCGACCGCCGTGGCCATGCTCATGCCCATGGAGCCGCCGATCAGTTCGGCCGCGATCAGCGGCGCGGCGAAGCTGATCTGCAGCACGAAGCCCAGCACCAGCCCGATCAGCACCTCGCCCGCCACCGCCAGCAGGCCCGCGGCGGAGAACAGGGCATCGGGAACCGGCACGGCGGGCAGCCAGGCGGCGGCGAAGATCGCCATAGCCCATGCCACCGCCGCCCGCACCGTGGCGGGCACGGAGGCCCCGCCGAAGAAGGGGGCGGCGGCCAGCGCCGCGCCGATCCGCACCATCAGGAAAACGGCATACCAGAATTGCTGCTCGACCGCGCCGAGGCCGAAATCCAGCGCATTCATTGGCCGAACCTGGCGATTTCCGTGAAGATGTCCTGCATGAAATCGCCCACCAGCGAGAGCATGGAGGCGCCGAACAGCACCAGCACCACGGCTATCGCCGCCAGCTTGGGGACGAAGGTCAGCGTCTGTTCGTTCACCGATGTCGCCGCCTGGATCAGGCCGATCACCAGGCCCACGGCCATGCTGGCCAGCAGCACGGGGGCGGCGACCAGCGCCGTCACCCACAGCATGCGATCGGTCATCGAGAAGAGGATGGAAAGCTCGTCCATGGTCCTATCCGAAGCTTGAAGCGAGCGAGCCCATCAGCAGCGCCCAGCCGTCCACGAGGACGAACAGCAGCAGCTTGAACGGCAGCGAAACGAGCATGGGCGACATCATCATCATGCCCAGCGACATCAGCACGCTGGAAACGACGAGATCGATCACCAGGAACGGCAGGAACAGCATGAAGCCGATCTGGAACGCCGTCTTCAACTCGCTGGTGACGAAGGCGGGCAGGAGGATGGAGAAGGGCACGTCGCGCTGGCTGGCGAAGCGGGGTGCCTTGGCGATGTCGGCGAACATCTGCAGGTCCGTCTCGCGCGTCTGGCGGATCATGAAGGCGTGGAACTGGGTGCCGGCGCGCTCGATCGCCTGTTCGGCGTTGATCTGTCCCGCGGAATAGGGGGCGATCGCCTGCTGGTTCACGCGCTCCAGCGTGGGCGCCATGACGAACAGCGACAGGAACAGCGACAGGCCGATCAGCACCTGGTTGGGCGGGCTCTGCTGCAGGCCCATGGCCTGGCGCAGGATCGCCAGCACCACGATGATGCGGGTGAAGCTGGTCATCATCAGGATCAGGGCCGGCAGGATCGTCAGCAGGCCCATCACCAACAGCAGCTGGAGCGAGAGGCTCAGCGGAGCGCCGCCGGCGCCGCCCAGTTCCCCGAAGGCGCGGTCCAGCGCGCCGGGCACTGCGCCCTGCGCCTGAACCTGTGCCTGTGCGGCGATGTCCTGCGCGCGGGCGAGGGCCGGCGCAGAGAGTGCCGCGAACGCGGCAGCAAGGGAGAGGAGGCGCTTCACGCTTCGCTCTCCGGCCGCGTGCGCGCAGGGGCTTCCGCAAGGCGGGTCAGCCCGTTGCGCGAAGTGGAGACGAGGATTTCGCGCCCGTGGAATTCGAGCACGGCCAGCTTCATGGTGGGCGAAAGCATGGTGGTTTCCACGATGCGGACGGCTCTCGTGCCGCCCTGCGGGCCGCCGAAGCGGTTCTGCATCCGCTGCGCCAGCTTCAGGCTGCCCCAGATCATCAGGCCGATGATGGGCAGCAGGACCAGCAGTTTGACGATGTACCAGAACATCTCGCGTCTTACTCCGCCGGGACCAGGCCGGGCATGGCGGCAGGCTGCGCCATCGCGGGGCGGGGCGGCATGGGCTGGCCGTTGGCGCCCACCAGCTCCAGGATACGCAGGCCGAAGCGGTTGCCTTCGGCCACCACTTCGCCGCGCGCGATCAGCTTGCCGTTGACCATCACGTCCAGCGGCTCGTCGACCAGGCGGTCGAGCGTCACCACGCTGTCCTCGCCCAGCGCGAGCACGTCGCGCAGCGAGATCTGCGTGCGGCCGAGCTCCACTGTGAGGCGGACATCGATGTCCTGGATCAGGCCGAAACCCTCGGCTGCCATGTTCATTGCTGTTCCTTTCCGGAAACGAGTGTCTGGGTAATCTGCAGGGCGATCCGGTCGTCCATCTCGCCCACGGTGCCGCGGGCGATCACGGCATCGCCGATGCGCAGCGGCACGCTGCGTGCGACGGCGACGGGGATCACCATGCCGGGCGCCAGCGCGGCGAGGCGCGACAGCGGAATATTCATGTCCACCAGCTGTGCCTCGACCGGCAGCGGCACATCGGCGAAGGGCTTGTCCAGCGGGCTGGCCGGCTGCCGCGCTACGCCGCGCGCGCCCTTGCCGCCCTGCGAGAGGAGGACGGGCAGGCCCTCCACATCGGTTTCGAAGCGGATGGTCCAGGGGGTGCGATCGCCGCGGTCTACTTCGAGCGTCAGCACCGCCAGATCCTCCCCTTCGGGGAAGGGGGAGAGCAGCGAGTAGCGCGAATTGCCGCCCACATTGCGCAGCGCGCAATCGCCGCCCACGGCAGCGGTGAAGGCGTCCACCAGCTTCTGTTCGATCTTGCGCGCCAGCAGCTCGGCCGATTTCGGCAGGGCGGCGGGCAGATCGTCGTCATCGATATCGCCGGTGCCGCCGAAGGTGCGGTCCAGCTCCGCCAGCACGATCCGCGCGTCGATCGAAATGAGCACGCGGTGCTTCGTGGCGCCCAGGCCCAGCAGGCTGTGCGCCGCGAGCGGCGCGGTCAGCCGGGCATAGGTGGCAGACGTGGTTGTCTCCGCCCCGCTGCAGCGGATCGTCGGCTCCTCCTCGCCGAAGAACTCGGCGAGCTGTTCCCCCAGCGAGCTCGCCAGACGCTCGCCCGCGCGGCCGAGATCGGGAACGAGCTCGGCCGGCGAGGAGCGGCGCGCGCGCAGCATCTCGCAATGGTTCGCAGCGACTGCCGCCGCGACGGGGAGGGGGGATTGCATCATTGGACGATGAAGGACCGGAAATAGACCTGATCGACGCCGCCGAAGCCCTCGCGGGCGGTCAGCACGTCATTGATTGCCTTGGTGAGGCGCTTCTGCAGCGCATCCTTGCCTTCCGGCGTGAACACTTCGTCTTCGCTGGTGTTGGCCAGCTCCACCAGGATGCGCGAACGCAGTGCCGTCTGGTGTTCCTTCAGCCACATGAGCACGCGGCCATCGCGCTGGGTGGAAGCCGCCAGGCTCACCTGCACCAGCGCATCGGAATCCTTGAGGTTCGAGGTGAAATCGTCGCCGAAGTCGTAATAGGCGGTGCGGTACTTGCTGCCGCCTTCGCCATAGACGAGCGCGACCTCTTCCTCACCTTTGCCTGCCGGCATGGCATAGGGGTCTTCCTCGCCCTTCAGCACCAGCTGCGGGCCCTTGGGCTCTTCCTTCTCGGCATGCGCGCCGCCGCCGATCACGCCCGCGGCCATCAGGCCGAAGGCACCGCCGCCGCCGGCGCCCAGCAGCACCAGCCCGAACAGCAGTTTGGTGACCAGGCCCTTGCCCTTCTTCGGTTTCTTCGTCTCTTTGTCTTCGTCGCTCATCGTATCTTCCGGGGGTTGGTGTCAGTCGGGTAGAGGTCAGGCGTAGATGCCGCCGCGAGCAGGGGCCGCGGGGGCCGGCCGGGCGGCGGCGCGGCCGCGTGGCTGGTCCTGGCCGGGCGCGCCATGGCCGGAATGGCCGCCCTGCTGGTTGCCGCGGTCGGATGTGGCGGAGCGGGCCTGCGAGCCATGGCCCTGCCCGCCGGAGGAGGCGGACTGGTCATTGCTGGCGAAGTGCCCTCGGTCGCTCGCCATGGCTGCGGCGACGGCCCGATGCGCGCCGATGTCTCGCGCGGTGATATCTACGGCCAGCGTGCCGTCGCGGCGCTGGTCGAAACGCAGCGACAACTCGCCGAACTCGCGGTGATCGATCGACAGTTCGGCCTTGGCCGGGGCGAGGATTTGGCGCGCGGCGGCAAGCCGTTCCACGATCGCGTCCAGATCCTGCTGCGGCTGGGCGGACTGCGGTGCGGCGAGATGGGCTGGAGCGGCCGGAGTGGCCGGAGCGGCGGGCCCGGCGGCGATCGAGACCTGCTCGGCGGCGGGAGCGTGGAACGGGCGGACCAGCTGCGGCAACTCGCTCTGCGCAGGAGCGCTCGCGGTGGATTTCGGGGCAGAGCCCGTACCGGCGTCCGCCTCGCTGCCGGTCTGGCCCTGCTGAGCAGCGGCGCCCTCGCCGCTGCGCTCGGCCAGCCGCAGGGTGACGGAGGGGGCGGCTTTCTCCGCCGGCTTGCTGTCGCCTTCCGTCGTGGGCCTTGCGGCGGTATCGCCTTCGGCCATCGCATCCTGCGCAAAGGGCGGGACTTTCTGCGCGGCCGCCGCGGGCGTTGCCGCCGGGGCAGGCGCAGCGGCGGCGGCAGGAGCGGGCGTTGCCGCCGCGCCGGCATCCCGCGCGGCGCTTTCCAGCCCGGCGACGGCATTGGCAATGGCGGCAGGATCGGTGAGCGCGGCGGTGCGCACCGGGGCCGCTGCCGCGGGATCGGATGCCGCCGGGGCGGTGGCGGGCAGGCCCAGCGCCAGCAGCGCGGGGTCGATCAGGCTCTGTTCCGCAGCTTCACCGCCGGTCGTTTCCTCCTCGGCGGGCGCGGTGTCGGCCGCGGGTTCCTCGTCCTTGCCGGCAACCGGCAATTTCTTGCCGGTCTGGCCGGCAGGCGGCACCGGAGTGCCGGCTTTGCCGCTGTCTGCCCGGGCAGGTGCGGCCGACTGCGCGCTCCGCGCCTGCTCATCGGCATGCCGCAGCTGGCCTGAGAAGCTGCGGCCGCTCGTGGCGGAGCCGTCGACTGCGCCGTTGGCGGCCGGCTGGCTCTTGCCGGCGGGTGCGGCGGGGAGCGAGTTCAGAAGAGAAGATACAGGGTGCATTGCCTTGCCAATCGGTTGCTTGCACCCTCAGTTATTCAAGTTCCGTGCCAGTTCTGCGCGCGGGCACGCTTTCCGGTCGCGCGAGGCGCTCCAGCATCTCGCGCGTCAGGTCGCGGCGATCGTCCTCCGCCCGGCGCAGCTTGCGTTCGGCCATGGCAAGTTCGGCCAGCCGCGCATCGGCCGCGCGGCGCGCGTCACCGGCCTGTCGCTCGGCGTTGCGGCCCAGCTCGATCATGTGGCTGGAGAGCATGCTGGCCCCGCGCAGATCGCCGCCATCCCGCGCCTGGTCGCGCTGGGCATAGACCTGCGCCAGCGTGCGCGTCCGCTCGGAAAGGCTTTCCAGCTTGCGGCGCGTGGTTTCCGCGAGATGCGCCTCCGATGCAGCCTGCATGTGTTCGGCCGAGCGGAGCCGCTCGATCAGCCGCACGCGGCGCAGGCGCTGCCGCTCACCCGTCATCGCCGATCAGCCCGTCCAGCTGCTGCAGCGCCTGATCCAGCGAAACATGTTCCCCCACCTCCTGCGACAGGAAAGCGGAAAGCTGCGGCGCCAGGGCAATGCCCCGGTCCAGCACGGCGTCGGCGCCGGGGCGATAGGCGCCCATCAGCACCAGATCGCGATTGCTCTCGTAACTGGAAATCAGCGCCCGGAAGCGGCGGGCAAGCAGCGCCTGACGCGGTGGGACGATGTCGTTCATCACGCGGCTGAGCGATGCGCCGACGTCAATCGCGGGATATTGGCCGCGCTGCGCGAGCTCCCGCGACAGCACGATATGGCCATCGAGAATGGACCGCGCGGTATCCACCACGGGGTCGTTCTGGTCATCGCCATCCGCCAGCACCGTATAGAGGCCGGTCACCGATCCGCCGCTTTCCGCCGAATTGCCCGCGCGTTCCACCAGCTTGGTGATGGTGGACAGGGCGGAAGGAGGATAGCCGCGGGCCGCGCCGGGCTCTCCCAGCAGGATGCCGATCTCCCGCGCCGCGTGGGCGATGCGGGTCAGGCTATCCTGAATCAACAGCACCTTGAGCCCGTGGGCCCGGAAATATTCCGCCAGCGACGTGGCGAACAGGGCCCCGCGCAGACGCAAATTGGCGGCATGGTCGGCGGGCACGGCCACCACCACGGTGCGCTTGCCTGCTTCGCCCTTCATGTGCCGTTCGACAAAGTCCGAGACCTCGCGCGCGCGTTCGCCGATCAGGCCAACCACCACGATATCCGCCTCGGCCCCCCGCGCGATCATGTCGATCAGCACCGATTTGCCGACGCCGGAGCCCGCCATGATGCCCACCCGCTGGCCCACGCCCACGGTGGTGAGTGCATTGAGCGCACGGATGCCGGTATCGAAAGGCAGGGTCACGCTGGCGCGATCCAGCGCGCCGCTGCGCTTGCCGCCCGATGGCCAGTCCGCCGTCGCATGGATCGGCGGGCCGCCGTCGATCGGCAGGCCTTGCCCGTCCACCGCACGGCCCAGGAACTCAGGGCCAACGGGGAGCATGCCCGGCTGGCCTTCCGGCCGCACCGGCACGCCCGGGCGCAGCAGCACGGTATCGCCCAGCATCATCATCATCGTGCGGCCATTGCGGAAGCCGATCACTTCGGCGCTCAGCGTGGTGCCCTTGCCATGATCGATGCGGCACAGGCCGCCGATCGGCACGGACAGGCCACTCGCCTCGATCAGCCCGCCGTCGCAGGCCGTCACCCGGCCGAAGCGACGGGGCGACAGGTCGACCGACAGCCCGGCAAGATCGCCGAACATGGCATCGAATTGTTTCAGCATTCGCGGAAGGTCTCGGCCAGGATGCGGCGCCACTGCGCGGGGCCATCCTCGATTCCGCCGTCGGAGGTTTCGATGCGCAGCGCACCGCGTTCCACCGAAGGGTCGGCCTCGGCCTTGAGATCTGCCGGCAGGCGATCACGCACCAGTGCCAGATCCTGCGGATGCAGCAGCACCCGCCGCTCATCCTGCGAACGCTGCAGCATCGCCACCGCGCGCTCTACCCGATTGGCCAAGCCTTCGGGATCGACCGCGAGCGGGGCGATCGCATGTTCGCACAGGGCCAGCACGGTCAGACGCAGCCGTTCGCGCATCTCGGCCGCGGTTTCCTCGTCCAGTGCGGAGAAGGCGAGTTCGATGCGGCGTTCGGCTGCCTGCCGTTCGGCGGCTTCGCGCGCGGCCTCGGCTCGCGCTTCGGCCACCCCTTCGGCATAGCCGCGCTGGAAGGCGTCCCCCAGAGGGTCCGGCACATGGGCCGCTCGGGCGTGTTGTTCCGCATGCAGCCCGGCAAAGCGCGGATCGCGCGTGAAGCTGCTCGGCCTGAACATCTGCTCCAGCGGCAGCCTAGACATACTCGTCCTCGCCGCCTTCGCCGATCACGATCAGACCTTCGGCGGCCAGCTTCCTGGCGATGGCCACGATCTTCTGCTGCGCCACCTCCACATCGGCGCGCTTGATGCGGCCGCGGGCCTCGATCTCGTCGCGCAGGCCATCGGCCGCGCGGCTGGACATAGCGGCGAAGAAGCACTCGCGCTCCTCCTCGGCGATGCCCTTCAGCGCGTCGATCAGCAATTCGCCGTCCACTTCGCGCAGCAACTGGCCCATCATCTGGGTGTCGAGCGCGAACAGATGCTCGAACTTGAACATCTCCTGCTCCAGCTCGCGGGCCAGCTGCTTGTCCAGCTTGCCCAGCGCCGGCATGATGCGCTTTTCCAGGCTGCGCGCCGAATTGTTGATGATTTCCGCGGCTTCGCGAACGCCGCCCAGCTTCAGCGACGCCTTGCCGTGGACGCGGCCGATCTTGGCGGACAGCGTCTGCTCCAGGATCTCGATCGCTTCGGGCGAGACGGGGCCCAGCCGCGCCACGCGGTGGACTACCGGCGTCTGCAGCGCTTCCGGCAGGCCCGCCAGCACGCGCGCCGCCACCATAGGGTCGAGCTGCACCAGCAGCACGGCGATGGCTTGTGGCGGTTCGTCCGCGATCAGCGGGATCAGCACTTCGGGCTGCAGCCAGCGGGCGAGATCGAGCGCGGGCGTGCGCGCCGCCTCTCCTTCCGGCACCATGCCCTTCATCAGATTGTCGGCCTTCAGGTCGCCCACCGCGCTGGTCATGATGCGGCGCACGCTGTCCAGCCGCCCGTGGGAGGAGATGCCCGACCGGCTGGCGGAGCTGGCGAAGCTGGCAATGGCATCGGTGATCGCCGCCGGGCCGATTTCGCCCAGGGCGCACATCTTGCTGCCCAGCACGCGCAGTTCCTCTGGCGAAAGGCGGCCGAGAAGCGTGGCGGCATCGTCTTCGCTCAGCAGCATCACCATCACGGCGGCGCGATCCGGGCCGCTCGGCGCGGGGATGGGGGTCATATCGGTCATCAGGCGCGCTCCGCCGATCCGGCCTGTTCGCCCAGCATCCGCCGTAGCGCTTCCAGCGCGTCATCCGGCTTTTCGCGAACGATGCGTTGGGCAAGCTCGATCTGCGAGGCGAGCTGGCCATCGCTGCCCATCGCCAGCGCGGCCGGGGCTTCCCCGCCGAATTGCGTTCCGGCGCGGGGGCCGAACTGGCTCTGCGCTGCCTGCGCCTGGACCAGCTGCGCGGTGGAAGGCTGCGCGCCCGCAGCGCTGCCGTCTCCGCCCTTGTTCTTGCCGCGGGTCAGCGCCTTCAGCGCCGGCCGCACGGCGAGCAGCAGCACCAGCAGGACGGAAATCAGCGCGACCGCGTTGCGCAGCACCGTGGCGAACCACGGCGTTTCCCAGAAGGCCGGCGCTTCCACCTCCACCGGCTGGAACGGGCGCACCACCACGGCCACGGTGTCGCCGCGCTGCTCGTCCGCGCCCACGGCGGCGGAGATCAGCTGCTTGATGTTGTCGAGATCGGCCTTCTTGATGCCTTTCACCGCATCCTGGTTCAGCGCCACCGCGACGGACAGCCGCTTGAGGCTGCCCGGGGCGATGTTGGAGACGGAGACCTCTCGCCCCAGCTCATAGGTGCGGCTGGAACTGGTGTTGTCATTGGTGGGGCCGCCCGCCGATGCGGCTTCCCGGCCCGGATTGGGGGCGCCGGCCTGGGCCTGGGCGTCGGTGGGCGGGGTGTTGGACATCACACCCGGCACGCCGCCGGCGGCAGGGGCGCTGGTGCTGGAGGATTCCTGCACCGTCTCGCGCCGCACCACGCCATCCTTGTCATAGCTTTCGCGGGCGGAGGTCACCTCGTCCATGTTCAGCTGCGCCTGGATCTCGGTGGAGAAGTTCTCCGCCCCGATCATCGGCGCCAGCAATTGCTCCACCTGCGCGCGCAGCTTTTCTTCCATGCGCGTCTGCAGGCCCAGCCGGTCGGCTTCCTCGCCTTCGGTCTGGGAGAGCAGGCGGCCGTGCTGGTCCACGATCCGCACCGCCTCGGTGGAGAGGCCGGGGACCGAGCCGGACACGAGATTGGCGATGGCCGTCACCTGCGAATCCGTCAGCTGCCGGCCGCGCGCCAGCCGCACCATCACTGATGCGCTGGGCGGAATATTGTCGCGCACGAAGACGGAGCGATCGGCCTGCGCCAGATGCACGCGCACCGCCTCCACCCCGTCGATCTCGGCGATGGTGAGGGTCAGCTCGCGCTCCTTGGCGGCGCGCAGGCGGTCGCCCTCCAGTGTGCGGCTGGCGCCCATGGGCAGCGAGTCGAGCATTTCGGCGCCGCTTTCCGGCGTGGCCAGCGCCCCGTCGGAAGCGACGAGCATGCGCGCCTTGTAAAGGTCGTCCTCGTCGACCGTCACCACGCCGGTCGAACTGTCGATCTGGTAATTGATCGCGCCCTTCTCCAGCGCAGCGACCACATTGGCCCGCTCGCTGTCACTCAGCGAGCTGTAGAGCACGCGCTGCGGCGCGGGCGCGAGCGTGGCCCAGGTGAGCGCCAGCAGTCCGATCCCGGCAGCTCCGGCGAACCAGGGCAGGGCGCGGCGGACGGCGGGCTGACCGGCAAACGCACGCAGGCGGGCCGGCATGGTGCCGCCCGCCGGATCGTTCAGCGGCTGGAGGAGCGAGCCCTGCGGCGTGGCGGGAACCAGATCGGCCATCTATCAGACCCCAATTCGCATGATTTCCTGATAGGCGAACAACAGCTTGTTCCGCACCTGCAGGGTGGCTTCGAAGGCGACGCCCGCCTCCTGGCGGGCCAGCATGACCTTGGCGATGTCGGTCGTCTCGCCGCGCTCATAGGCGCCGCTGAGCTGTTCCGCCCGCGATTGCGAGGCGTTGACCCCGTCCAGCGCGGTCTTGAGCGTGTCGGCAAAGCCGCCGCCCGGCGGCGCCTGTTCCGCAGCCTGCGGTGCGCCGCCGGCTTTGGCCTCATGCAGTTCCTTGAGCAGGCGGGAGCGGTCCAGCAATTGCTGGCGCATCTCCATGATCTGCTGAACCGAACCGGCCCCGCCGATTCCGCCGATGCTGCTCATCGCGAAGCTCCTATCGCCAGGCCTGCCTCACGGAAGGAAGCGAGCCGATAGCGCAGCGTCCGTTCGCTGATCCCCAGCTTGCGCGCCGCCTCGGTGCGGCGGCCGCCGCAGGCATCCAGCGTTTCCATGATCGCCCGCGCTTCCGAGATCTGCACGATCTTCGCCAGCTTCTCGCCGGTGCGGGGCGCTTCGGCGGCAGGCAGTGGATCGGCCGCGGCCATCGCGGACACCGCCGGCTGCGGGGCGGCCGGTGCCACCAGCCGCGCCGGGCGATCGAACACGATGTGCTCCGCCTCGATCAGGCCCTGGCCCATCGCCAGCACCAGCGCGCGGCGCATGACATTTTCCAGCTCGCGCACATTGCCCGGCCAGCCGTGCGCCTTGAGCATTTCCAGCGCTTCGTCGCTGATCCACGGACGGGGCTGGCCTTCGGGTGCGTGGCGCATCACCATCATAAAGGCGAGCGGGGCGATATCCGCCGGCCGCTCGCGCAGCGCGGGCAGCACCATGGGAAACACGTTGAGGCGATAGAACAGGTCGGCGCGGAAACGGCCTTCCTCCACCTCTTGCGGCAGGTCGCGGTTGGCGCAGGCGATGATCCGCACGTCCACCTTTACCGGCTTGGTCGCGCCGATCGGCACCACTTCGCCTTCCTGCAGCGCGCGCAGCAGCTTGGCCTGCAGCGCCAGCGGCATTTCCGCGATCTCGTCCAGCAGCAGCGTGCCGCCATCGGCCGCGCGGAAGAACCCCTCGCCCGACTGGTTGGCGCCCGTGAAGGATCCCTTCTGATGGCCGAACAGCATAGCTTCCAGCATCGTTTCGGGGATCGCGGCGCAGTTCACCGCCACGAAGGGCTTGCCGGCGCGCGGGCTGCGATTGTGAATGAAATTGGCCAGCACCTCCTTGCCGGTGCCGGTGGGCCCATTGATCAGCACGGGGATTTCGGCAGCGGCAATGCGGTCGGCCAGCGCCAGCACGGAGAGGGAGGCCGGATCGGCGGCCACCGGGGCGCGGCGCCCGCACAGCAGCGCCACCAGCGCGGCGAAGCTCGCCTCGCTGGTCGGGTCGGAATAGGTGAGGGCGAAGCTGTCGCCGTTAAGCACGAAGCCCGGCAGCGGCCCGCGAACCGCCGTCATCCGGCGTGCACGGCCATCCTGGGTCTTCCCAGCTGCATCGTCCAGCAGCATGCTGCGATTGAAGAAGAGTGAAGGTGCGACGCCCGCCAGCTTACCTGCCAAAGCAGGATGGTTAAGCTCGAAGGCTTTCGAGATTTCCAAGGAATTCATTCTAACCCCCCACGCGCTACCCCTTAGCGCCAGGCCTGAATGCGCGGGGGACGGGCAAGATATGGTTAATTTTAGCTGTTAAGTTTACCCTTACGTAGAAACACGTATGTCTGGTAATTTTCTCCACCAGAGCATTTTTGCCAGCCTTAAACTTTCCGGGGCGGTGCCGGTCTAGGGCACAGCTGCCGATCGCTACGGATCGTCCCCCCGGACCTTCCCGGCAGCGTTCGGACACTTGAGTAGGAGTTTTACAATGGCTGTCATCAACACCAATACCGGCGCGATGCGTGCGGCGAACGCTTCCGTACTCGCCAACCGCGAACTGGGCACCGCGATGGAGCGCCTGTCCACCGGCAAGCGCATCAACAGCGCGAAAGACGATGCCGCCGGCCTCGCCATCGCCAACACCATGACCTCGCAGATCCGCGGCATGAGCCAGGGCATCCGCAACGCCAATGACGGCATCTCCATGGCGCAGACCGCTGAAGGCGCGCTGTCCGAGGTGACCAACATGATGCAGCGCATCCGCGAACTGGCGGTGCAGGCGCTGAGCGGCACCTATGACTCGGGTGACAAGACGAACCTGCAGGCCGAAGTCACGCAGCTGACCGGCCAGATCACCAACATCATGTCCAGCACCACCTTCAACGGCGTGAAGCTGTTCGACGGCACCGCCGGTTCGGGCGGCACGGTGACGATCCAGGCCGGCGCCAACGCGGCGGACACGGTTTCGCTGACGTTCGGCAACCTCGGCGCCGATACGGCGGTGACGGGCGTGACTGCCGTCGACCTGACGACTGCCACCAACACCGTGCTCGCCACCATCGACACGGGCATCGACAAGATCAGCACCAGCCGCGCCACGCTGGGCGCCGGCCAGGCCCGCCTGGAATCGGCGGTGAACCAGCTGACCAACAACGTCACCAACCTGTCGGATGCGCGTTCGCGGATCGAGGACGCCGATTACTCGGCCGAAACGACCGCTCTCGCCAAGGCACAGATCCTGAGCCAGGCATCGACCGCCATGCTGGCCCAGGCCAACCAGAGCCAGTCGAACGTTCTGTCGCTGCTGCGCTGATAACAAGACACCCGTCCACTCAAGGGCCCCGCGCTCCCCACAAGGGAGCGCGGGGTTTTGTTTGCTCGGCCCCCCGCAGAGCGCAGGCGGCGGGTTGTAGGCAAGGGTAGGCGGCGGGGCGGGCGTGGAGCGCATCCTTCGACAGGCTCAGGATGAGCGGAGCGGGGAAGGCCCCGCCACCCCCCGCAAACCTTCGTCATTCCCGCGCAGGCGGGAATCCAGCTGAGCGATACGCCCGCCGCTCTGGATCCCCACCTGCGCGGGAATGACGAAGGGAAGTTGCGTTGGTGGTGCGCGGGGCTCGTCTGCGCTGCTGTCGCGCGGAGTGCTGGCGGCCTCGCAACGCCCGCACCCAGCCACCCACACCCGCTCAGCCTGAGCCTGTCGAAGGCCACGCGCCTCACCTCTCCCTAAGCGGCAGCCAGAGCGCGTCCTTCGATAAGCGAGCGAGGCGGGGAAGGCCGCACCAGTCCTCTCTCGTCATCCCCGCGAAGGCGGGGATCCAGAGCGGCAGGCGTATCGCCGGACTGGATTCCCGCCTTCGCGGGAATGACGAATTGGGGATGCATTGTGCCGCAATCGGCTCGCCAAGGCCTGCGGCACAAACCCGCCCGGCCTGAGCCTGTCGAAGGCCGCTCGCGACCTCGCCTGCGGACCCGGTCGCCTAGCCCGCAGGGGCGGTGGCGGCGTGGCTGTCCTGCCAGTCGATCACGGCGAGGTAGTTTTCCAGCCGGTTCAGCTCCAGCTTCGCGATCAGCTCGTTCTGGTGATAGGGCAGCAACTGGCCCGCCACGTCTTCCGCCCATTCGGCGCTGCCGTCGAACAGCACGCCGAGGCCGAACACGGCCGGGATGTGGGCGAAGATCAGCGGGCGTTCCTCGCTGTCGGCGCCGGCTATGAAATCCTCCACCGCCGTCAGCACGCCGTTGCGTGGCCCGCCTTCGTGCAGCGCCCAGGCGAAATGGCCCATGCCGCGCATGCCGCGGTGGAGCATTGGTTTGCCATGCGCCAGCGTCACCCCCACGTCGAAGCTGTGCGGGTGGCGATGTTCGGCCGGGATGCGATCGGGCGCGTAGTAGAAATCCCGCCGTGCGCAGGGCCAGCTGATATCGTGCAGGAAGGCCAGCAGGGGCTTGTCCGCCCGGCGGCACGCCGCGTCGATGCCCAGCAGTTCGTTGTAAACGGTGTAGTAATTGTGGTCGCCATCCACCACCCAGGCATCGGCAGCGGGCAGATCGGGCAGCGCGTCCAGGCTGGGGCGGGCGATGTGGCGAACGGCCGGATCAGCCGCGGCCCAGGCGATGAACTCCGGTTTGGGTGCCGGGTCCACGCTGGTCAGCATGCCGCCTGCCGCGGCGCAATGATCGGCCAGCTCCGCAGACATGCCGCCGAACTCGGCGCCGATCTCGACAATGTCCCGCGTCCCTGCGCGCTCGAGGCAGGGGCGGATCAGCGGCGCGAATTCGGCCATGGAATGGATCAGCAGCCCGCTCATGCCAGCAACTCCGTTGCGGGGGCGGGCGATCCGGCGCGGGCTACTGCGCCAGCGGGAGCCGCAATCTCGTGGTCTGCCGCGCTTTGCCGCACCACCGTGGGGCGGAACACGCAGGCCAGCAGCATCTGCCCGGGATCGGCAATCTGCGGCGGATGGACCATGACGAAGCCCGTGGCACTATCCGCCTGCATCAGCCGCCCGCCGGCCCGGGTGATCCCGTCCAGCTCGGGTTCGGCGGCAAGCTCCAGCCGCTGGTCGTCCGGCTTGGCGGTCAGGAATTCGTCCACCCGGTGGAAGCTCAGGCTGTCCAGTTCGAACCAGTCGAACAGGGCGCCGAATTGCAGCGCGACCGAATACTGCCCGGCGCCGACCGGGATGGCGGCGAGGAAGAAGCCGTCATGCGTGGCAGTGGCGGTGACGATCTGCGGCGTCGCTTGTTCGCGATCGGCGAAGACGACGGGCAGGTCGATGGTGGCATCGGCCATGTCGCTGAAGGTCAGCGGCAGGCCGAAGCGGCGCTGGGTCAGCAGGCTGAGCCGTGTGGCCAGGCCCTGCCCCTGCAGTTCGGCCGGCAGATACATCCGCTCCGAATTGTTCATGTAGAACAGGCCGCGCTGGCGCAGCGCGCGGCCGGCCTCGGCCTTGTCGAACAGGCCGGTGGTCGCCTCTCCACCCAGGTTGATGTCATGTTCGAAGCGTTCGATCACCGCCAGCTCGTCGGCCACGGGCAGGAACATCATCCGGGCCAGCACGCTGGCAGCGCCCTTGCGCCACAGTTCCGCTTCGCCGCTGCGATCCTGCCGCAGCAGGGCGCCGCCGGCAAAGGCCTGGAACTTCAGGCATCCGGCCTGAATCTTCTCACGCGTGGCGTTCTGCGCGGGGGTGATGGCGTTGTCGCGGCGGATGGGAGTGCCATCGGCCTGATAGTCCACCACCGATCCGGCGGAGGAGGTGCACAGCTGCTCCAGCACGGCGACATTGCTGCAATAGGCCTCCAGCGTGAAGGCGTCATAATGCTCGCCGGAAATCAGGCCCTTCTTGTCCAGCCCGGTGCGGTAGGTTTCGCGCAGCAGCAGATAGCGGCCGGCGACATGCACCCCCAGCCGCTCTTCCAGCAGCGCGGCGACATGGTTCTGGACGGAGCCGTTATAGCCGAGATCGATGAACATCAGCGTGTCGCCCTTGTCCGGGCGGACAGTCGCCGCAACATGCGCCACCAGTCGATCGGCGTAGCCGCGGGCCGCGCGCACCGTGGCCTTGCGGCCCGGCCCGCTGCGCGCCTCGCGTGCAAGGGCAAAGCAGGCCTCTGCCGGGGAACGGCCGGCGCAAAGCGCCTTGATCCGCTCCTCGGGCATCAGCAGCTGGCGGCCCAGGATGTCGGCGCCGGTGCCGAACTGGCGCTCGACATAATCGCTCACCGCCCTGTCCGATGTCAGCGAGGCGGCAATGGAGGTGAAGCGGCTGATTTCAACGGCATGGGCATTGTCATGCGGGCCGGACAGGGCGTGGACCTGCATCGGCAGATAGCCGTCGCGCATCAGGAACAGCCAGTGCACTTTGCCGCCGCGGGTCTCCTCCAGCGCCCGGGCCTCTTCGCCCAGCCACCGCTCGAAGCCGTGCAGCACGGGGCCGAGCAGCGTCGCGCCCAGCCGTTCGGCGGGATCGGCCAGCAGCGGTTCGGCGATGGAAAGCGCCGCGCGGTGGGGCAGGGGGGAGCCGGCGACCGGCGCCGCGGGATGCACGATCCGGTCGGCCGCCGCCTCCAGCCGCAGCCGCTGCGCCGCGCTTTCGGAAAACTGCGCCAGATGCAGCGCGTTCACACCGAAGGGGGCAACGCCCTGCACGTCCGCAGACGCGTTGTCGCCCAGATGCAGGACCGTTTCGGGTGGCAGTTTCAGCCGGCCGATCACATCCCCGAACAAGCCGCCGGCCTTCGCCTTGCCGAACTCGCTGGAACAGAAGATCCGGTCGATCAATCCGGCGACCTCGTCTCCGGCCGATCGAGCGATCAATGTGCGCAGTTGCTCGGCTGAAAAGTAGGTGTCGGAGACAACAATCAATTGCAGTCCTCTTGCCTTGGCCGTCATCATCAGGTGCACGGTCGGTGCAAAAGCAAAGCAGTGGCGGGCCTCGGCCGCGATTTCCGCCTCGATGGCGGCCAAGCGTTCGGTGGGTGAAGCCAGCGGCATCAGCTGGGCATAGATCTGCTCGATCGTCACCTCCCCGCTGCCGTCGGTCGCCAGCGCCGCTCGCCTGGCATGGCTTTCGGCGCTGCTGCGCTGGACGATCGTCGTGCCTTCCAAAGCATGGAACAGGTCACGGGGAGCATGCGTGTCGCGCCACAAAAGCGTGTCGAAACAATCGAGTGAGAGGCAGCGGATGGCTGGATAGCGGTCCAGCAGGCCGTCGAAATCATGCGGCGAAAGCGATGCGGTCACGTCGTGGCTCCTGTCGCGCGAGGCGCGCCAGCCCTCCGTGAAGCCCGGCTACCCCCATGCCGAGAAGCCTAGGAAAATATGGTTAACGCCCGGTAAGCAACGCCCCTTAGCGCGTCAGCAGGATCGAGATGCGCCGGTTGCGCGGATCCTGCGGATCATCGCGGATCAGCAACTCGCGATCGGCCACCCCTTCGATCCGCATGAAGCGCCCGGGCGCGATGCCGCTGCGCATCAGCGCCTGCCGCGTCGCTTCCGCGCGACCCGCGGAAAGCGACCAGTTGTTCGCCTGCATCCCGCTCTTCCAGGGTAGCGAATCCGTATGGCCGCGGATGGTCAGCTCGCCGCCTTCGGGCTGCACCGCCCCCGCAATCACCTTCAGTAGCGCCGCCGCATCAGGTGTAAGGACGGTGGTGCCGAGCGAGAACATCGAGAAATCCGCATCGTCCACAAGGTCGATCCGCACGCCTTCGGTGGTGTCGATCATCCGCACCTGCTGCGCGAGGCGCCGCATCCGCTTGCTTTCGTTGAGCTTCTGCTCGACGCGCGCCCGCATCCGCTTCACCGCATCGGCGCCTTCCTTCGGCCCGCCAGTGGCGCCGCGGGGCACAGTGAGGGCGCGCGTACCGGTCTGGCCGGCGCGGTTCGGGTAATTGTCCACGTCGGTGATGGAGGACCCGCCGAGCAAACCGTTGGCGCCCGCGCTGTCCTGCTTGGTCTTCACCAGCGTAGGGGTGAAATAGTCGGCCAGTCCCTTGCGCTGGTCCTCGGTCGTGGCACCCAGCAGCCAGAGCAGCAGGAAGAAGGCCATCATGGCGGTCACGAAGTCCGCATAGGCGACCTTCCAGGCGCCGCCGTGATGGCCACCTTCGACGATGGTGACCTTCTTGACGATGATGGGCGGAAGCGGCTCGTTCTTCCCGCGGGCGGCCATCTCACCGGCCCCGCAGGCTGTCGAGGAGCTCGGACAGGCCCGGGCGCACCGCATGGCCGAGGCCCGAACGGGCGCTTTCGACCACGAGCGGCTGCGGATAGCCGTTGAGCGAAGCGATGATGACCTGCTTCACTGCATGGAAGATCTGCTCATCCTGCTCGAGGATCTGCTTCAGCCGCCCGGCCAGCGGGCCGACGATACCATAGGCGAGCAGCACGCCCATGAAGGTACCGACCAGCGCGGAACCGATCATCCCGCCCAGCACGGACGGCGGCTCGTCGATCGAGCCCATGGTCTTCACCACGCCCAGCACCGCGGCGACGATGCCCAGCGCAGGCAGTGCGTCCGCCAGCGACTGCAGGGCGTGCTGCGGTTCGTGCTGTTCATGGAAATGCGTCTTCATCGCATTGTCCATCACCTCTTCCACCGCGTGCGTTTCCAGCGTGCCGGAGGAGACGACGATCAGCGTCAGCGTGTCGCAGATCAGCGAGACCAGCGGCTTGTTGGCCAGGATACGCGGGTATTCCGCGAAGAGCGGGGAGTTCTGCGGTTCCTGCACATGGCTTTCCAGCGCCACCGGGCCTTCGCTGCGCAGCAGCTTCATCAGCTTGGTGGACAGGGCGATCGCATCCATGTGGTCCTGCTTGGTGTGGCGCGGGCCCTTGAACACCTTACCGAAGGCGCCGCCGATCGCCTTCAATTCGTGCATGGAATTGCCGGCCACCACCGCGCCCAGCGCGGCGCCCCCGATGATGAGCATTTCGTGCGGAATGGCATGCAGCACGGGCTCCAAAGCGCCGCCCGTGATGGCGAACCCGCCAAAGACCATGACCAGGAGGATGACGATCCCGATTGCAGCAAACATTATTGGTCCCCAGAATCCGGCGCGGCCGGATCAGATCATGTTGAAAAGCGAAAGATTGGCGAGCTTGACGAAGCTCGCTTGGCTTGCCTCCAGCACGGTCATCATCTCCTGCAGGCGGGCGATTGTTTCGGCGGGGTCCGCCCCGCCCACCGTCTTTTGTTCATCCGCGCGCAGCTCGCCCGTTTGCGTGCGCCGGTCGTCCATCAAATCGACCCAGTTCATCCGCGCGCCGACGACTGTCTGCGCCGTGGTGACCTTCTCCAGACCGGCGTCGAGACCGTTCATGGCATCCTGCGCCGCGCCGATGGGATCGCCCGTGCCGCTTTGCAGTGCCGCGGACAGCGTGCCCAGCACGGCGAACAGGTCGGTGGGCGAACCGGCCACGTCGAAATTCAGCACTTCCGGCCCGGTGAGGCCCGGGGTGACCGTCTGGCCTTCGCCCAGATCGAGCGGCAGCGTGGCGGCAGTGCCCACATAGGTGATGGTGCCGGAGGTTTCCTGATAGGACTGGCCGCTGGTGGCGCCGCCAAACAGGGCGTGGCCGGCGCTGTTGCGGCCGTTCATCACCAGCAGCAGGCTCTTCTGCAGCCCTTCGATCTCTGTGCCCATGGAGGCCCGCTGCGCCGCGTTGTAAGTGCCGGTTGCGGCCTTGGTGGCGAGTTCCTTCGCCCGGGTGACGATGTCCGCCACGGATTGCAGCGCGCTGTCCGTCAGCTTCAGATCGGCCGCCGCGCGATCGGAATTGGTCTGGTCGATCTTGGACAGCGATTGCGAGCGTGAGAGGGTGCGCAGGCGCGCTGCGGCCACGGGATCGTCGGACGCGCGGCTGAGCCTCTGGCCGGTGGAGATCTGCAACTGCAGTTCGTCCGCCTGCCCGCGCAGATCGGCCATCTGGCGTGTGGCGCGTTCAAAATAGGCAGAGGTGCTGAGACTGATCATCGCCGCATCATCCAATCGCTATCAACGTGTCGAACAATTCGGTGGCGACCTGCATCGCCCGGCCAGAGGCCTGGAAGGCCTGCTGGAACCGGATCAGATTGGCCGCCTCGCTATCGAGATCCACCCCCGACTGTTCCTGCAACGAAATCCGCGCGGAGGACGCGATCGTCTCCAGCGCCTCATTGGTCAGCTTGCGGCTCGAAACCTTGCTCGAAATGTCGAACAGCAAGGCATTCGTATCTTCCGCTGGCCCGTTGCTCGCCAAGCCTACCCGCAACGCGTCAAGATTGGATGAATCGCGGCTGCCGGCGGGGGAACCCGCTGGCGCTGTGGCGAGCCCGGCGGGATTGGTGAAGGCCAGATGGATGCCGTTGGCGCCGGTGCCGGCGAACAGCGGCTGGCCGCCCGATCCATCGAGGGCGGCGCCGTTCGCCTGCGCGGCGTTGAGCGTGGAGATCAACGAATTGGCCACCGCATCCAGGCGGCCGCGCAGGCTGGCCGCTTCCGAGAGGCCGAGCGCATTGCCGGCCAGCGAGCCGCCGGCGGGAGTGAAAGCGGTGCCGCCCGCCGTGAAGGATGCAGTGCCGTCCGCGGCGATACTCATGGCGAGAGGCGCGGAATTGATGCCGGAAACGAGCACCGGCCCGCCGGCGCCGCCCGCGCGCACCGTCACGCCCCCGTCGCTGCCGAAGGTAGTGTTGATGTCGGTGATGCCGCTCAGCTTCTCGAGCAGGGCGTCGCGCCGGTCGAGCAGGGAGGCGCGGTCGGAGCTGTTCGGCCCGGCGCGCACCAGCTGCAAGTTCACGCGGGCGAGTTCACTGGTGACGACATTCGCCTGATCCACCGCGCCCTGCGCCTCGAACTGCATCCCGGCCACCGCGGAGGTGATCGAACTGTCGGCGATCTGGAACTTGTTGGCCATGGCGTCGGCCGCGCCCATCACGGCCGCCCGCAGCGAAGGATCGACGGGATCGCCCGAAAGCTGCTGCAGCGCGCCTTCGAATGCCACGATGGAATCGTAGATCCCCGATTGATCGACGGCGGCTTCGAGGTTCTGCAGTCCGGCCAGCTCCGCATCGGAACGCTTGATGTCGCTGTTGGTGCGGCGCACCTCCGCCTGGCGGAACATGTCCGCATTGCGCGACACGCCCGATACGCGCGAGCCCGACAGGGAGATGTCGTTCGCGCGCATATAGCCGCCTGCGGCGGCGACTTCCTCGATCGTCACGCTGCGGCGGACATAGCCTTCGCTCGACGCGTTGGCGATGTTCTGCGCCGTGACATCGAGCGCGCCCCGCGCGGCCCGCGCGCCGCTGGCGGCGATGGAAAGGAGGTCGGACGCCATGCTTTATCCTTCCGGCTGCAGGTAACGGGAAAGCTGCGCCTCGATCGACTGGGCGAGACCGATCGAGCCGGTCTTGGAGGCGATGTCGGCGAACTGCGAATCCTGCATGTCGCGGAACGTTTCTTCGCCCTGGCCGCCGAACAGACCGTCACCGCCGAAGTCGGTCTTGCGCGCTGCCGCCAGCATCTGGCGCAGGAAGATAGCCTCAAACTGTTTGGCCACCTGGGCCAGCTTTTCGTGGTCGCCAGGCGTGGCGGGCGCCATGGCGAGCCCAGCGTTGGCCGCGGCGAGAGAGACGGGGCCCGTCATATCACCACCATCTCTGCCTTGAGCGAACCGGCTTGCTTCAGCGCTTCGAGGATCGCCACCAGATCGGGCGGCGTGGCGCCGAGCAGATTGAGCGCATCGACGAGTTCGGCCAGCGATGCGCCCGGCTCGAACAGGGCGACGTGGCCGCCCATCTGCTGGGCATCGACCTGGCTGCTTTCTTCCTGCGCGGTGACGCCGCGGCTGAAGGGCGCCGGCTGCACGACTCTGGGGTCTTCGTCGATCCGCACCACCAGGCTGCCGTGGCTGATTGCCGCCGGGGCGAGGCGGACGGCGCTGGAAATCACCACCGTGCCGGTGCGACTGTTCACCACCACGCGCGCCGCGGCTTCGGCCGGATCGACCTCGATCATTTCGATATCCGCCATCATGCTGGCGCGCACATCGGCGCCGGTCGGCATGTTGAGGGCGAGGGTAACGCCGTCTTCCACCTGCGCCGATCCGGGGTACCGCGCATTGATTGCATCCCGCACGCGCGCAGCGGTGAGGAAATCGGCCTGATAGAGGTTCCAACGCAGCAGGTCCGCCTGTTCGAAGCCGGTCGCCACGCCGCGTTCCACGCTCGCGCCTTCGGCGATCCGGCCGACCGTCGGCACATTCACGGTAAGGCGCGATCCATCCTTGCCGGACACGCCGAGCCCGCCGACGGCGAGATTGCCCTGCGCCATGGCGTAGATCTGCCCGTCCGCGCCATAGAGCGGGGTGAGCACCAGCGCGCCGCCGCGCAGGCTCTTGGCTTTCCCGATGGCCGAAACGGTCACGTCGATCCTTTGGCCCGGCTTGGCGAAGGCGGGCAGGTCGGCCGTGATCAGCACTGCCGCCGCATTCTTGAGCGCGGGGTTCGCGCCCGGCGGCAGTTGCAGGCCGAGACGGGTGGAGACGCCGCGCATGGCCTCGGTCAGATAGGCGAAATTGTCATCGCCGGAGCCATCGAGGCCCACGACAATGCCATAGCCGGTCAGCTGGTTGGAGCGGACGGCCTGGAACGTGCCGAGGTCGCGCACCCGCTCCGCCGAAGCGGGGGAGGCCATCGCGGCCAGCGCGGCAGCCAGGGCGAGGAGGATCTTGCGGATCATCGCACCACCTCAGAACGGACTTATGGTGTTGAAGAAATCGAGCAGCCAGCCCTGGCGGCTCGACTTCTGCACCGCGCCCTTGCCGGCATAGCTCAGCCGCGCGTCGGCGATCCGGCCGGAGGCGATGGTGTTGTCGGGGCCGATGTCGGCCAGGCGGATGATCCCGGTAAGCTGGATCCATTCATCGCCCTGGCTGAAGTTCATCACCTTTTCGCCCCTGATCAGCGCCGTTCCGTTCGGGCGCACTTCCGCGATGGTCACGGAGATGCTGCCCTGCAGGGAACTGGCCTGCGCCGCGTCACCCTTTCCGTTGAACGACGAACTGGCCGAAGAGTTAAGGTCCGACCCGCTGAAGGAGAACGGACCCGTGGCGGGCGGAGCGACCGCCAGCCCGCCGTCTCGGCTCGTCTTGGAGCTCGCGGACTTGGACGTCACGGTCCGCTCGATCAGCGCCACGGTCACGATGTCGCCCACGCTGTGGGCGCGCATGCCGGCGTGATAGGGCGCGAAGCCGTTGGCAGGCTGGAAGATCGCGCCGTTCGCGGCTGCCGGCGCCGCCGGCGGCGGGGGGAGGGTGGCGGCGAAGCCGGCTGGCTTTTCCGTGGCGCAAGCGCCAAGCAGCAGCGCGCCTGCGAGGGCGGCGGAGCGGGAGATCGTTTGGTGCATGGTGCTGGTCACTGTGCTGGCGCCGGTCAGAGCGTCTGGTTCGCGTTGCGGAGCATTTCGTCGACCGCGGAGACCATCTTGGAATTGATCTCATAGGCCCGCTGGGTTTCGATCATGTCCACCAGCTCTTCCACGATGTTGACGTTGGACGCCTCGAGCATGCCCTGGCGGATGCTGCCGCGGCCGTTCTCGCCGCCGGGGGCGAGCTGGGCGGCGCCGCTGGCGCCAGTCTCGACCAGGAAGTTATCGCCGATCGCGCGCAGGCCCGCCGGATTGGCGAAGCTGGCGATCTGCAACTGGCCGAGTTCGGTTGCCTCGGTCTGGCCGGGGAGCTGGGCGGACACGATCCCGTCCTGCGATACCGCGATGGCTGTCGCGCCTTCGGGGACGGTGATCGCCGGCTGCAGGATATAGCCCTGCTGCGTGACCACCTGCCCTTCGGCCGAGCGGGTGAAATTGCCGGCGCGGGTGTAGCCGAGCTGGCCGCCCGGCAGCTGCACCTGGAAATAGCCTTCCCCGTCCAGCGCCAGGTCCAGTGCGTTGCCCGTGGTGTTCAGCGCCCCCTGCGTGACGATCTGGCTGGTGGACTGGATGGCGACGCCGGTGCCGAGGTTGAGCCCGGTGGCATAAGCTGTTTCGCCCGAGGAACGCTGCCCGGCAATGCGGGCGTCCTGATAGGCGAGGGTGGCAAAATTGGCGCGGTCGCGCTTGAAGCCGGTGGTGCCCACGTTGGCGAGGTTGTTCGCCACCACGCGCATCCGCGCGTCCTGGGCTTCGAGCCCGGTCCGGGCGACCTGGAGTGCTGAAACAGGCATCTGAACGGTCCTTTCGTCAGGTCATTCGCATCAACGAGGCACCACTTTCGTCCACCTCGCGGGCGGTCGAGATCATTTTGGTGCGCATCGCGAACAGGCGCTGGGCGTCGATCATCTCGACGAGCACCTCGGTCGGCTTCACATTGGATTGCTCGAGCGAGCCGGTCTGCAGCGTCGCTTCCTCGTCGCGCGGCAGAACGCCGCCGTCTTCCACCCGGAACAAGCCGTCGAGGCCTTTCAGCACAGGGCTGCCCTGCCACCCCGCCAGCTTGATGCGGCCAACTTCCTGCGCCGGGGCATCGGGCTGGGTGGGGTCGGTGACCGTGACGGTGCCGTCCGGTGCGATGGCGGGCTTGCCGCCGAGCGGGATGGTAATCGGGCCGCCGTCACCAATCACGGGATGGCCGTCGCCGGTGGTGAGAAGGCCCGTGGGGGCGATCGCCAGATCGCCGCGCCGCGTATAGGCCTCCGTCCCGTCCTCCGCCTGCACCGCCATCAGCGCATCGCCCTTGATGGAGACGTCGAGCGGCTGCCCGGTCTCCACCACTTCGCCCGTATCCATGCGCGCGCCGCGCACCTCGGCATGCTGCATCGCGCGTACTTCGAGGCTGTCGCCCTTGATGGTGACGGGGCGCTGGTCGAGCAGTTCGGCCTTGAAGCCCAGCGTCTGGGCGTTCGCCATATTGCTGGCGATCACCCTCTGCTGGGCCATGGAGGACTGCATCCCCGACAGCGCGGTGTAGATCAGGCGATCCATGCCTATCAGGTCCGCAGGTTGATGATGGTCTGGGAAATCTGCGTCGCCGTGTCGATCGCCTTGGCATTCGCCTGGAAGTTGCGCTGCGCGGTGATCAGGCCGACCAGCTCCTCCGCAATGTCCACGTTGGAGCGTTCGAGATTGCCCGACAGCAGCGTGCCATACTGGCCGGTGCCCGGCGATCCGTATTTGGCCGTGCCCGAAATACCGCTGACTTCCCAGTTCGCGGAGCCGACCTTCTTGAGGCCTTCGGGCGAAAGGAAGGAAGCGAGCGTCACATTGCCGATCGCCATCGTGGATCCGTCCGCATAGGAAGCGGTGATCGTGCCGTCGACGCCCACGGCCACGCTGGCGAATTCGGCGCCGGCGGCGTTGGTCGCCGGGATCTGCGTATCCTGCGGCGTCGTGGAGGTGGGATTGCCGTTCGCGTCCACGGGGAAGCTCTGCAGCACGTTGCCGCTGCCATCCTGGACGAAGCCGTTCTGGTCCATCTTGAAGGCGCCGTTGCGCGTATAATAGGTCTTGCCGGTGTCCTGCGAGACGGTGGTGAAGAAGCCGTCGCCCGTGATCGCCAGGTCCAGCGATCCGCCGGTCTGCTCGATCGGGCCGAGTTCGAAATTTTGCGTGATCGATTCCACCGTGGCGCCGATCCCCTGGACCATCTTGGGATTGGTCAGGGCCGTTGCCGCCACCACGTCACCGAAATCGGTGCGGCTTTTCTTGAAGCCGTTGGTTTCGGCATTGGCGATATTGTTGGCGATCACGCCCAGGTCGGTCTGGGAGTTCTTGAGCCCGTTCAGGGAAATGTAGAACGACATGGGGGTGCTCCTTAAGCGTCGCTGTTTGCGGGTTGATCGGCCGAACCATTCGCGCTCGCATTCGCGGCGACGAGCAGGTCCAGCTTGTCGGAAATGTCCTTCAGCAGCGTGCTGCTGTCGGTGGCGGCGGACAGCGAGGAGAACTGCGCCATCTGCGCCAGCATCTCCTTGTTATCGACCGGGTCGAACGGATCCTGCTGCTGCATCTGCACGACCAGCAGCTTGAGGAAATCGTCGGAGCCCAGCGACGAGAAGCCCGTGCTGCTGCTGCCCGGGCTGGTCCCCGGTGCGGTGGCGGAATTGACAGTGGTCATTTCATCCTCATCGTTTCCAGCATCAGCTGTTTGGCGGTCGACAGCGCATCGACCATGTTGCGGTATTGGCGGGAGGCTTCGAGCATCTCGACCATCTCCTCGTTCTCATCGACCGGAGAGACCCAGACATCGCCGTTCTCGTCCGCCAGCGGGTGATCGGGATCGTGCTGACGCACCGGCGCGGCTTCGCTGGTCATCACCCGCTCCACGCGAACGGAGCTGAGGCCCGTGGCATTATCCAGCTCCTGCGCGAACACCGCCCGCACGGGCTTGTAGGCTCCGTCCTCGCTGGCGGAGACGCTGCCCGCATTGGCGAGGTTGGACGCGGCCGCGTTCATCCGCACCATCTGCGCGGACATGGCGCGCTGGCCGAGTTCGAAGAGAGACATGGAACCCGGCATCGTCATTCGCCTCTGATCGCGCGGGTGACAGTTTCCACGCGGCCGCGCAGGAAGCTCAGCGTGGCGGTGTACGCCACGGCGTTTTCCGCGAAGGCGGCCTGTTCGGTGCCGATCTCCACCGTGTTGCCGTCGAGGCTGGACATCACCGGCACGCGGTAGCGCGTGGCGGAGGAGACGGCGCGATCTTCGTCCGCGCCATTCAGCCGCGCATCCAGGGCGGCGGCGAAATCGATATCGCGCGCCTTGTAACCGGGGGTCGCCGCATTGGCGATGTTGGAGCTCAGCAGCCCGAGCCGCTGCGAGCGGATTTCGAGCGCTGCACCATGCAGGCCGAACAATCCTTCGCTCATCACACACACTCCACGAATTGCACGCATGGTTGATAGCAAGCACCGTGCCAATTGGCGGAAAAGCGCAGCAATCCGGGCGCTTGACTGAGGCGGCAAAGGCGGGCGGCAAGGCCTTGCCGGACCGGCGGCAAGAATTCGCCAGTCGGCTAAATTTCCGCGGATCGCTGCCGTTCTTGGCGGCAAGGAGATCGCATGAACCCCGCGCAATTGATCGATTGGCCTTCCATCGCGATCGTGGTGGGCGGCACGCTGGCGGCCACGCTGCTGCGCTGCGGCCTTGGCGATACGGCGCAGATGCTGCGCGCGCTGGGGCAATTGCTGTCGCGGCGCTTCGATGCGCCAGGCGTGAAGGCACAGCTTGCCGCGCAAATCCAGGAGATCGAGGCGCAGGGCCTGCTCCGCGCCGAGCCGCGGCCGATGCGCGACGGCGAGTTCGGCGGTCTTGCAGACACAATCATCGCCCGCCGCTCCGCCCAGGCGCTGTATGATCAGCACGCAGCCTTCCGCGCGCGCCGGATGGCGCTGGCCGAGACGGGGGCCGGCGTTTTAAGCAGCGCGGCCGAACTTGCGCCCGTACTCGGTCTCGCCGGCACGTTGCTGTCCCTTGGCAGCCTGACAACCACCGTGCAGGCGGAGGGCAATTATGCAGCTGCGATCGGCATGGCCGTTTCCACCACCTTATACGGATTGGTGATCGCCAACTTCCTGTTCGCTCCGCTCGCCGCCGCGGTGCAGCGCAGGTTCGGTGCCGAGGATCGCGCGCGCGCCGAGCTGCTGGACTGGCTCGCCGCTTCCGTGGAGCGCGCCAAGGCGCCGCGCGCTGCGCCTGGCGCGGGTCTGAGCAGACGCACGACGGGCCCTGACGCGAGCAGGAATGCGGCGTGATCGCGCGCGGAGCGGGTGGCTGGCAGACGGTGATCGCCGATCTTGCGCTGATCCTGTTCATGGTCGCGCTGTCGGCCGTGGGGAAGCCGGAGCCGAAATCGGGGGACGCACGCGAAGCCAATCCTCTCCCGGCCATGGGCGAGCCGGCGGCGATCTATCGCGCGGGCGCCGATGCCCCTCCCATCGGTGAATGGCTTGCTGCCCAAGTGCCCGACCCGCGCCAGCGATTGACGATCATCGCGCGCTATCCCGCCGGCGGTGCGGGCGAGGCGGCGGAGGGAGCATTGGCCCTGTCCCAAGGTGCGGGGAGCTGGCCCACGCCGGCGCGCATCCTGCTGGAGCCGGCGGGGACTGCCGAGCTTCTCGCCGTGCTCGCCTATGACGATGGCGGAAGCAGCTGGCACGCAAATTGCAGAGATCAGCCCCGTGAAGGCGGCGCGGATGCCGCTACCCAAGGGGATGATCCATGCGAACAATCCGGCTGATCGCTTGCGCCGCAGCCCTTTGTGCTGCTTCCGGCGCGCTTGCGGCGGGCTTCACCGATCCCAGCGTGATCGATGGTGAAGTCGCCCAGTTCACCGGCGCCGCCGTCGGCGAGCCGGGAGGTGCGCGCCTGCCTGTCGACCGTCGGCTCAAGCTGGCGCAATGCGCGCAGCAGCACGATCTCGAATGGTACGGCAAGGGACGGGAGACGATCGTCGTCCGCTGCCCCGTGCCGGGTGGATGGCGCATCTTCGTGCCGCTGAATACGGCGGCAGATACATCGCCGATGGCGCAGCAGCGCGCAGTCCCGGCCGTGGCGCGGGGCGAAGCGGTGACGATTGCAGTGCATGGCAGCGGGTTCACCCTTTCACGCCAGGGCGAGGCAATGGATGGCGGCGCCGTGGGCGAATGGATCCGTGTGCGGCCGGCCGGCACCAGGGCGGATCCGATCCGTGCGCGGATCATCCGGCCCGGCGTAGTCGGCATGGATTTGCCGTAACCGGCAGATTTTTTCAGGGGTGGCTTAAAAATGCCCCTGTGGTGACCGTTCTTGCTTCAGAATGCTTTACGGAGCGGAACGATGAAACCGATTGACGCGGCAAGTCTGAATGTGACGCAGCGCCTGCAATCCGGCGCGTCTTCCCCTGTGGCTCGCACCGAGCAGGTGGCTTCTGCCGCCAGCAAGGAGAGCAAGGCGGCGGCTGCCGGAACCGGCGGCCTGACCCGGACCATTTCCGCCGGACAGTCCGCGCCGGTCGATCACGATCGCGTCGCGGAAATTCGCAAGGCTGTGGAACAGGGCAAATATCCCCTCGTCCCCGCCAAGATCGCCGACGCGATGATCGCCGCCGGCTACCTGTTGAGGTCCAAGTCGTGAGTCATACTCCTCCCCTGCGCGACAGCCTGCGGCAAATGCTTGCCCTGCTAGAAGGCGAGCGGCAGGCGCTTGCCGCCATGGACATGGAGCGGATCGTCACCTGCGCCGACGGCAAGATGAACCTCTGCGCGGTGATGGAACGCTGCACGAAGGCCGAACTCGACGAGGAATGCCACGGCCTGCTCGATGCGGTGAAAAGGCTCAACGAGATCAACCGCAAGCTGCGGAACCTGATCGCCGCCAATCTGCAGTCCCGCCTTTCCGCGCTGACCGGTTCCGCCGGCCTGTACCATGGCGCGGTCGCGGAGATGCCTCGCTAAGGCCCAGCTCTACATAACTGGCACGCTTATTGCTTAAACCTCGGAGGAACAGCAACCTCCGGGGGAAGACGTGCCCGCAATCAATCCTGTCCAGCATGGCGAGGTGCATGCCGCGATCGCGCGCGCCTCGGCGGCGACCGGGGTCGATTTCGACTATCTTCTGGCGCAGGCGAAGCTGGAATCGGGCTTCGACCCGTCCGCCCGTGCGGGCACCTCGACCGCCGCCGGCCTTTATCAATTCGTCAACGGCACCTGGCTCGACACGCTCGACAAGCACGGGGCTGAGCATGGTCTCGGCTGGGCGGACGGGGCGATCACGCGCGGCCCCGGCGGTGCGGCACAGATCGCCGATCCAGCCATGCGGGCCCAGGTCATGGCGCTACGCTTCGATCCCGGCGCGTCGGCGCTGATGGCGGCAGAGCTTGCGCGCGATAACAGTGCCGAGTTGCAGGGCTTCCTCGGGCGGGCGCCGGATTCTGCCGAGCTCTATCTTGCTCATTTCCTCGGCGGTGCCGGCGCGCGGGATTTCCTCGGTGCGCTGCAGGCTGATCCCGCTCAGTCCGCCGCGGCACTGATGCCCAAGGCTGCCGCTGCCAATCGCCCGATCTTCTTCAACGGCACGACGGCGCGTTCGGTCGGCGAAGTAATGGATGTGGTCCGTGCGAAGATGACGGGCGCCATGCACGGCACCTCGCCGGGGTTCGACGCAATGTCCCCGTCCGCTGCCTTCGCATACGCACGGGCCGGCGCGACCAGCGCACCTGCTCCTACGGCCACTCCGCCCGTCAGCCGCCCATCCATGGCGGAGACGCTGCGCGCCACCTTCGGCGGGTCTGGCGCACCCGCCGGAGAGGCCGGTGACCGCATTGATGCCGCCTACGCCAAATTCAAGGCTTTCGACCTGTGACCCTCAAATCGATCTTTTCTCCCGCGCTCGCGCTGCCGGCGGGCATCCTCACCATCATCGTGCTGATGGTGGTGCCGATCCCGTCCATGGCTCTCGACGTGTTCTTCGTGCTCAACATCGCGCTGTCGGTGGCGGTGCTGATGGCGGCGGTGAACTCAGAAAAGCCGCTGGATTTCTCGTCCTTCCCCTCCGTGTTGCTGTTCGCCACGCTGCTGCGCCTCGCGCTTAACGTCGCGTCCACGCGCGTGGTGCTGCTGAAAGGGCATGAGGGCGAAGCCGCGGCCGGCAAGGTGATCGAGGCCTTCGGCGCCTTCCTGGTGGGGGGCAATTTCGCCGTCGGCATCTTCGTGTTCCTGATCCTGATGATCATCAACCTGGTGGTGGTGACCAAGGGCGCGGGGCGCGTGTCGGAAGTCTCTGCCCGTTTCACCCTCGACGCCCTGCCGGGCAAGCAGATGGCGATCGACGCCGATCTCGCGGCCGGGCTGGTGACGGCGGACGAGGCGAAGGCGCGGCGGCGCGAAATCGCCACTGAAGCGGACTTCTACGGCTCCATGGATGGCGCGAGCAAGTTCGTGAAGGGCGATGCGATTGCCGCCCTGCTGATCCTGTGCGTGAACATCGTTGCCGGGCTGGTGCTGGGCATGATCACGCACGGGCTGAGCGCCGGCGAAGCGGGCGAGCGTTATGTCACGCTGGCGGTGGGCGATGCGCTTGTCGCCTCCATTCCCGCGCTGCTGCTGTCCATTGCGGCGGCGACGATCGTCACTCGCGTGTCCGATTCCCGCGACCTTGCCGGGCAGATCAGCGGCCAGCTTGCCGATCCGCGCATCTGGCTGCCGGTCGGCTGCGTATTGGGGGCGCTCGGTCTGATACCGGCCATGCCGCAGACGGTGTTCCTGCCGCTTTCGGCCGGCGCTTTCGGATTGTGGCACACGTTGAAAAAGCGGCGCGAAGCCGCAGCCGTGGCGGCCATCGAGCCGCCAGCAGAGGTCGATCCTTCGGTCATCAGTATGAGCGAGGTATCGGAGCAGGCGCTGGTGACGGTCGAGCTCGGCTACGGCCTTGTCCATCTCGCTGACGAGCGCCGCGGCGCGCCTCTGGTCGCCCGCCTCACTGGCCTCAGGCGGCAGATGTGCCAGTCCTTCGGCTTCATCATTCCCCAGTTCCGCATCAAGGACAGTTTCGAGCTGGCGCCGGACCGCTACCGCGTCACGCTGGGCGGGGCGCCGCTCGGCTCCGGCCAGCTGCGGCCGGACCGCGTTCTGGCGATCGACACCGGGCAGGTGGTGCGGGAATCCTTCCTGCAGGGCGATCCCACCCGCGATCCCAGCTTCGGCTGTCCGGCGCTGTGGATCGAGCAGGGGCAGCGCGATCTTGCTGTGGCGGAAGGCTATCTGGTGGTGGACGCGGTCAGTGTGGTCGCCACCCATGTGAACCAGCTGCTGTCGAGCCGGCCGCAGGAATTGCTGGGCCCCGACGAAGTACGCGAACTGCTGGACACCGTGAAGGAACGGCACGCGCAGCTGGTGGAAACGATCACGCCGCAACCGCTTTCGCTGGCGCAGATTACGCGGCTGATGCGCGCCCTGCTGGCCGATGGCATATCGCTGGCGCATCCCATTCCGGTGCTCGCCAGCCTTTCGCAGGCCGCCCAGCGCACCACGGATCACGACAGCCTGGTGGATATCGTCCGCGCCGATCTCGGCCCGCTGCTGGTCGGCAGCCTGTGTGGGCCGGACGAACAGCTCAAGGTCATCACTCTGGCCGCGGAGCTCGAGGAGATGGTGCTTGGCGGATTGCAGGACCCCTCCACCGGGCAAGCCATCATTGAGCCCGATCTTGCCCGATCCATCGGAGAACGCATCGGGCAGATTACGACCGGACTGCCGCCGGGCAGTGCGCCGGCACTGATCGTGCAGCCTCGCGCGCGGCGACCGCTTGCCGGGCTCTTGCGTCTGCGCGCGCCAGGCTGCGCGGTGCTTTCCATCAACGAGTTGCCGGCATCGCAGCCGATCGAAGTGATCGCGGTGATCGGCGGCAATGACGAGCAAGCTGCGCTGGGGCGCAGCCCGGACATCCAGGAAGAACGGACGATGCGCGACAGGGAGGCCATGGCCGCATGATCCAGAACCACGCAGGCTTGAGGGCCGAGAGAGTTTATCGCGATCCCATTGGCGAGCGGGTTGCCCGCTTCCTGCCGATGGTGCGCAAATATGCCTGGCATCTGGCCGGCAGTGCAGGCCCCGCGCTCGACGTGGAAGACCTGATGCAGGCGGGACTCATCGCCTTGACGGAATGTGCCCAGCGCCACGAAGGACCGGGGGAGGACGGCTTCGCCGCTTATGCCAAGCTGCGCGTGCGCGGCGCCATGGTCGATCTGCTGCGCAGCAGTTCCCCCGACGCGCGCGGGACGCGCGAGCGGCGGATCAAGCTGGAACGTGCCGAGCAGGCGCTGCGCAACCAGCTTGGACGGGAGCCAGGTCCGGCAGAACTTGCCGCCGCTTTGGGCCTTGCGCCGGAGGAACTACAACGGCTGCGCGCCGAAGTGGCCCCCGTCGCGCTCTCCTCCATCGACGAATGCTACTCCGACAGCGACGGCGCCTTCGCCAGCGACCTGCCTGACGCAGAGCAGATGCTGCTGCAGGCGGAGGATCGCTCCCTGCTGATACAGGCCATAGGCGGATTGCCGGAAAGGCTGCAGATGGTGGTCCAGCTCTATTTCGTCGAAGAGCTGAATCTGTCGGAGATCGCGTCCATCCTCGACGTCAGCGTGCCGCGCGTCCACCAGCTGAAAGCAGCAGCGTTGAAGCAGGTGCGGGCGGTGATGGACTCCGCCACCGCCTGCTGAGCACGCGGCGGGCGCGCAGAAAGCCTCGGAGCCAGGCAGGTCGAACTCCGGCTGGTCGCACTGGACGGCGGGCCCGGGACGATATATATACCGGACGATATGGAAAATGCCGCAACTCTCTCGCCGAGGGGCCGCCCGCGTGAATTCGATGTGGACGAGGCTCTCGCAGCCGCGCTCCGTGTGTTCTGGGCGAAGGGTTACGAAGGCGCATCGCTCACCGACCTCACTGAGGCGATGGGGATCACGCGGCCGAGCCTTTATGCGGCCTTCGGCAACAAGGAGGCGCTCTTCAAGCGCTCGCTCGACCTCTATGAGAGCGAGAAGCTGGCCTATGTCGGCAAGTCGCTGGCGGCGCCGACTGCTAAGGGTGTGGCCGAGCGCATGCTGGCGGGCGCGATTGAGAACGTCACCAGCGAATGCCGCGGCTGCATGGGCGTGATTACCTCCGTCAACTGCAAGGGCGAGGATTCGCCGATCCGGGAGATGATCCAGGCGCGGCAGAAATCGTCCTTCAAGGCGATTGAAGAGCGCATGCGCCGGGCGGTGGAGGAGGGCGATTTCACTCTGCCCATCGGCCCCGCGGCGATCACGCGCTATTTAATCGCCGTGATGCAGGGTCTTGCCGTGCAGGCGGGCGGAGGCGCAAAACGCGAGGAATTGGAAGACGTTGCCCAGTCTACTCTGGCGGTGTGGCCGGGGCGCTGATGCCCGCAGCGCGTGCTGCGCTGCAAAAAAATATCGAGCGGTACAGAATTATCGCTTGACCTGAACGCCAGATTACATACTTATCAGTACAGAAAGCTTCTGGGAGAGCGATCCTGATTCGTCGGCTGGTGTGGGCTGGGCGGAGCGGACTTGCTTTGCCCGGCGCAGACCTTTCCGGCCGGGTTCAACACCCGGTCAGACACTGACGGAATTTGACACTTAGGCCTTCGTGAAGCCGCGCTTCGGGAAGGCTGCCGCGCGCCTGCAAACAGGGCGCGGCGCGCCGAGGGATTCGCCATGAATGATTTGACGCCGATCGAGATCGACCAATTGAACCGCGAGGGTGCGGGGCGCCAGCGGAGCTCCGCGCGCCGCGTGTTGTGGATCGTCCTTGCTGTGATTGTGGCCGCGGGCGCATGGTATTTGCTGCGGAGCGGCCCGGCACCCGCTGCCGCCCCGCCGCTTGCCGTGGTCGGCGTGGCCAATCCGCTGCAGCGCGAAATCACCGAATGGGACGATTACATCGGCCGGTTCGAGGCGAGCCGTAGCGTCGATCTGCGTCCGCGCGTGTCGGGACAGGTTACCGCGGTGCATTTCCGCGATGGCCAGGTCGTCAGCAAGGGACAGGCCCTCTTCACCATCGATCCGCGGCCCTATCGCGCGGCGCTGGCGGAAGCGCAGGCGGGCGTAGCCACGGCGCGGAGCGATCTCGCACTCGCCCAGGCCGATCTTGCCCGGGCAGAGCGGCTGGTGGCCGACGACGCCGTGTCCAAGAGCGAGCTCGATTCCCTGAAAGCACGCGTCAACGCCAGCCAGGCGGCGCTCGCCGCCGCACAGGCCCGGGTGCGTTCGCGCAGTCTCGATGTGGAGTTCACCACCGTGCGCGCACCGATCAGCGGCCGCATCTCGGATCGCCGCGTCGACCCGGGTAACCTCGTCGCGGCAGGAGACGGCGCTGCCGCGACGCTGCTGACCACGATCAAGGCGCTGGACCCGCTCTATTTCACCTTCGACGGTTCGGAGGGCCTGTTCCTCAAGGCCCAGCGTCAGGGGCTGGAGCGTGGCGCCCCCGTGGACATCAAGCTGCAGGATGAAAGCGACTACAACTGGCACGGATCGCTGGACTTCACCGACAACGGCCTCGATCCGGACTCGGGCACCATCCGCGCCCGTGCGATCGTGCCGAACAAGGACGGCTTCCTGACGCCGGGCATGTTCGGCAACATGCGCCTAGCCAGCGGCGGCAAGGTGAATGCGCTGCTCGTGCCCGACACGGCAGTTCAGGCTGACCAGACCCGCAAGCTGCTGCTGGTCGTTGGCAAGGATGGCACGGTGTCCGCGAAGGAAGTCGCGCTCGGCCCGCTGGTCGATGGACTGCGGGTGATCCGCAGCGGTCTCGATCCGAAGGACCGGGTGGTGATCGAAGGCACGCAAATGGCCTTCCCTGGCAGCAAGGTGAAGCCGCGGTTCGACAAGATCGCTCCGCCGGAAGCCACAAAAACCGCCTCACGCCCCGCCGAAGCCCCTCCCGGAGAAGCGACGCTCGCCAACTGACGGCGAACTGCTCCCCCGACTGACCTCGATTCTCCCAGGAGCCCGAAATGCGCCTGTCACGCTTCTTCATCGACCGGCCGATCTTTGCCGTCGTCGTCGCCGTCATCATCACGCTTGTGGGCGCGATTTCCTATTCATTCCTGCCGGTGTCCCAATATCCGGAGGTGGTGCCGCCCACGGTGACGGTCACCGCCACCTATCCTGGCGCCTCGGCGGAGACGGTGGCGGACACCGTCGCCAATCCGATCGAACAGGAAATCAACGGGGTGGACGGCATGCTCTACCTCTCCAGCCAGTCCACGGGTGACGGGAGGGTGACGATTACCGTCACCTTCAAGCAAGGCACCGATCTGGACCAGGCTCAGGTGCTGGTACAGAACCGGGTGGCGATTGCCGAACCGCGCCTGCCGGAAGAGGTGCAGCGCCTCGGCATCGTGACACGCAAAACCACGCCGGACTTCCTGCTGATCGTGAACCTGATCTCCCCGGATCAGAGCCTCAGCCGCGAATATATCTCCAACTATGCGCAGACCCGCATCAAGGACCGGCTTGCGCGTATCGAAGGCGTGGGCGAGGTACAGCTGTTCGGCAGCCGCGAGCTCGCCATGCGCGTGTGGATCGATCCCGGCCGCGCGGCGGCGCTGAACCTGACGGCGGGCGACATCGTGTCCGCCCTCCGGGCTCAGAACGTCCAGATTGCCGCCGGCACCCTGGGCCAGCCACCCAGCCAGGACAGTGCCTTCCAGCTCAACGTGGAAACGCAGGGCCGCTTTACCGATCCGACGCAGTTCGAGAATGTCGTCATCCGCACCGATGCGGATGGCCGCCAGGTACGCGTGGGCGACGTGGCGCGGGTGGAGATCGGCGCGGAGAATTACAGCACGTCCGCCTATCTCAACGACAACGATTCCGTGATCATCCCCGTGCTGCAGAAGCCCAATTCCAATGCGCTGGCCTCTGCAGAGGCGGTGAAGGCAGAGATGGAATCCCTGTCCAAGGATTTCCCCGCGGGCCTCGAATACCGCATCGTCTACAACCCCACGGAGTTTATCCAGCAGTCCGTGGACGCGGTGATCCATACGCTGATCGAAGCCATCGTGCTGGTGGTCATCGTGATCGTGGTGTTCCTGCAGAAATGGCGGGCCTCGTTGATCCCGGTGCTGGCAATCCCGGTCTCGCTGATCGGCACCTTCGCGGTGCTGGCGATGCTCGGCTATTCGCTCAACAACCTCTCGCTGTTCGGGCTGGTGCTGGCCATCGGCATCGTCGTCGACGACGCGATCGTGGTGGTGGAGAATGTCGAGCGGAATCTCGAGAACGGGATGAGTCCGCTCGAAGCCGCGCGCCTTTCCATGGATGAAGTGGGCGCCGCCCTGATCGCGATCGTGCTGGTGCTGTGTGCCGTGTTCGTCCCGACGCTGTTCATCGGCGGACTGTCGGGCGCATTCTACCAGCAGTTCGCGGTGACGATTTCGGCCGCCACGATCATCTCGCTGGTCGTCTCGCTCACCCTTTCTCCTGCGCTCTCGGCGCTGCTGCTGCGGCCGCACCGCCATGCGCCGGAAGGCGCCTATTGGCAGCAATTGGTGGAGCGGGGCGGCAACGCCTTCAACCGGGCGTTCGATCGCTTCAGCATCACCTATGGCCGCTGGACGGAGCGGCTGGTCGCCATGCCGCGGCGGATGATGGCCGCCTATGTCGGGCTAATCGCGCTCACCGGGGCGGTGCTGTGGGCCACGCCCACGGGCTTCATCCCGGCGCAGGATCAGGGCTACTTCTTCACCGTCATCCAGCTTCCGCCCGGCTCCGCCACATCGCGCACCGACGAGGTGATGAAGAAGGTGGCCGCGCGCATGCTGCCGCTCGAAGGCATCAAGGGCGCCGTCATGCTCTCCGGCTTCGATGGTACCTCCGAAACGCAATCCGCCAGCGCCGCGGCCGCCTATTGGGTGCTCGACGATTTCGAGGAGCGCGCCAGCAAGGGCCAGACCCTCGAAAAGCTGATGGCCGAAGCGCAGAAGGCGACGGCGGACATCAACGAAGCACGGCTGATGATCGTGAAGCCGCCGATCATCCGCGGCATCGGCTCCGCCGGCGGCTTCCGGATGATGGTGGAGGACAAGAATGGCGAAGGATACCGCGCCCTGCAGCAGGCCGCCAATGCGGTGATCGCACAGGCCAATCAGGAAAAGGGCCTGGCAGGCGTCTATACCTTCTTCGACACCAGCACGCCGCGGGTCCGCGCCGATATCGATCGCGACAAGGCGCAGATCCTGGGCGTGCCGCCGTCGCGCGTGTTCGAAACGCTGCAGGTCTATCTGGGTTCGGCCTTCATCAACGATTTCAACCTGCTGGGCCGCACCTATCGCGTGACCGCGCAGGCTGACGCGCAGTTCCGCAACAGCCCTTCGGACATTGCCAACCTGCAGACCCGTTCGCTCAACGGTTCCATGGTGCCGCTCGGCTCCGTGGCGACGTTGAGCGATACGACCGGGCCTTACCGGGTCACCCGCTACAACCTTGCTCCGGCAGTGGCGGTGGATGGCGATACGGCGCCGGGATATTCGTCAGGCCAGTCGCTCGTCACCATGGAGAAGGTGGCGGCCGAGACGCTCTCGCGCGGATATGACATCGAGTGGACGGGCATCGCCTATCAGCAGAAATATGCCGGGAATACTGCCGCGCTTGTCTTCGCGCTGGCCGTCGTGCTCGTCTTCCTGGTGCTGGCGGCGCAGTATGAAAGCCTGGTTATGCCGCTGTCGATCATCCTGATCGTGCCCATGTGCCTGCTGGCGGCCATGATCGGCGTGAACCTGCGCGGCATGGACAACAATGTGCTGACGCAGATCGGCCTGATCGTGCTGATCGCGCTGGCGGCGAAAAACGCGATCCTGATCGTGGAATTCGCCCGCCAGGGTGAGGAGCTGCATGGGCTGAGCCCGGCGGAAGCTGCGGTGCAGGCAGCACGGACCCGCCTGCGGCCGATCCTGATGACCAGCTTCGCCTTCATCCTGGGGGCGGTGCCGCTGGTGATCGCCACGGGGGCGGGTGCAGAGCTGCGCCAGGCGCTGGGCACGGCAGTGTGCTTCGGCATGCTGGGCGTGACGGGCTTCGGGCTGATCTTCACCCCCACCTTCTATGTCGTGTGCCGCGGGCTGGGCGATCGCATCGCCCGCCTGCGCACCAAGCGTGGCGGCAGCAACGATGCCGCGCTGCATCCCGCCGAATAGGTGCCATCATGAACTATCGCACTCTCGCAACCGCCTCTCTTGCCGCGCTCGCCCTTTCGGGGTGCGCGGTCGGGCCGGACTACGCCGCCTCCCCCCCGCGTCCCGCGTCGTCCGGCCCCTTCCTTTCCGCCAGTGATCCGGCTTTCGCCCCGGCGCCGCTGCCCGCGCAGTGGTGGCGGCTGTATGATGACCCCGTGCTCGATGGGCTGGTGCGCGATGCTCTGGCGCAGAACACCGACCTGCGGCAGGCGGCGGCGCGGGTGGAGCGGGCGCGCGCTGGGGTGCGCGGCGCCCGGGGCCAGGCCCTGCCGCAAAGCTCGATCGGCGCCAGCGCGACCTATAACCGCTTGCCCGAAACGCAGGTTCCGCCCGGCTTGCAACGCGAAGACTGGTCCTACGATGCCGGCATCGATGTTGCCTATGAGGTCGATCTCTTCGGCCGCATCGGCCGCGGCATTGAAGCGGCGCGGGCGGATCTCGCCGCGAGCGAGGCCGATGCGGATGCGTTGCGGGTGATCGTGGTCGCCGATACCACGCGCGCCTATGCCGATGCGGCGTCCGCCTCGGCGCGCCTGCGCGTGGCCCGTGAGATCGTCGACCTGCTTGATCGCCAGCTCGCCCTGACGAGCAAGCGGCATGAGGCCGGACTGGAGACAGGCCTTGCCGTCGCCCGCATCGCCACGCTGCGTGAACAGCGGGAAGCGGATATTCCGGCGCTGGAAGCGGCGCGTGCCGCTGCCCTGTTCCGCCTCGCGACGCTGACGGGGCGGGCGCCCGCCGAATTGCCGCCGATCGCCGGGGAGCGCAGCATTGTGCTGGAGATTACCCAGCCGCTGCCCGTGGGCGATGGGGCGCAGCTGCTTGCCCGCCGGCCCGACATTCGCGCTGCCGAGCGCCAGCTTGCGGCGGATACGGCGCGGATTGGCGTTGCCACTGCCGATCTCTACCCGCGCATCTCGTTGGGCGGTTCGATCGGTTCGACCGGCCCCGACCTGGGCGACATCTTCACCGGCGGCCCGCTGCGCTGGGTGTTGGGCCCGCTGCTGAGCTGGTCCTTCCCGAACCAGGAGGCAACGCGCGCGCGGATCGATGCGGCGGAAGCGGATGCCGACGGCTCGCTCGCTGCTTTCGATGGGACGGTGCTGAACGCTTTGGCGGAAACCGAGACGGCTTTGTCCAACTACGCCCACGCGATCGAGCGACGGCGCGCGCTGCAGGCTGCGAGCGAGCAGGCCGACAAGGCGGCGCGCATCGTGCGGGCGCAGCAGCGCGAAGGGGCGATCAATTCGCTCGACCGGCTGGATGCGGAGCGGACGCTAGCCGAAGCGCGCGCGCAGCTGGCGGCGCAGGATGCCGAAGTCTCCCGCGCGCAGATCGACGTGTTCCGCGCGCTGGGCGGCGGCTGGAGCAGCTAGGCCCGGCGCGGCCCGCTTATTGCCACCCGCCGCCAAGCGCCTTGTAAAGGGCGATGGCGGCGGCCGAGTGCGCAGCGCGTGCCTGCACGTCCTGAGCCTGCGCGTCCATGAGGGCGAGCCGCGCCTGTTCGAGTTCGAGCCGGCTGTCTTCCCCCCGATCCGCACGCAGTTGCGCCAGGGCGAAAGCATCCTGCCGGCGTTGCAGCGCGTTCCGCGCGGCCTCTGCCGCGGCACTGGCTGCGGCGAAGCGGTTGGCGGCGCTTTCGCTATCCGACAGCGCGCCGATCACCGCTGCCTCATAGCGGGCCGCTGCGGCATCCGCCCGCGCATCGGCGGCGCGTACCTGCGCGCGGATGGTGCCGAGTGAGAAGATCGGCCAGCGGAAGCTGGGCCCCACTGAATAGCGGGTGCTTGCGCCGTCGGGCAGGTCGTCCAGGCTCTGCGCCTGCTGCCCCACGCTGCCCAGCAGCGAGAAGCTGGGGTAGAGATCGGCGGTGGCTACGCCCACAGCGGCCGTGGCGGCGGCCAGTTCGCGCTCCGCCCGGCGGATGTCGGGGCGGCGTTCGAGCAGTTCGGACCGTACACCGCTGGCGATCACCGGCGGAGCTTGCGGGATTCCACCGGCGCTCGCGCGGAGTTCCGGCACCAGCGCTTCGGGCGTCGCGCCGGTGAGCACGGCGAGACGGTATTCGCTGCCGGCCACATCCGCTTCGGCATTCTTCACCGCCGCCCGGGCCGCTTCGGCAGAGGATGCGGCGCGATCGGCCTCCATCCGGTTGGTTTCCCCCGCACTGGCCAGCAATGCGGTGAGCTGCGCGATCTGTGCTGCGGCGCGAGCCTGCTCCTCGGCCACGCGGAGCCGGGCCTGCGCGGCGCGGTAATCGAGGTAGCTGCGCGCCACCTCCGCTGCCAGCACCACCTGCGCATCGCGCGCCGCCCACATCGCCGCCTGCTCGCGCGCGGCGGCGCCCTCGATCTCGCGACTGGTCCGGCCCCACAGATCGATCTCCCAGCTGGCGTCGAAGCCGACATCGAACAGCGGGAACTGCGGTTCGAAGCCGGGGATGCGCGCGACGGGGATCTGCCCGTTCTCGCTCAGCCGGTTCTCCGTGGCGCTGGCATTGGCGCTGCCCTGCGGCAGCCGCCCGCCCTGCGCAGCCTCGCGCATGGCGCGGGCTTCGGCCAGGCGCGCGGTGGCCTCTGCAAGGTTCGGGCTGTTGCGAAAGGCGCGTGCCACCAGCCCGGTCAACACCGGATCGCCAAACCGCTCCCACCATTGCGGATCGACGTCCCCCGGTGCCGCCGCTTCGAGCCAGTCCGCGGACATGGCGGCTTGGGGGCGCTGGTAGTCCGGCCCGACGGTGCAGCCGGTGAGCAGGACCAGAAGAAGGGGCGGGGCGAAGCGGATACGCATGTCTTACTCCATTCGCGCGCGAAACAGCCGGCCGGCAGCCGTGAGGGTGGCAACAGCGATCAGCGCCAATGGCCACAACTGCCGGAACACCGCGCCGGCGGGCAGATCCTTGAGGAACAGGCCCTGCACAACCGTGAGGAAGTAGCGCGCCGGATCGAGATAGGTGATCGGCTGAAGCCAGTGCGGCATGTTCTCGATCGGGCTGGCGTAGCCAGACAGCAGCATCAGCGGCACGGTGACGGCAAAGGCGCCGAGGAAGCTCTGCTGCTGCGTCATCGACAGGGACGAAACGAACAGGCCGATCCCCACCAGCGAGAACATGTACAGCACCAGCGAGGGGAAGAAGAGCAGCAGCGAACCGGTGTAGGGTACGCCGAACACCAGCTGCGCCAGGATGAGGAACAGCGTGCCGTTGAACATGCCCACCAGCACCGGCGGCACCACCTTCCCGGCCAGGATCTCATGCGCGCGCAGGGGCGACACCAGCAATTGATCGAAAGTGCCCAGCTCCCGCTCCCGCGAAACCGTCTGGCTGGTGATGGCGATGCCCGCGATCGAGGTGATGATCACGATCAGCCCCGGCAGGGTGAACCATTTGAAGTCGAGCGCCGGATTGAACCAGTTGGTCACTTCCACCCCGCCGCCGGATAGCTGCGCCACGGCTTCGCGGTTCATCTGCCCGGCGATCTGCGCGATATAGCCGTTGACGATCTGCGCGGCGTTGGACCGCCGCCCGTCCAGCACCAGCCCCACCTGCGCGGGTTCCCCCCGGTCGAGCCGGGCATCGAAATCGGGTTCGATCACCAGCGCCGCAATTACCGCCTGCCGGTCGATCGCGCGCTCCACCTCCGCCGTGGAATGGAGATAGGCCACCTGCCGGAAGTTCGGGCTGCCTTCGATTCGCTGCACCAGTTCCGCCGCATGCGCGCCCTGCGACTGATCGAACACCGCGACCTGCACATTGCTGACATCCAGCGTCGTCGCGAAGGTGAAGACGAACAATTGCATCAGCGGTGGAAACACCAGCACGATGCGCGCCTTGGGATCGCGCAGCAGCGACCAGATTTCCTTCACGATCATCGCCTGCAGCCGCCGCATCAGTCGAGGCTCCGGCGGGTTACGCGGAAGGAGAGCGCGAAGAACAGCGCGCCGAAGCCCAGCATGGCAGCCATGTTGGGCAGGAATTGCGACCAGATGTCCCCCGTCAGGAAGATCGTCTGCAGCGAGGGGATCAGGTAGCGTGCCGGCACGATATAGGTCAGCGCCTGGATCGGCGGCGGCATGGAGGAAATCTCGTACACGAAACCGGATAGGAGGAAGGTCGGCAGGAAGCTGGTGAGCAGCGCCACCTGGCTGGCGACGAACTGGTTCTTCGTGGCCGAGGAAATCAGCAGCCCCATGCCCAGTGCGGGCATCAGGAATGTGGCGGCCACGACATAGAGCGCCAGGATCGATCCGCGGAACGGCAGGCCGAAGATCGTGACGCCGATCACGGTGCAGAGCGTCATCGAGGCGAGCGCGAGGAGGAAGTAGGGCAGGATCTTGCTGGCGATGAACTCCGTCATGGAGACCGGCGTCGCCATGATCGCCTCCATCGTTCCCCGTTCCCATTCGCGCGCGACCACGAGCGCGGTCAGCAGCGTTCCGATCATCGTCATCACTGTGGCGATGGAGCCCGGCACGAGAAAATAGCGGCTCTTGAGCCCGGGGTTGAACCAGTAGCGCGAGCTTATCTCCACCTGCGGAGTGGGCGGCGCGCCGGCCAGCGGATCGTCGTCCAGCCAGGTCTGGAAGACGCCCTGCGCATGGGAGGAGACGAAGGTCGCCATATTGGGCTGCGATCCATCGGTGATCACCTGCATGGACGGCAGGCGGCCGCGGGCCAGATCGCGCCCGAACTCCTGCGGGATGACGATGATCCCGCGAATTGCGCCTTCGACCATGGCGCGGCGCGCCGGTTGCCGGCTGCGCATGATCTGCGGCGCGAAATAGGGGGAGGCGGCGAAACTGCCCGCCAGCGACTGGGCGGCAGGGCTGTCATCCTCCAGCACCAGCGCCACCTTGGTTTCCGACGTATCCAGCGAGACGGCATAGCCGAACAGGAACAGCAGCAGCAGCGGCATGGCGAGCGCGATCAGGAAGGTGGAGGGATCGCGCCTGATCTGGGCGAATTCCTTGCGCACCATCGCAGCAAGGCGGCGCTTGCTGAAGCGGTCCGGCCCGCTCATGCCGCTTCGCGTCCTTGCGGATCGCCCTCCTGCTCGCTCGCCTCGATCAGGGCGATGAAGGCGTCTTCCATGGTTGGGTCAGCCTTGCCGGAGATTTCGGCTGCATGTTCCTTAAGCTCGTCGGGGGTGCCGGTGGCGATCTGTTCGCCGCGGTAGATCAGCGAGACACCGTCGCAATATTCCGCCTCGTCCATGAAATGGGTGGTGACGAGAACGGTCACCCCCTTTTCGACCAGCCCGTTGATATGCGTCCAGAACTCGCGCCGCGTCACCGGGTCCACGCCTGAGGTCGGCTCGTCGAGGAATAGCACGGGCGGTTCGTGCATCACCGCGCAGGCGAGGGCGAGCCGCTGCTTGAAGCCCAGGGGCAGGGCGGCAGCGTTCTGGTCCAGCCTGTCACCCAGGGCGAAGATCTCGATCATGGCCTGCTTGGCGCGGCGCGCGTCGGCGCGCGAGAGGTTGTAGGCGCCGGCGAAGAAGTCGAGGTTCTGCGCAACGCTGAGTTCGCCATAGAGCGAGAACTTCTGCGCCATGTAACCCAGCGAACCGCGTGCTTCGGCGGCCGACTTGCGCAGGTCGTTGCCCGCCACGGAGCCGGTGCCGTCCGTGGGGCTGAGCAGGCCGCACAGCATCTTGAAGGTGGTCGATTTGCCCGCCCCATTCGGACCGAGCAGGCCGTAGATCTGCCCCTGCGGAATGGCGAAGCGCATATCGCGGGCGGCTGTAAAGCTGCCGAAGCGCTTGGTGAGGCCGTTGGCCTCGATCGCCGGCCGCCCTTCATCGGGGATGGTGCGATAATGTTCGGCCAGCGGGCTCGATCCGCCGGGGCCGCCGCCAAGGATTTCGATGAAGCCGTCCTCGAAACGCGCCGGAAGTCGTGAGGCCTGCGTATCCGGCCCGGCCTCGAAATCACCCGCCGCGGGGAGCGGGCGATCGTCGGCTGCCAGCAGGCGGACCGAGCGGCCGTGGATCGAGCCGTCGATAATGTCGTCGCGGTCGAGCACCCGGCGCAGGAAGTCGCGTCGGCGCCCTTCGAAGCCGGTCACCTGGATGATCCGGCCTTCCACCCGGCCGGTCAGTTCGCCCGGCGCGCCTTCGAACAGCAGCTTGCCTTCGTTGAGGAGATAGACCTTGTCGCATTTCTCCGCCTCGTCGAGATAGGCGGTGGACCACAGGATCGCGATGTCCTGCTGGGTCAGGTCCTGCACCATCGCCCAAAGCTCGCGCCGCGAGATCGGATCGACGCCAACCCCCGGCTCGTCCAGCAGCATCAGCCGCGGCGTGCGCACGAGCGTGCAGGCGAGGCCGAGCTTCTGCTTCATCCCGCCTGAGAGATTACCAGCCAGCCGGTCCTGAAAGCGCGCGAGATCGGTGAAATCCAGCAGCCTCTTGAAGGTCTCTTCGTGTTCCTCCTTCGGCAGCGCGCGCAGTTCGGCATAAAGATCGAGATTTTCGCGCACCGTCAGGTCTTCATAGAGGCCGAAGCGTTGCGGCATGTAGCCCAGCTGATCGAGCTGCTGCGCGGGCGGGCTCCCCAGAATGCTCACCTCGCCCGCATCCGGCGCCATCAGCCCGGCAAGCAGGCGGATCAGCGTGGTCTTGCCGGCGCCATCGGGGCCCACGAGGCCGGTGATCCGCCCCGGCTCAACGGCGAGGGAAACGCTGTCGAGCGCCGGCGCGGCGGCGCCGGGAAAGCGCTTCACCAGATCGCTGGCAGTGGCGACGGGATCGGCCATGGCCCCGGCTTTCAGCGTCGCGGAGCCGCGGCGTTCGGCTTGGGAACGAGGATGGTGACGGGCTGCCCCTGCCGCAGCGCATTGTCCGGATCGTCCACTACGATGCGCAGCCGATAGACGAGATCGGTGCGCAGATCCTCGGTCTGCACCGTCTTGGGCGTGAACTCCGCCTGAGGCGAGATATAGCCGATCCGCCCATGATAGACCTTGGGATTGCCATCGGCCGTCACATTGACCTTCATGCCCGGTGCGATGCGCGAAAGATCGTCTTCCGCCACATAGGCGCGGACGCGCAGCGGGCGGGTGATGGACAGGGTGAGCACGGTCTGTCCCGCGGCCACAATGGCGCCGGGCTCTTCCGCACGGGTCATGATCGTGCCGGGCAGCGGCGCCGTCAGCTTCGTATCGTCGAGATTGATTTCCACGCTGCGGCGGGCGGCCAGGGCCGATTGCAGCTGCGCCTCCGCCGCCTCGATCTCCTCCGGGCGGGCGCCGGTGGCGAGCTTGGAATAGGTCTCGCGCGCCTCCCGCAACTGCGCCTGGGCCTGATCGCGTGCGGCCAATGTCGCCTGCCACACCTCGCGGCTGATCGCGCCCGGCGCCACCAGCGGTTCACGCCGGTCGACATCCTGCTGCGTCTTGCGGAACGCGGCCTCCGCAGCCGTGACGGCCGCCCGGGCGCTCGCCACGTCCTGCGCGCGGCTGCCGTTGCGCAACTGGGCCAGCTGGGCGCGGGCACCGGCGACAGCGGCATCGGCTTCCGCCGCGCGGGCGCCGGTGGGGGCGGGATCGAGCGAGGCGAGCGGCTGGCCCTGTGCGACCTCGTCGCCTTCCTCCACCGCGATTGCGGCGATCCGCCCGCCCGTGCGGAACGCGAGATCGACCTTGCGAATGTCCACATTGCCATAGAGCTGCAGCGGCCCGTTGGGATCGGGCGCGAGCAGACCGAAGCCGCTGGTCGCATAGGCCGCGATGGCCAGCGCTGCCACGGCCACGCCGGCGATCACACGCTTTTTCATTCCGGTTTCTCCGCATCGAGAATGGCGATCGTGTTGGCACGCAGGCGCTGCCGCAGAAGCGCGGCTTCGGCCTCGCCGATGTCCCTCACTTCCAGCGCCTTGCACAGCGAGGCGCGGCCAGCGCGCATGATCATCGCCTGCCCGAAGATCAGCAGCGCCATCATGCGCAGTTCGCGGCCCGGTCGGGCGGTGCAGACGCGGGCGAGCAGCGCTTCGGCGCCGCGCACCAGCGGTTCCATCCCGCCGCGCCACAGGCGTTCAAAGGCTTCGGTCGGCTCAAGCTGCTCGCGCACGATGAAGCGCGCCCAATTGGCGGTGCTGGGGTGCAGCAGCATGGCTGCCAGACCGTCGATGATCAGCAGCAGCCGGTCGCGCGCGTCTTCGCGGGAGAGGGCGGCGGCATCGTGGAAGAGGACGAAGGCGTGCGATTGCCGCTCGCGGATCTGTTCCGCAATATATTCCGCGCAGGCGAGATACAGCCCCTCCTTGCCGCCGAAATGATAGGTGATGGAGGACATGGCCGTGCCCGCCGCCGCCGCGATGTCGCGCGTGCTGGCGCCGTCGAATCCCCGCCGGCCGAAGAGGTCTATCGCCATATCCAGCAGAGTCTCGCGAGCCATTCGGAAGAACTAGTTCGTTCGAACGAACAAGGCAAGCGCCTCTACTCGTGCCGCAAGGCCTCGATCGGATCCAGCCGCGAGGCGCGGCGGGCGGGATAATAGCCGAAGGCGACCCCCATCAGCGCGGAGAACAGGAAGCTGATCACATTCACCACCGGATCGAAGACATAGGGAATCTCGAACGCGGTGGAGAGCGAAAGCGACAACACGAAGGCGAGGCCGATGCCCACCAGTCCGCCGAAGCAGCAGAGCACCACCGCTTCGGTCAGGAACTGCAATTGTACTTCCCTTGCAAGGGCGCCAATGGCCAGTCGTATACCGATTTCACGGGTGCGTTCGGTCACCGAAACCAGCATGATGTTCATGATGCCGATGCCGCCCACCAGCAGGCTGATGGCCGCGATGGCGGCCACCATGGCGGTGAGCGTACCGGTGACCGAGGAAATCGCATCGTTGACCTGCGCGGTGTCGATGATGTTGAAATCGTTCTCCTGCCCCGGCTGCAGCAAACGCCGTTCACGCAGCAGATCGACCAGCGAGCTCTGGATCCCCGCGCTGGAATAGGCGCTGTCATACTTCACGATGAAATATTGCAGGTCCGAATTGCCGGTGAAGCGCCGCTGCACCGTCTTCAGCGGCATGATCACCACATCGTCGGAATCCTGATTGTTCATCGCAGCGCCCTGGCCCCGCTCCGCCAGCACACCGATCACGGTGCAGGAAACGTTGTCCAGCCGCAGATCCTCCCCGATCGGGTCCCATGCGGGCGGGAAGATCGCATCGCGCACCTTGATGCCGATCAGGCACACGCTCTTGCCGGCGGCCTCCTCCAGCTCCGAGAAGGAGCGGCCTTCCTCCACCTTGATCGATTGCCCGCGCAGGAAGGCGTTGTTCGCCCCCTGCACGGAAGTGGACCAGTTCTGCCCGTTGTGGATCGCGGTGGCGCTGGCATTCACGCTGCCGGCGGCCTCCTCCACCCCGGCGATCTGGGTCGCCACTGCCCGCACATCAGTGTCATCGAAGGGGCGGCCGGGGCCGCGATCTGTCCGCACGGGGAAGACGATGAACACGTTGGAGCCGAGCGAGGAGATGTCGTCCTGCACCGAGGCCGTCACCCCGTTGCCGAGCGTCACCATGGTGATGACCGCAGCGACGCCGATCACGATGCCCACGGTGGTGAGGAAGGAGCGCATCAGGTGGCGCCGTATCTCGCGCAGGGCGAGGAGGAAGGTGGCGCCCATCATGCCGAGCATCAGGCCGTCTCCCCTGCGCCGGCGCGCGATCCCTGCTCGATGCTTTCCACCAGCCCGTCGCGGAAATGCACGATGGTCTTCGCATATTCCGCCATTTCGTATTCATGGGTGACCATGAGCACGGTGATGCCGTCGCGATTGAGATCGGCCAGCAGCTTCATGATCTCGATCGACCGTTCGGTATCGAGATTGCCGGTGGGTTCGTCCGCCAGCAGCACGTCGGGCCCCGTCACCAGCGCGCGGGCGATCGCCACGCGCTGCTGCTGGCCGCCGGAAAGCTCCGCCGGGGTATGATCCGCCCAGGGGGCCAGGCCGACGAGATCGAGCGCCTTCATCGCCGCATCCCTGCGCACCGCTTTCCGCTCCCCGCGATAGAGCAGCGGCAGCTCCACATTCTCCAGCGCGCTGGTGCGGGCCAGCAGGTTGAAGCCCTGGAACACGAAGCCCAGATAGCGCCGCCGCAGCAGCGAGCGCTGGTCCCGATCGAGCGACTGCACCTCTATCCCGCGGAAGCGGAACACGCCGGAAGTGGGCGTGTCGAGGCAGCCGAGAATGTTCATCGTGGTCGATTTGCCGGAGCCGGACGGCCCCATCACGGCCACGAAATCCCCCCGCTGGATGGTGAGGTCCACGCCCTTCAGCGCCTGGAAGGCGGCGGCGCCGCGGCCGAACACCTTGGTGATCCCGGACAGCTCGATGAGGGGGGGCTCGCTCACTTCGCCTTCGCCCTGACCCCCGTGACCACCTTCATGCCGGGCTTCAGCCTGTCGGACGTCACCACCGTGTAGCGTCCGTCACTTTCGCCGGTGACCACCGGGATCGCCTCCAGCTTGCCCTGCGCCGTCAGCACATGCACCGATTGCCGGCTGCCGACGCCGATGGTGGCCTGCTGATCTTCCTTGCCGAGGCCGATCTCGGGATTGAGCATCCCGCCGCCCTCGCTTTCCTTCGCCTCGTCGGGGTTGAAGCGCAGCGCGCCGTTGGGGACGAGCAATTGCGGGCCGGTCTGCTCGGTGGCGATCGTCGCCGTGGCGGTCATGCCCGGGCGCAGCAGCCCGTCGGCATTGTTCACCGCCAGCCGTGCCTCGTAATTGACGACAGAATCGGTGGTGGCCGCAGTGCCCGTGCCCGAAGTGGCCGAAGTGGCCGTGTTGCTGGAGGCGAGATCGATGCGGGTGACTTCGGCCGGGAAGCGGCGGCTGGGATAGGCATCGACCACGAAGGTCGCCTCCTGCCCTTCCTTCACCTGGCCCACATCGGCCTCGTCGATCTTCACGCGCAGCTGCATCGTGGAAAGATCTTCCGCCAGCACGAACAGCGTCGGCGTGTTGAAACTGGCCACCACTGTCTGGCCCGGCTCGATCTGGCGGGCGAGCACCACGCCCGAAACCGGCGAGCGGATCGCCGCGCGGTCGCGATTGGTCTCGCTGGAAGAGAGCTGGGCCTGCGCCGATGCAACGCTGGCGCGCGCTGATGCCAGCGCCGCCTTGTCCCGCATCACCAGACCCTCCGCGGCCTGCAGCTCCGTCTTGGAAGGCACCTTGCCGCCCGAGAGCTTCAGCACATCCTGCAGGCGCGCGAGTTGCGCCCTATCCACTTCCAGCGTCGCTTTCGCCTGCTCCACCGATGCGCGGGCGGATTCCAGGCTGGCGCGCGCCTGGGTGATCTGGTCATTGATGACATCAGTGTTGATCCGCGCCAGCAGTTGCCCGCGCGTGACGCGATCGTTCACATCGACATACACATCGTCGATCCGCCCGGAGACTTCGGAGCCCACTTCCACCTGGTTCGTCGGGCGCAGATTGCCGGTGGCCGTCACCGTCAGGTCAAGCGAGCGGCGCGCCACGTCTTCAGTGATGTATTGCGTCTTGTCGCCGCCACCCAGGCCGCGGAGGACCAGCAGCAGGATGATCAGCACCACCACTGCCGGGACCCAGTATTTGGCCCAGCGTCGCCAGCGCGGCCTGGGCGTGGTGCCGAGGAATTCGTCCACGGTTCCCGGCTGTTGTTCCTCGTCTGTCATGGTGCGGCCCCGTCGATATTCGGCATCGGGAAGTCCTCTGGCGACCAGCCGCCCCCCAGCGCCTGGGTCAGGCGGATGAAGGCATTGGCGCGATCGGCCTCTGCGCTCACCAGCGAATTGCGCGCGGAGAGCAGTTGGCTCTCCGCGGTGAGCAGCGTCTGGAAATCGGTGAGCCCGGACTGATACTGGCTGCGCGCCAGGATGGCGGAATTGTTTGCGGCATCCAGAGCCTCGCTGAAAATCGCCACCCGCTCGCGCGCGGCCCTAAGATCCACGGCGGCACTCTCCACATCTTCCAGCGCGGCAAGTATCGAAAGGCGCCATGCGGCCAGCGCACCGCGGGCAACGGCGCGGGCGCTGTCCACCTGCGCAGCGGCGCGGCCGCCATCGAACAGCAACTGGCTGATTCCGCCGAACAGGCTGCCGGTCACCACATCGAACAAATTGCCGACATCTGTCGCGCGCGTATCCACCGTGCCGGTCAGGCGGACGAGCGGCAGCAATTGCGCCTGCGCCACGCCGATCCGCGCGGAAGCAGCGACCAGCGAGGCTTCACTACCCCGCACATCGGGGCGCCGCCGCAGCATCTCCGCCGGCGGGGCGAAGCCGGCCAGTTCCGGCGGCAGCGGGACGGGCGCAGTCTCCTGCAGCAGTTCCAGCACCCGGCCCGGCGGTTCTCCGATCAGGGTCGAAATGGCGTTCGCTGTGGCGGCAAGGCTGCTTTCCAGCAGCGGGATAGTGGCCGCCGTCTGGGCCCGCTGCGTGCGCGCCTGCTCCACATCCAGGCTGGAGACCAGCCCCGCCTGGTTGCGCCAGCGGGCGATCTGCAAGTTCTCGTCCTGATTGCCCAGCGTGTCGCGCGCGATCGCCAGTTGCTGTGCGGTGGCGCGGGCGCTGACGGTAGCTTGCGCGACCTGCCCCACGATGGCGCGCTGCAGGTCTGCCAGTGAATAGCCGGCGGCAAGATAATCGGCATTGGCCGCAGCGGCCGCGCCGCTGATCTGGCCGAACAGATCCAGTTCCCAGCTGGCGTCGCCGCCGATGCTGAACAGGGGATCGTCCTGCGCCAGATCGCCCACGTCCTTGCTGACGCCGCCGCTGGCGGTGATGGTCGGCAGCCAGCCTGCGCGCGCCTGCCGCACCGCGGCCCGTGCCTGGTCCAGCCTGGCGGCACCCTGCGCCAGATCGAGATTGTTGGCGATAGCTGCCTGCACGAAGCGCGTGAGCAGCGGATCGTCCAGCATGCGCCAGTAGCCGGTCAGGTCGAGGCTTGCGGGGGCCGCATCGGCTTCGGCCCAGCGGGCCGGCACTTCCACGCCCGCTTCCGGCGGCCGAACATAGGGCGCGGCGCAGGCGGTGAGAGCCAGCGCTCCCGACGCGACTGCGGCGACAGAAGCGGCCTTCCAGGCCGTTCGTCGTGCCGACATGTACCCCCCTGGCGACTGTCTTTGGATGCCTGACGTTATGCCCTTCGGCGTGGCACGCAAAGCGCCTTGTTGCACCTGATACAATTCGTTGCAGATGATGGCCTTCGCGCCACAGGGGGCGCTCAGGCCGGAACCGGTGTCAGCTGCCGGGTGGCGGCAGCCCCGCGTCCAGCCTGTGCGACAGGTCCTGCAGCGCATCGTTCAGCAATCCGATGGTTTCGGGCGGCAGACCGTGCAGCAGGCGGTGGCGCAGGGCATCGGCAATGTCGAAGATGTCGGCCAGCGCGGCCCGCCCGGCGTCGGTCAGGCGCAACTGCTTGCTGCGCCGGTCGGCGGGATCGGGCAGCCGCTCCACCAGCCCGTCCTTCTCCAGCGTGTCGAGCATCCGGGTCATCGTCGGCCCTTCGATCCGCAGCCGCTTGGCGATTTCCACCTGCGCGCTGAGATCGGGCGAGTTCATGATCGCCGCCATGGCTTCCATGCGCGCCGCGCTCTGGCCGATCGTGCGGAGCCGTTCGTCCAGCAGCGAACGCCACCGCCGCGCAACGATCACGATCTGGATGGTCAGCCTGATTTCTTCGGTCGTTCCGCCCTTTTCGTAAATCTCGAAGCTGGACGTCGTCCCTGTCTCGCTCACCCGCTGGGTCCCCGTATTCCACTGTGTGCGGCCCCCTGATCGGCCGTCGCACCTCAATCCCGCCCGAAGCGGTATAGCGTATTGCAGCGCGGCGCCAGTCGGGTAAACTCTCCCCCTGTGATGTCGGGCGGAATCCGCCCGGCATTGAAGTGGGGATCGGGCGCGCGGCGCCGCCGCCCGTTCGGCGGGAACATCAAAATGGAGGTGCAGATGGCCTATCGGCTTTCGATCAATGGCGTCGAGCGCGAAGTGGACGTGCCCGGCGATATGCCGCTGCTGTGGGTTCTGCGCAACGAACTGGGCATGGTCGGCACGAAGTTCGGCTGCGGCGTGGGCCTGTGCGGCGCCTGCACCGTGCATCTCGACGGCGTGGCGCAGCGGTCCTGCTCCGTGCCGGTGAGCGCGGTGGGCGAAAAGAAGGTCGCCACGATCGAGGCGCTGGCCGAAAGCGAAACGGGCCGCGCGCTGCAGCAGGCCTGGCTGGACGAGGACGTGATGCAGTGCGGCTATTGCCAGGCTGGTCAGCTGATGAATGCCACGGCGCTGCTGGCCCGCAACCCGCAGCCCAGCGCGCGCCAGATCGATGCGGCGATGAGCGGCAATATCTGCCGCTGCGCCTGCTACACCCGCATTCGCGAAGCGATCGCCCAGGTCGCCGGCAAGGAGGATACGGCCAATGTCTGACCTGATGGAACGGGCCGGCTCGGCCCAGCTCAGCCGGCGTACCCTGCTGAAGGCGGGCGCGCTCGCCGGCGGCGGGCTGGCGCTCACCGCCAGCATGCCGATGGTCGCGCGGGCCGCCACCACCGCTGCGTCCGATAACGCGATGCTGAATGCGTTCATCACGATCGCGCCGGACAACACGATCACCATCGTCGGCAAGAATCCGGAAATCGGGCAGGGCATCAAGACGATGCTGCCGATGCTGATCGCCGATGAACTCGATGCCGACTGGGCGCAGGTGCGCATCGTGCAGGGCGATACCGATGCGGCGAAATACGGACCGCAGCTCGCCGGGGGCAGCTTCGCCACGCCGATGAACTGGATGCCCATGCGCCAGGTCGGCGCGGCGGGCCGCCAGATGATGCTGGCGGCGGCTTCGCGCCGCTGGGGCATCGACAGCGCCAAGCTGCAGACCAAGCTCGGCACCGTGGTCGATCCGGCATCGGGCCGCACGCTGACCTATGGCGAACTGGCGAGCGATGCCGCAGGCGGCGCCGTGCCGGATCCGGCGAAAGTGCCGCTGAAGGATCCCAAGGATTTCCACATCATCGGCCGCGCGATCGGCGGGATCGACAGCCCCAGGATCGTCAAGGGTGAACCGATCTTCGGCGTGGATACGAAGCTGCCGGGGATGGTCTATGCCGCCTTCGAACGCTCGCCGGTGTTCGGTGCCAAGCTGAAATCGGCGCAGCTGGACGCGGCCAAAGCCGTGCCCGGCGTGATCGACGCTTTCGTGATCGAGGGCAATGGCAGCGCGGACGAGCTGGTTGACGGCGTGGCGATCATTGCCGGCAATTGGTGGATCGCCAACAAGGCGCGCGAAAAGCTGGCGATCGAATGGGACAATGGCGAATGGGGCAGCCACTCCACCGCCGGTTATGACAAGGCGGCGCGCGAGCTGATGGCAGCAGGCAAGCCGCAGGACGTGTTCTCCACCAATGGTGATGTCGATGCGGCCTTCGCCGGCGCGGCGAAGGTGCTGGATGCGGAATATTCCTATCCCTTCCTGGCGCATGTGCCCATGGAGCCGCAGAATTGCACCGCGCTGTGCCATGCCGACGGGGCGATGGAGATGTGGGCGCCCTCGCAGACGCCGCAGGGCGGCCAGCAGGGCGTGGCCAAGATGCTGGGCGTCCCGCCGGAGAAGGTGACGGTCCACATCACCCGCATGGGGGGTGGCTTCGGCCGGCGGCTCACTAACGACTACATGCACCAGGCGGCCGCCATCGCCAGCAAGATGCCGGGCAAGCCCGTGCAGCTGATCTGGAGCCGCGAGGATGATGTGCGCAGCGATTTCTACCGGCCGGCCGGCTGGCATCGCCTGCGTGCGGCACTGGATGCGGATGGCAAGCTGATCGGCTTCGACGATCACTTCGTCACCTTCGCGCCGCCGGTGGAAGGCGGCTACAACCCCGCTGCCATGTCGCCGGATGTCTTCCCGGCGAAGTTCGTGCCCAATCTGCGCTATGCGCAGAGCAAGCTGGATACCCGCGTGCCCATGGGCGCGCTGCGGGCGCCTTCGTCCAATGCGCTGAGCTTCGTGATGCAGTCCTTCCTCGACGAAGTGGCGCAGGAGCAGGGGAGCGATCTTCCCACGCTGATGCTGGCGCTGCTGGCTTCGGGCAGCAAGCTGCCGGACGGGAAGGCCTTCGGCTCCAGTCAGCCGGGCTTCGATCCCGCCCGGGCCACTGCGGTCATCAACAAGGCCCTCGCCATGTCCGCCTGGAAGGGTGGCGCGGCCGAGGGACGCGGGAAGGGCTTCGGCTTCTATTTCAGCCATCTGGGCTATTTCGCCGAAGTGGTTGAAGCGAGCCTGTCCGATCGCGGGCAGATCAATGTCCACAATGTCTGGGCGGCCGGCGACGTGGGCAGCCACATCATCAATCCGCTGGGGGCGATGAACCAGGCGGAGGGTGCGATCATCGACGGGCTGGGGCAGGCCATCGCGCTGGCAGTGCAGATCGAGAACGGCGCCGCCGTGCAGTCGAACTTCCACGATTACCCGGTGCCGCGCATGCCGATGACGCCGAAGATCGAGGTGGAGTTCGTGAAGTCGGACAACGCCCCCACTGGCCTTGGCGAGCCGGCCCTGCCGCCGGTGATCCCGGCGTTGACGAACGCGCTGTTTGCCCTCACCGGCAAGCGTATCCGCAGCCTGCCGATCGACACGAAGCAGCTTGTCTGAGCGAGGGGCGGATCATCTCCGCCCCTTTCTTTTCACGCTGCGCGCTAGCGTTCGGCGCATTCAGGGCTAGATAGGCGGCGTGGCCGCATTGCTTGAGCATCCCTCCGCAAGTCTGGCACAGGGGGATCGCTCCGCCCTGCTGGCCGCGTGCAGCCCCGATGTGGGGCTGTGCACGATCGTGGGCATCGAAGGCAGCTTCTCCCGCAGGCTCGGCGCGCAGCTCGCCGTCTTCCCGGATGGCCGGATAGCCGGCAGCCTCGCCGATGGCTGCCTGGAACGGCAGCTGGCGAGCGAGATTGCCGCCGCGCAAGGACGCGCGCCGGAGGTGAAGCGCTTCGGTGCCGGTTCGCCGCTGATCGACTTCCGCCTGCCCTGCGGCAGCGGGCTGGACATATTGATCGACCCCGCGCCGGACCGCGCAGCGTGTCGCCGCGCGGCGGACCAGCTCGAAGCGCGGCAGGAAGCCACACTGCCGCTGCCGGCTCCCAGCCCGTGGTTGCAGGAGCGGCGCTATATCCCGCCGCTGCGCCTCGCCCTGTTCGGGGAGGGGCCGGAACTGCAGGCGCTCGCCACTCTCGCGGGTGCCGCGGGAATCGCCGTGGACAGCTTCAGCAAGGACGATCCGGCCGCCCTCTCGCTGGGCCGCCGGCCGCAGGGGATCGAGGTGGATCGGTGGACCGCCATCGTCCTGCTGTTCCACGATCACGAATGGGAACAGGCGCTGCTCGAATGGGCGCTAGAAACGCCCGCGTTCCATATCGGCGCGCAGGGCGGCGCGGAGGCGCGGGGCCGCCGGCTGGAAAGCCTCGCGCGGGCGGGTGCAGGCGAGGCGGCGCGGGCGCGGATCAGCAGCCCGATCGGACTCATCCCCCGCAGCCGGGAGCCGGGCGTCCTGGGGCTTTCCGTCCTCGCCCAGATCGTCGGCGAATATGAGGCACTGCATCCGCATGGCTGAGCTGCCCTGCGTCGCGCTGCTGGCGGCGGGCACGGCGACGCGGTTCGGCGGCGGCAAGCTGGATGCCCCCTGCGCGGGCAAGCCGCTGGGGCAATGGGCGCTCGACCGCGTCGCAGAGGCGGGATTGCCGCCGGGCCTGATCGTGACTGGGCCGGAGGCGCCGCGCTTCGTAGCTTCTGCCGAGGGGTGGGAGCTGATCGTGAATCCGCAGCCGGCGCGCGGGCTGGGCACCTCCGTCGCACTGGCGGCACAGGCGGCGATCCGGCGCCGCGCCCCGGCGCTGCTCGTGCTGTTGGCGGACATGCCGCTGGTCCCGGCGGAGCTGCTGCGCCGCCTCGCTTCCACCGCGCCACCCGCTGCCGTTTCGCACGGCGGGCGGCCGGGCGTGCCGGCGCTGTTCGGGGCTGAGCTGCTGCCACGCCTTGCCGCGCTGTCATCCGACCGGGGCGCGGGGGAACTGCTCGCCGGCCTTGCCTCCACCACGCTGATCCCGCCGCCGGGGGCGCTGCTGGACGTCGATACTCAGGACGATCTGGCCGAGGCCGAAGCGGCCCTTCGCGCGGGGTAGCGCCGCCGCGCCGCGGTCAGTCCAGCTCCATGATCACGGCGTCGGCCGCCAGGCTGTCCCCCTCCGCCGCGAGGATCGCGGCGATCTGCCCGGCCTTGCCCGCGCGCAGGATGTTTTCCATTTTCATCGCCTCGATCGTGGCAAGCGGCTGGCCGAGCTCGACCTGATCGCCTTCCGCCACATGCAGGCGGACCAGCAGCCCCGGCATCGGGCAGATCACCAGCCGCGAAAGATCGGGCGGCTCCTTCTCGATCATATGCGTCGCCAGCGGCGCCAGCGATGCGGGAAGGACGCGTGCCCTGTGGCGCCGACCATGCGTGGTGATGTGCCAGTGCAGCCCTTCGCGCGTCACCTGCAGGCCCAGCCGCAGCCCCTCGCCAGTGGCCTGCGCGCGGCGCACGCCGGGCTGCCAGTCGCAATGGCCCTCCAACCGCGCGCCGTCGACCATCGCGTGGCCTTCGCCCAGCGTCACGGCAAAGTCGCGCCCGTCGATCCGCACTGACCAGTCGCTGGTGACGGGAGGGCTGCCGTTGATCTGTCCGGAGATGCGCTGTGCGCGGGCGCGGCGGGTGAATTCCATGCCGGCGGCGCAGGCGGCGATGGCGCGCAGAGTGCTCTCATCCGCCGGGGCGCCGGTGAACCCCTCGGGATATTCCTCGGCGATGAAACCCGTCGTCAGCCGCCCTTCGCGAAAGCGCGGATGCTGCATGATCGCGGAGAGGAAATCGAGATTGTGCCCCGGCCCTTCGATCACGAAATCGTCCAGCGCGCGGATCTGCAGATCGGCCGCCTCGTCGCGCGTGCGCCCCCAGGTGACCAGCTTGGCGATCATCGGATCGTAGAAGATCGACACCTCGCCGCCTTCCGCCACACCGTCGTCCAGCCGCACATAGGGCTGCTCTCCCGTCCCGTCGCTGGCGGGGGACTGGTGCAGCGCCGCCTCGGGCGGATCGTAGCGGACCAGCCGCCCGATGCTCGGCAGGAAACCGCGATAGGGATCTTCGGCATAGACGCGGCTTTCGATGGCCCAGCCGTGCATGGCGATGTCCAGCTGCGCGAAGGGCAGGGGCTCCCCCGCCGCCACGCGGATCATCTCCTCCACCAGATCGACGCCGGTGATCGCCTCCGTCACCGGATGTTCCACCTGCAGCCGGGTGTTCATTTCGAGGAAGTAGAAGCTCTCCCCCGTGGGGTCGGCGCCGCTGACGATCAGTTCCACCGTCCCCGCCGAATGATAGCCCACCGCCCGCGCCAGCGCGACGGCCTGCTCGCCCATGCGCCGGCGCATATCGGGCGAGACGAAGGGGGAGGGGGCTTCCTCCACCACCTTCTGATGGCGCCGCTGGATCGAACATTCCCGCTCGTGCAGGTAGAGGATGTTGCCCTGCCGGTCGCCCAGGATCTGGATTTCGATATGACGCGGGCTCTCGATGAACTTCTCGATGAACACGCGGTCGTCGCCGAAGCTGTTCAGCCCTTCGCGCTGCGTGGCTTCGAAGCCTTCGCGCACGTCGCGGTCGTTCCAGGCAAGGCGCATCCCCTTGCCGCCGCCGCCCGCACTCGCCTTCATCATCACGGGATAACCGATCCGGTTCGCTTCGATCAGCGCCTGATCCGTATCGGCGATGGCGCCTTCGGAGCCGGGGACGATGTTCACTCCGGCGGCGGCCGCCAGCTTCTTGCTTTCGATCTTATCGCCCATGGCGGCGATGGCATTGGCTGGCGGACCGATGAAGGCGATGCCTTCCGCTTCCAGTGCCTCCACGAAGCTCGCCCGTTCGGACAGGAAGCCATAGCCGGGATGCACCGCATCCGCCCCGGTTTCCTTGCAGGCGGCGATGATGCGTTCGGGCAGCAGATAGCTTTCCGCCGCCGGTGCCGGGCCGATCCGCACAGCCTCATCCGCCAGCGCCACATGCGGGCTGCGCGCATCCGCATCGGAATAGACCGCCACGGTGGCGATCCCCATGCGGCCCGCGGTGCGGATCACGCGGCAGGCGATTTCCCCGCGATTGGCGATCAGGATCTTGCGAAACATTACTCCGGCCACACTTCGATGTCGTGCAGCTGGATCGTGCGCTCCTGCGTCAGCGCCGTCTTGCAATTGGCCACCAGCAGCGGCTCCAGCGATCCCCCGCGCGCCAGAAAGCCTGCCGAAACGCAATGCTCGTCGCGATATTTCAGCCAGGCCCGCTGGGCGGCCAGCAATTGGGCGAAATAGCCGGGCCGGCCGTCATGGCTGGTGTCCACCACCATGTCCCGCTGCTTCATCCGCGCGGCGGTCGCCTTCCATTGCGCATTCAGCGCCTCGTCCGCCGCGCGATATTCCTGCCCGGCACACCAGTTCATCTCCTGCTGCTGCACGGGATCGTCGCAATTCCATGCGGGGTTGGGCGGCGCGGACGCGGCGGCGGCGGCCAGCAGGAGCAGGATCATAGCGTAGCTTCCTTCTTCTCGGTGGCGGGGATTTTCGCAAACACCCTGCGGCCCGCCGACTCGTCACCCTGAACTCGTTTCAGGGTCCATCGTGCCCCCCGCGCGGACGGTGCAGGCGGAGGAATGGATGCTGAAACAAGTTCAGCATGACGAAGGGGGCGGGCGAGCGTGGTTCCGGGGATCATTGCCCAGGCCAGCGCCCGAACGAGGCGAAAGGACGCAGCTTCACTCTGCCGCCTCCGCCCGTGCACAGGCCAGCATCGGCTCATCGCCCTCCATCGCGCGCATACCGAGACGAGCGAGCAGGGCGGCATCTTCGTCGTCGCCGGCATTGGGCGCGGTGAGCAGCTTGTCACCGGTGAAGATGCTGTTCGCCCCGGCGAGGAAGCACAGCGCCTGTGTCGCCTCGCTCATGCTCTCCCGCCCGGCGGACAGGCGCACCATGCTCATCGGCATGGTGATCCGCGCGGTGGCCACGGTGCGCACGAATTCGATGTCGTCGATCTTTGCCAGCGGCGTGTCGGCCAGCATGTCGCCCAGCACGGTGCCCTTCACCGGCACCAGCGCGTTCACCGGCACGCTTTCCGGATGGCGGGGCAGCGTGGCCAGCGTGTGGATGAAGCCCACGCGATCCTCCCGCGTTTCGCCCATGCCCACGATCCCGCCGGAACAGACATTGATCCCGGCGGCACGGACATGGCCCAGCGTATCCAGCCGGTCACCCATGCTGCGGGTGGAGATCACGCGCTCGTAATATTCCGGGCTGCTGTCGATATTGTGGTTGTAGTAATCCAGCCCCGCCTCGGCGAGCATATCGGCCTGGGCGGGCGTGAGCATGCCCAGCGTCATGCAGGTTTCCAGCCCCATGGCGCGCACGCCCTTCACGATCTCCACGATCGCCGGCATGTCCCGATCCTTGGGATTGCGCCAGGCGGCACCCATGCAGAAGCGCTGGCTGCCGGCGTCCTTCGCCTGCGCCGCGCGCTGCAGCACTTCCTGCACGCCCATCAGCTTCGTCGCCTTCACGCCACTGTCGGCGCTGGCGCTTTGCGAGCAATAGCCGCAATCTTCCGGGCAGCCGCCGGTCTTGATGCTCAGCAGCGTGCACAGCTGCACCTCGTCCGCCCGGTGGTGCGCGCGGTGGACCGTGGCGGCACGGAACAGCAGATCGGTGAAGGGGAGGGCGAAGATCTCCGCGATCTCGTCGCGGGTCCAGTCGTTGCGTATTTCGGTCATGCTGCTTCCTCGATAGCGCCACCCCGGCGCGCGGCATAGGCCTCCAGCGCCGGGGCGAAATGCGGCGCACCGCGGCGCTCGGCTTCTTCCGCCGGAATGCTCGCCAGCGACTGTGCAAGGCGTGCGGCATTGGCGGGCGAGAGGCTGGCGAGCGGGGCGACATAAACGCCGATGGTGAACACCACCGCGCCGCTGCGCGGCAATTTGCGCAGGGTCTGGCGTTCGCTGCGGATGAACAGCGTTTCGCCGGCATTCTCTGCGGTGACATGGGCGAAGGCCTCCGCCGGCGGCGCATCGGCGATCCAGCGCAGGGCGGGCGTCGGGCTGACGAACCAGTTGCAGCGACCGAAGATGCGGCCGGGTCGGAGGCCGGCCATGAAGCGATCGACCCCGCTGGCGAGCTGCTGCTGATAGCCGTGGATCGGCGCATGCAGCGCGGCCAGCGGCAGGCCCAGCTTGTCGGCCGGGCGCCAGTCGGTGGGGAAGGCCACGGCGGCGCCGATCAGGTGGAACGGCGCATCGGGGGCGGGCTGGGTGAGCAGGCACATATCCTCCCACGCGCTGCGGGCGGCGCCTTCCAGCCCGCCGGTGGTGCCGAGCAGGGCCGCCAGTTCCGCCCCCGGAGCCTCCGCATCGGGCGTAAGCTGCACGCTGTCGGGATGCGCGTCGAAGGCCGCTGCGCGGGCCGCAAGATCGGGCTCGGGCTGCAGCCAGTCGGCCTTGTCGAGCGCGCTCAGACCCATGCGCAGCGCCCCGCCGCCGCGGGCGCGGGGGAGCAGTTCCTCCACCGAGAAGCCGAGCGCCGCCATCTTATTTCGTCATTCCCGCGCAGGCGGGAATCCAGTGCGGCAGGCGCACCGCTCGAACGGATTCCCGCCTGCGCGGGAATGACGAGGGTGGATGAGGGGTCATTCGGCGGGCTCGTCGTCCTCGTCGCGGGGCGGCATGTTGTGGCCCAGCAGGCGCAGCATGTCGGCAGCGCATTCGACCACGTTGGAGCCGGGGCCGTAGATGCCCTGCACGCCCGCCTGCCGCAGGAACTCGTAATCCTGCGGCGGGATCACGCCGCCGGCCACCACCTTGATGTCCGCCCGCCCGGCGGCGCGCAAATGGCGGATCAGTTCGGGGATCAGCGTCTTGTGCCCGGCGGCCAGCGAGCTTGCGCCGATCGCGTCCACCCCCTCTGCCAGCGCCATGCGTGCGGTTTCCTCCGGCGTCTGGAACAGCGGGCCGGAAATCACCTGAAAGCCCATATCGGCAAAGGCGCTGGCGATCACATTGGCGCCGCGGTCGTGCCCGTCCTGCCCCATCTTGGCGACCATGATGCGCGGCTTGCGGCCGAGGCGGTGGGCGACCGCCTCCACCCCTTCGACCACCTGCGCATAGCGCGCATCGCCCGCATAGGCGGGGCCGTAGATGCCCCTCACCGGCCGGGGCGCGGTGTCGTGGCGGCCGAAGGCGGCTTCCATCGCGGCGGAGATTTCGCCCAGCGTGGCGTTCTGCCGCGCGCATTCCACGGCGAGGGCGAGTAGGTTCGGCTGGGGCGGCGCGCATCCTTCGACAGGCTCAGGATGAGCGGGGGTGGGCCCAGGATGAGCGGGGGTGGGGTCGGGGTGGGCGGAGGACGAGCCTACACCCAAGTCCGCTCGTGCTGAGCCTGTCGAAGCACGCGCTCCTGCTTCCAGCGCCTCCAGCGCCGCGCGGCAGGCCGCTTCGTCGCGCGTGGCGCGGGCCTTAGCGATGCGCGCGATCTGCCCTTCGCGCACGCGGGCGGTGTCCACCGCCAGCGTCTCGATCGGCGAATGCTCGCCGGCGACATATTTGTTCACGCCGATCACCACGTCCTCGGCGCGATCGACGCGGGCCTGGCGGGCGGCGGCGGCTTCCTCAATCCGGCGCTTGGGCATGCCGCTGGCCACCGCCTGCGTCATGCCGCCCAGCGCATCCACTTCGGCGATCAGCGCCTCCGCCTCCTCCACCAGCTTCGCGGTCAGCGCCTCCACATAATAGCTGCCGCCCAGCGGATCGATCACCCGGGTGATGCCGGTTTCCTCCGCCAGCACCAGCTGCGTGTTGCGGGCGATGCGGGCGGAAAAGTCGGTCGGCAGGGCCAGCGCCTCGTCCAGCGCGTTGGTGTGCAGGCTCTGCGTGCCGCCCAGCACCGCCGCCAGCGCTTCCACCGTGGTGCGGATCACATTGTTGTAGGGGTCCTGCTCCTGCAGGCTGACGCCCGAGGTCTGGCAATGGGTGCGCAGGGTCTTGGACTTCTCGCTCTGCGCGCCCAGCCCGTCCATCACGCGGAACCACAGCGTGCGCGCGGCGCGCAGCTTGGCCACTTCCATGAAGAAGTTCATGCCGATGCCGAAGAAGAACGACAGCCGCGGCGCGAAGGCATCGAGATCGAGCCCGGCGGCCATCGCCTGCCGCGCATATTCCTTGCCGTCGGCGATGGTGAAGGCCAGCTCCTGCACCGCCGTCGCCCCGGCCTCGTGCATGTGATAGCCGCTGATGGAGATCGAATTGAAGCGCGGCATGTGCTCGCTCGTATAGGCGATGATGTCGCTGACGATCCGCATGCTCGGGCCGGGCGGGTAGATATAGGTGTTGCGGACCATGAACTCCTTGAGGATGTCGTTCTGGATGGTGCCGCTCAGCTGGCTCTGCGCCACGCCCTGCCGTTCCGCCGCCACGATGTAGAAGGCCATCACCGGGACCACCGCCCCGTTCATGGTCATGGAGACGCTCATTTTATCCAGCGGGATGCCGGCGAACAGGATCTCCATGTCCTCCACCGTGTCGATGGCGACGCCGGCCATGCCGACATCGCCCGTCACCCGCGGATGATCGGAATCATAGCCGCGATGGGTGGCAAGATCGAAGGCAACGGACAGGCCCTTCTGCCCGGCGGCCAGATTGCGGCGGTAGAAGGCGTTGGATTCCTCCGCCGTGGAGAAGCCGGCATATTGGCGGATGGTCCAGGGCCGCCCGGTGTACATGCTGGCATAGGGGCCGCGGGTGAAGGGCGCGAAGCCGGGGAGGCCCGGCCCTTCCGCCGGCGCATCCTCCGCCGTGTAGAGCGGCTGGATCGGGAAGCCCTCGGGCGTGTGCCAGGTGGCGTCGCGGCCCTTCAGTTCCTTTGCCGCCTTTGCCTGCCAGTCCGATATGTCAGCCATGCGCGTCCTTCGGGGTTTCCATGATCTCGGTCAGCACACCGCCCATGTCCTTGGGGTGGAGGAAGAAGATCGGCGTGCCGTGCGCCCCGATGCGGGTGGGGCCGAGGATGCGCTTGCCCTCCGCCTCGAAGGCCGCGCGGGCGGCGGCGATGTCGGGCACTTCGAAGCACAGATGATGCTGCCCGCCCGCCGGGTTCTTCGCCAGGAAGGCGGCGATGGGGGAGGCTTCGCCCAGCGGCTCCAGCAGTTCGATCTGCGAATTGGGCGTATCGACGAAGCACACGCGCACGCCCTGTTCGGGCAGGTCGAAGGGTTCGCGGATCACCTGCGCCCCCATCACATCGCGCCAGAAGGCGATGCTGGCGGAGATCGAGGGCGTGGCGACGCCCACATGGTTCAGCCTGCCGAGTTGCATGCGGTTCGGCTCCTTTCCCTGCGCCGGGGATAGGACGATCCGGGGCAGGGCGCAAAGCCTGCCACGCAATCCGCACGCATGTTGCGCGGGGCGGGCGGGCGGCGCCGGGCGGAGGCGATTTCCTCGCGCCTTTTCAGAAACAATCCTCCCCCCATGCGTTGGTCGATCAGACGCGCAGGAGATTCCCCATGGCCGAACAGCAGCACGCCCGCCCCGCCGAGTCCGATCAGCCCAAGCCCCGCGGCTATGATCATGCGGCAGGCGGCTGGGGCTCCCTGAAAGGCATCAGCCGGATCGAGCTGAAGGAGAAGGCCGGGCCCGGCGTGGCCGAAACGCTGAAGCGGCAGAACAAGCCCGGCGGGCACATGTGCACCTCCTGCGCCTATGCCAAGCCGGCCAATCCGCACCCGTTTGAATTCTGCGAGAACGGCGCGAAGGCCACCATCTGGGATCTCACCAGCGCCCGCTGCACGCCCGATTTCTTTGCCGAACACACCGTCAGCGAGTTGCGCGGGCGCGACGATTACGACCTGGAGATGGAGGGCCGCCTCACCCACCCGCTGCGCTATGATCCGGCGACGGACAAATATGTGGAGACGAGCTGGGACGAAGCCTTCCGCGCCATCGCGGCGAAGCTCAACGCGCTCGATCCCAAGTCCACCACCTTTTACGCCTCGGGCAAGGCGGGGCTGGAGGCGGCCTATCTCTATGCGCTGTTCGCCCGCATGTATGGCCACAACAACCTGCCCGACAGTTCCAACATGTGCCACGAAACGACCTCGGTCGGGCTCAAGAAGGTCATCGGCTCCCCCGTGGGCACCTGCACGCTGGACGATCTGGGGAAGTGCGATGCGATCTTCTATTTCGGCCAGAACGTCGGCACCAATTCCCCGCGCCTGCTCCACCCGCTGAAGGACGCGGTGGAGCGCGGCTGCAAGATCGTGGTGTTCAACCCGCTGAAGGAGCGCGGGCTGGTGGAATTCGTCGATCCGCAGGATCCCCTGCAGATGACGATCGGCAAGGCCACGAGGATGAACCACATGTATTTCCAGGTGAAGCCGGGCGGCGACATCGCCGCCCTGATGGGCCTGTGCAAGCGGGTGGTACAGCTTGATGCGCAATCGCGCGCCGAAGGCGGGCCAGAGGTGCTGGACAGCCAGTTCATCGCCCAGCACACGACCGGGCTGGATCAGTTCATCCGCAAGCTGGAGGAGACCAGCTGGGACGAGATAGAGGCCGGTTCGGGCCTCCGCCGCGCCGATCTGGAAGCGGCGGGGGACGTCTATGTGGAAGCCGACAAGGTGATGGGCATCTATGGCATGGGGCTGACCCAGCATGTCCATGGATCGCAATCCATCGGCATGCTGGTGAACCTGCTGCTGCTGTCGGGCAATATCGGGCGGGAAGGGGCCGGGGTCACCCCGATTCGCGGCCATTCCAACGTGCAGGGCCAGCGCACCGTGGGCATCACGGAAAAGACCAAGCTCGCCCCGATGGAGAAATATCGCGCGTTGTTCGATTTCGATCCGCCGGAGGAGGACGGCCACACCACGGTGGATTTCCTGCAGGCGCTGCTGGATGGCACGAACAAGGGCTATATCGGCCTGGGCGGCAATCTGGCCAAGGCGGTGCCGGATCACGAGCGGATCCATGCCGCCTGGGGCGAGATGGAACTGACCGTCCACATCGCCACCAAGCTCAACAAGACCCATTGCATGCCGGGCAAGAGCGCGTGGCTGCTGCCCTGCCTTGTCCGCGCCGAAGAGCATATGGAAGCCGGCGGCGCGCAGGCCGTGTCCATGGAAGACAGCTTCAGCCACATCTACGGCTCGATGGGCAAGCGCACGCCTGCAAGCGAGCATCTGAAGTCCGAGCTGGCGATCATCACGGGCCTCGCCAAGGCCACCCTGCCGGCGCATCCCAAATGGCAGTGGGACGAATGGACGGCGGATTACACCCGCGTGCGCGATCTGATCGCCCGCACCTATCCCGACCAGTTCCACGACATGGATACCCGCATGTGGCAGCCGGGCGGCTTCTATCGCGGCAATGCGGCGCATGACCGCGTGTGGAAGACGGACAGCGGCCTTGCCGAATTCACCACGCCCGATGTGCTGAACGCCTGCGGCGTGGGAGATGCGCCGGGCCGCTATCACCTCGTGACCCTACGCTCCAACGATCAGTTCAACACCACGATCTACGGCCATTCGGATCGCCTGCGCGGCCTGGAAGGATCGCGCATGATCCTGCTCATCAGCCCGCAGGAGATGGAGCGGGCAGGGCTGAAGGAAGGCCAGGTGGTGACGCTGGTGGGCGACGCCGGCGACGACATCCGCCGCGCCGTGCCGGGCCTCACCGTCACGCCCTATGATCTGCCAGATGGCACGCTGGCTGGCTACTTCCCCGAACTCAACCCGCTGGTGCCGCTGTGGTACCACGACAAGCTGTCCAAGACCCCCGCGTCCAAGGGCGTGCCGGTGCGGATCGAGACATAGGGGGGCGGGGGCTTCCGGGGCTGGTTTGCCGAGAGCATGGCGCGCGTCCTTCGACAGGCTCAGGACGAGCGGAGGTGTTTATCGGCCCGCGCCCTTGCGCCTCCAACCCACCCCCGCTCGTCCTGAGCCTGTCGAAGGACAGCCACCACCCGTCGGAGCCCGCCATCCCCCCGTCCGCTCGTCCTGAGCCTGTCGAAGGACAGCCGCCACCTCGCCACCCGCCCACTGGATTCCCGCCTGCGCGGGAATGACGAAAGTGGGGAGAGTGGGCGCGATCTCCCTACTCGTCACCCCGGACTTGATCCGGGGTCCCGCTGTCTTCGGATGAGGCGCGCGTCCTTCGACAGGCTCAGGACGAGCGGAGGTGGTTGAGTGCGGCCTTCCCACATCCACCGCTTCTCCTGAACCCGTCGAAGGACAGCCACCACCCTATCGGACCCGCCATCCCCCCGCCCGCTCGTCCTGAGCTTGTCGAAGGACAGCCACCACCTCGCCAACCCGCCGCTGGATTCCCGCCTGCGCGGGAATGACGAAAGTGGGAGAGCGGGCGCGATCTCCCTACTCGTCACCCCGGACTTGATCCGGGGTCAAGCTTGCGACGCCTGGGGACGGGACCACCCGAAGCCCTACCCCAGCAGGCCTTCCCGCAGCAGTTCGCTCACGCTGTCGATCACCAGATGCGGCCGGCGTTCGGCGGGCTGGGCGTCCCATTCCTCGCGGCTGGTGGAGCCGCTGGTGACGGCGATGCCCATGGCGCCGCTGGCGCGGGCCATCTGCATTTCGGCCACGGCATCGTCGCCCACCACGGCCACGTCCTCCACCGGCAGGCCGAGTTCGGCGGCGACGAAATGCATCGCATCGGCCGAAGGCTTGCCCGTCGGTTCGGGTTCGCGGCCGGTCACGCGGGCGATGGCGCCGTTGATCGCGCAGCTATAGCCGAAGCTGCGGCCTTCGCGTGTGGCGAAATAGGGCACGTCCGAAGCGGTGAGAAAGGCGGCGCCTTCCAGCACGCGGCCGCAGGCGGCATGGATATGGTCCATGGTGCAATCGGGATGCCAGGCGACATAGACGGCATCCGCCTCCGCCGCCGCGTCGTCCCCCGGCAGGCAGCAGGGCACGCCCTGTTCCGCCAGCGCTTCCACCACGCCTTCGGTGCCGAGCACCAGCACCTGCGCATAGCCGCGCTCGTTCATGACCCGGGCGGCCACCGAATTGGGGGTGAACAGCCGTTCGTCACGGATGGGCAGGCCGACTTCGCGCAGGCGCGGGCCTTGCCGGCGGGCGGGGTAGGCGCTGCCATTGGTCATGGCGAGATAGGGGATGCCGCGCTCTTCCAACGCCTGCAGCAGCTCCACCGCGCCGGGGATCACCTCATAGCTGCCGAGCTTGCGGTTGGAGAGGATCAGCGTGCCGTCGAGATCGAACATGAAGCCTTTCGGCCGGCGGGGCAGGGTCATCAGGCGTTGCTTTCCAGTTCCAGCTTGAAGCCCGCCTTCTCCACGCTGACGCGCGTAAGATCGGTGCGGGCGAGCACTTGCCGCAGCAGTTCGACCACCGGCGCGTTGCGCGGCTGGTAATGCCGTTCCGCCGGGCCGGCGGCCTGCATGGCGTCCACCAGATTGGCGGGCATGGTGGCGCGCAGCAGGAATTCCTCGTCCGAAAGCCCGGTGCCGATGCGTTTGCGCAGCGTATCGAGATCGGCCATGCCCTGCTCCGCCTCCAGCTCCCTGGTGCGCGGATTGGCCATGATCTTGTCCATCACATTGGGCTCGATGGGCATGTTGGGCCGGCCGAACTTGCCGATCGCATAACGGATGATCTCGTCGGGGATCACGGCGTAGCGTTCCTCCCCCGTCACATTCATCACTGCCTGCGTCTGCAGCATCTGGGCGAAGGGCGTCATCACGATGGGCCAGCCCAGTTCCTCGCGCACGCGGCCCAGTTCCTCGATCACGGCGCCTTCCAGATGCGGCACACGGTGATCGGCCAAATGGCGGCGCATGGTGCCGACCATGCCGCCAGGCAGCTGGTGGTGGAGATAGGCCGCGTCGAAGGCCATCGGGCGGCCGGTGGGCAGGCCTTCGGCTTCGGCCAGCTCGCGGAAATATTGCGCCACCTCGGCCACCGCCTCGTCATCCACCTCCACCGTGTGGCCCAGTTCGCGCAGATTGGCGATCATCCGCTCGATCGGCGGGTTGCTGGTGCCGTCGGCCGCGCCGCCGCTGGCGCATTGCACTGCGCTGGCGCCCAGCTCCACGCCTTCCAGATAGGCCTGCTCTGCCAGCCCGATGGTGCAATGGGCGTGCAGTTCCAGCTTCTTGTCGCCGATCTGCGCCATGATCGCGGGGATCAGCGTCTGCGCCCGCTTGGACGACAGCAGGCCGCCGGGATCCTTGATATACAGCGCGTCCACATCCGGGCTTTCGGCCATGATCCGCGCCGCCTCGGCATAATGCGCGTCGTCATGGATCGGGCTGATCGTATAGACCAGCGCACCGATCACCTGCTCGCCCCCGGCCCGCTTCACCATGCGCGCCACTTCCACATTGCTGCGTGCATCGTTCATCGGATCGGCCAGGGCGAAGCGGCGGATACCGTTGCGCGCCAGCGTACGGAAGGCCAGCTCCATGAATTCCGGCGTCGCCGTTTCCCAGGCGATGAAGCGGAAGCCGGTGGACAGGAACTGCAGCGGCGTGGTGCGGCAGGCCTCGGCCATCAGGCGGATGCGCTCCCACGGATCCTCCTGCTTGTAACGCACCGCCACGCCCATATGGGTGCTGGTGGTGAAGTCAATGGCCTTGAAGCCGCAGCGCTCCATGGCGGGGGCGATCGCCAGCGTGTTGGCAGTGGTGACACCCAGCGCCCCCCACAGGCACTGGTTGCCATCGCGCAGCGAAGTTTCGACGAGTTCGACCTTGGCCATCAGGCGGGTTCCTTTTCCAACAGGCGGGCGAGGAAGCCGGTATCGATTCCGCCTTCCGCGAAATCGGGATCGGCCAGGATACGGCGCTGGAAATCGAGGTTGGTGGCGATGCCTTCGATCCGGGTCATGCCCAATGAATTGCACAAGCGTTGCAGGGCGCTTGCACGGTCGGGTCCGTGGGCGATGATCTTGGCGATCATGCTGTCGTAGAACGGGGGCACCATCGCGCCGTCCACGATATGCGTATCTACCCGAATTCCCTCGCCTTTCGGCCATTCGGCATGGGTGACGGTGCCGGGGGAGGGCATGAAGTCGCGCGCCGGATCTTCGGCATTGATGCGGCATTCGATGGCCGCGCCGGAGAGGGTGATCTCCTCCTGCCTCAGCCGCAGGCCCTCGCCACCGGCGATGGCGATCTGCTCGGCGATCAGGTCCACCCCGCTGACCATTTCGGTGACGGGGTGCTCCACCTGGATTCGGGCATTCATTTCAAGGAAATAGAACTCGTCCCGGCCCACGTCATAGAGGAACTCCACCGTGCCCGCGCCGCGATAATGCAGCCGCTTGGCAAAGCGGACCGCGGCGGCCAGCAGCTTGTCGCGCGTGGCGGGTGGCAGACGCGGGGCGGGGGTTTCCTCCACCAGCTTCTGGTAGCGCCGCTGCACCGAGCAATCGCGCTCCCCCAGATGGACCACGCGGCCGGCACCGTCGCCCAGCAGCTGCACCTCGATATGCCGTCCCTCGCGCACATAGCGCTCGAGATAGACGCGGGCATCGCCGAAGGCGGCGCCGGCTTCGGCGCTCGCCATGTCCATGGTGGCGTGTAGATCGGCCAGATCTTCCACCAGCTTCATCCCGCGCCCGCCGCCGCCGCCCACGGCCTTGATCAGCAGCGGGGCACCGATTTCCTCCGCCAGTCGGCGGGCTTCCTCGGGCGTGCCCACAGGCCCGCCCGGCACCACCGGCACCTCAGCCGCGATCGCTTCGCTGCGGGCACGCAGCTTGTCGCCCACGGCCTCGATCTGTGCTGCCGTGGGGCCGATGAAGATCACCCCTTCGGTTTCGCACAGGCTGGCGAGTTCCGCCCGTTCGGACAGGAAGCCGTAGCCCGGGTGGATCGCATCGCAGCCATAGCCCATCGCGGCCTGCACCACTGTTTCGACGGAAAGATAGCTCTTCGCCGGGCTCGCGGGGCCGATGCACACGGCTTTCGTCGCCATGCGCGCGCCGAGCGAGTGGCGATCGGCTTCGGAAACGCACAGCACCGTCTCGATGCCCAGCCGCTCGCAGCTGCGGATGATCCGCACTGCGATCTCGCCGCGATTGGCGATGAGGATGCGCCGGATCCCCATGGTCAGTCCGGCCGCACGAGCATCAGCGCCTCGCCATGCTCCACCATCTCGCCGTTTTCGCCCAGGATCTGAACCACTTCGCCGGCCACGCCGGCGCGGGCGGAGTTCATCAGCTTCATCACTTCGATGATGCCGATGACCGTGTCGGCCTCCACCCGGCTGCCCACTTCCACGAAGGGCGGCTCACCCGGCTTGGGCGCGCGGTAGAACACGCCGAGCAGGGGCGACTTGATTTCGACCAGCCCTTCCGCCTGCGCCCGCCCTTCGACTGGCTCGCGGCGAGAGGGGGCGGTTGGTGCGGGCGTGGGAGCGGGCATCGCCGCCGGCACGGCTTCCGCTCGTGTCGGGCTTGTCGAAGCACCACGGCCACGCGCTCCGCCCTCCCGCACCAGTTCCAGCTTGAGCCCGTCCATCTCGAGGCTGAGCCGGTCGAAGCGGCTCGCCTCCAGCAGGTGCATGATCTCGTCGATATCCTTGCGGGAGAGGCTCATTTGCGGCCTCCGAAGATCGTCATCACGTGGTTCAAGGCGTTTCCTTCGGGCTTCTTCACGGGCGCCGCGGCATCGCGGGCGGACCACACCGTTTCCGGGCGGCTCTGGAGCAGGAGGATGGAGCCATCCCCGTCCACCGCCCATTCAATGTCCTGCGGCTTGCCGTAATGCCGCTCCACCCGGCGGCCGACTTCGCGCAGCGCCATCAGTTCCTCGTCGCTGAGGCAGGGGGCTTTGCGCCTGTCAGCCTCGTTCTCCACCTCGCGGATGCCGCCGCCCTCGGCCGGCACTTGGCGGGCGTGCTTGTCGGAAATCTCGCGGCTGGAAATCTCGCCGGTGATCTTGCCGATCACCCATTTGTCGGGCGTGACTTCACCCGAAACCACCGCGCTGCCGAGACCCCAGGCCCCTTCCACGGTGATGACGGATTTGTCCCCCGTGGTGGGGCTGCGGGTGAACATCACCCCGGCGCAACGGGCATCCACCATCTGCTGCACCACCACGCCCATGGCCACGCCCTCTTCGGGGAAGGCGTGCTTGAGGCGGTAGGTCATGCTCTCGGTGGAATAGAGGCTGCCCCAGCATTCGCGTACGCGGTGGACCATGTCCTCGGCGCTCAGCACCCACAGGAAGGTGTCCTGCAAGCCGGCGAAGCTGGCATCCTCCGCGTCCTCGGTCGTGGCGCTGGACCGCACGGCCACCGGCTCGCCGTTGGGGGAGAGTGTGCGGTAGGCCTCGGTGATCGCCTGCTCCACCTCCGCGGGCATCTTCTCCTCGAGCACGCGGGCGCGCAGCTGCTCCGACAGGGTCGTGACCGCGCCGAGATCGGCCGGGTCCAGTTCTTTCACCTTCGCCCGCACCGGCTCTCGGGCTTCGAGCGCTTTCAGGAACTGTTCGAAGGCGGCGGTGGTGACCACGAAGCCCGGCGGCACCGCAATACCTGCCTGCGTCAATTCACCCAGCGATCCGCCCTTGCCGCCCACCGTGGGGCGATCGGCGATGCCGACATCCTTGAACCAGCTGACGAAGCTCATGCTGCCCTCCCGGCGCGGGGTGCGCGTCCTTCGACAGGCTCAGGACGAGCGGTGTTGAAGTGCTTGCGAATGTCCGCTCGTGCTGAGCCTGTCGAAGCACACGCACAGTGGCTTCCCATCATGCATCCTCCAGCACGACTTCGTCCTGCAGCAGGGTCACCACCCCCCTCCCGCCATCGACGCGGATGCGCTGCCCGTCGCGGATCTTCTGTGTGGCAGAGCCGGTGCCGACCACGGCGGGGAGCCCATATTCGCGCGCCACGATGGCCATGTGGCTCATGGAGCCGCCGATATCGGATACCGCTGCGCTGATCTTCTGGAAGATCGGCGCCCAGGTGGGATTGGTCACCTGACAGACGAGGATGTCGCCCTGCTGAAGCCGGCTGATTTCCTTGACGGATTTGACCACCCGCGCGGTGCCTTCCACCACGCCCGAACAGGCGGCGAAACCTTTGAGCTCGTGCTCGTTCTCCTCCCCATCGGAGAGCCAGGCGTCGAGATTCTCGCGCGTGATACCCCACAGCATCACGATGGCCGGATCGTCGATCACGTCGGGGACCGCGCCCAGCGCCGGGGGCACGGTTTCCTGCGCCCAGGTTTCGATCGCCTTCTTCCGCTCTGCCACGATCGCGGGCCAGCGCTTCGGACCGATGGGATCGGAGCCGCTGGACCAGGCGAGCATCAGGTCCACGATCGCGCTTTCCAGCTCGTAATGGGTGAGGTGGAACACGTCCTCCTCCGCATCCCAGAAGCCGTGATCGCGCAGCAGTGCGCCGAACTCCCTGATCTTGTTGAAGAACAGATTGGTGTACCAGTGCTCGCAGTAGAACTTGTGTCCCTCCACATAGGGGAACACGCGGTGGGCGAGGCCGATCAGCTGGTCGTAGGTGGCGCGGTCCTCGTCACTGTCGAGCAGCTCGCGATAATCGGAGACCAGCTGTTCACGCTCCTGCACCAGCTGGTCCATCGGGCGTTCGATATTCTCGCCCTTGCGCACCTTGTCGATATAGCCGGGCAGGGCGGCGAAGGGCATGGAGAGGTCGTCGTTCCAGCTGCGGTGATAGTGGTAGAAGCCATCCCCGACATTCACGTTGAACCACGGGTTGCGGCTGGTATCGAGTTCCTTCAGCCATTCGCGGCCGTTTTCGCCCAGCTGGTCCAGCGCGCCCAGCACCTGCTCGATCTCCATATCGTCATGGAAATGGCTGTCCACGCCCAGCTCCACCGCGCGGCGGGCGAGGCGCTTGACCTCTTCGTCGGGCTTGAAGATTTCGGCTTCCATGCCGGCGACCATGCGGCTGATCGCCTGGTCTGAAATCTCCGGGAAGGCGCGTTTGCAGAAATCGAAGAAGGTCAGATAGGCGCCATAGCCCAGCAGCAGGAATTCGAAGTGGTGGTGCCACATCCGGAAGTAGCCCTCCAGCTGCTGGCGATAGGTGTCGATCAGCGCGTGATTGGCAGCCACGCCCTTGCCGGTGTGCGTGGTCTCGATCGGCTCCAGATCGGGCAGGGAGGGGGTGGGCAGCGCCTGCGCATCGGCGATCAGCGCCTTCATCTTCTCCTTCCACTGATCGTAGAGCTGTTCCCAGTTCTCGTAATAGTAGAAGGCCCGCTGCTGGAACTCGGCCGTGCGAGCCTCGATCTCCGCCGGGTCCGTCACCGGCACGCCGCCGATGAACACGCGGCCGTTGATGATGCGGTGGTCGATCCCCTTGGTGGTGGGCAGCACATGCACGCGGGTGTTGAAGCTGCCCAGCGCGCAATAGGCAGCTTCGGCCGTGATCATGTCGAAATGATGCATCGGCTCCGGGAAGTGCATGGAATTGTAGAACCAGAAGCGGGTGTCATCCTCCGGCGTGAACTGCGTGTAGTAGGGGAAGGCGGCCTGCGCGGCTTCCGTGCCGGGCATCACCTTTACGGAACTGGGCAGGGGGAATGACTTCTGTTCGTCGGCCATGATCGCATCCTCTCTCCCGGGACCCGCGCGCCCTGTGGGCGTCTGCCGGTATCCCGATCTGATGCGATCCTATCCCTTGCCGGGGAAAGTTTGAAGGATTCCCGCGCAGAGGCAATGGGACAAAAGCGCAGGAGCTTTTGTCCGAATAGACCCGCTCATCCTGAGCCTGTCAAAGGATGCGCGCCCGGCGCCCGCCCGCTGCCCGTCAACTTTGCGGCGCATGGCCCGCCCGCCATTCGCGGGGGGTGATGCCGAAGCGCTTGCGGAACAGGCGGGTGAAATAGCCCGGATCGAGGAAGCCGCTGCGCCAGGCGACATCGGCGACCGACAGGGTGCGCGCGCGGGGATCGCTCAGCAGGTCGCTCGCCCGGTCGAGCCGCATCGCGTTGAGTTCCTGCACAAAGCTGGTTCCGCTGCCGGACAGCAGCGTCTGCAGGTACCGTTTCGAAATGCCGCAATCCTCCGCCACTCTTTCAGGGCTCAGGTCCGGATCGGCATAGTCGCTCTCGATACGGCGCAGGATCTGGCGCGCCAGCTGGCCGCGATGGCGAGTGCGCTCGGCCGGTTCGTGGAACCCGGTGGCGAGGCCCAGCAGGCTGCCGATCTGCTCGGCAATCAGCGGCCGGGGCAGCGGCGCTTCGTCCAGCCCTTCCAGCACCGCTTCCAGCAGGGCACCCAGCGGCGCCCCCCAGCCTTCGCTGGCGGAAGTGGGGCGGGCGAGCAGCGCTCCGGGATCGGGGAGGTGCTTTTCCAGCCAGCCTTGCGGCATCATCAGATCCACCGCCTCGTGCGGGGTTTCCATTTCCATCTGGTAGAACTGCCGGTTGTCCAGCAGCACGAACTGCCCCGGCTCGATGGTAAAGCGCCGGCCCCCCATCAGCGTCTTCATCGCTCCGGCGCGGGCGTAGACCAGCTGGATGGACGGCGCGGCGCGCCCGCTGCTGCCTTCCGCGCCAGTATGCGTCACCCGCTGGGCGGGGGCGTGGAGATGGAGCACGCGCAGCTGACCGAGGCCATAGCTGATCCAGCGCGCGGCGAAGCTGTCCGCATCGAACACTGTCACCTCGATCGGAGCGATAGTGCTGGCCGCCCAGTCCCGCCACTGGTTCAGCGCCTCCGGCCGGGTGAGGCCGGCAGAGCTCCAGCTGGTATCCTCGGCCGCGCGTGGCTGCTGCATGCCGGCAGGCTACGCCGCGGGCCGCGTGGCGGCAAGGCGCCATTGGCGCTGGCCCGCGGCGGCCCCAATGCGCTACGTTTCGGCGAACAGAACCGGAGAGGAGCGAATTATGCGTCTGATTGCCTGCGAGGAAGCCTGGACCATCCCCGAAGTCGCCGCCGAGCTGAAGAAGGTGGCGAACAGCCCCAGCCAGAGCCTCGACAAGCTGCTGGTAAAAGGCATCTACGATGCGGAGCAGGATACCTCCGGCTACGGCAAGATGGACTTTCTGGGCGGGCTGCTGGACGTGGAGGAGCAGCGCCTGCCGAAGATGGACCAATATGGCGTGGACATGCACCTGCTGACGCTCACCGCGCCGGGCGTGCAGATGTTCGATGCCGACACGGCGACGGACCTAGCGGCGCTTTCCAATGACCGGCTGGCGGAAATCTGCCGCAAATATCCGAAGCGCTTCGCCGGGCTCGGCAGCTTCGCCCCCCACAGCCCCAAGCGCGCGGCGAAGGAAGTGGAGCGGGTGATGGGCGAGCTGGGGCTGAACGGCCTCATCGTCAACGGCCACACCAATGGCGACTATTTCGACGATTACCGCTTCTGGCCGATCTTCGAAGCGGCCGAGGCGACCAATGCGACGATTTATATCCATCCGCGCTCGCCCAGCGACACGCTGAAAGGGCCGCTCCAGGATTATGCGATGGATTCGGCCATGTGGGGCTATGGCGTGGAAGTCGCGACCAACATGCTGCGGATGATGGCGGGCGGGGTATTCGACCACTTCCCCAAGCTGAAGATCTGCGTCGGCCACATGGGCGAAATGGTGCCCTTCTTCATCTGGCGCATCAACTTCATGAACAGCCGTGCACAGAAGGTGGGCCGCGCACCGAAGACGGAGCGGAGCATGGAGGAATATTTCCGCGACAATTTCGTCTTCACCACCAGCGGCGTGGAGGATCACCTGGCGCTGCGCTATTCGATCGACCGAATGGGCATCGACAATGTGATCTGGGCGATCGACTATCCCTATCAGCCGATGAAGCCCGCCGTGGATTTCATCGAGAGCTTCGAATGCACCGATGCGGAACGCCACGCCCTGTGCCACGGCAATGCCGAGCGCGTGTTCCACATCGCGCCCGAGGATTGAGGAAGGGGGCCGCTTGGCACCGCTCGAGGGCATAAGGGTCGTCGAACTCGCACGCATTCTGGCCGGCCCCTGGGCCGGCCAGGTGCTGGCCGATCTCGGGGCTGAGGTGATCAAGGTCGAAAGCCCCGAGGGCGACGACACGCGCCGCTGGGGCCCGCCCTTCGTCGACAATGCCGATGGCAGCCGCGATGCGGCCTATTTCCACGCCGCCAATCGCGGCAAGCGGTCGGTGATGGCGGATTTCGGCACGGAGGAGGGACGCGAGACGGTGCTCGCCCTGATTCGGGAGGCCGATGTGGTGATCGAGAACTTCCGGCGCGGCGGACTGGAAAAGTTCGGGCTCGATTACGAAAGCCTGCGCGAGATCAATCCGCGGCTGGTCTATTGCTCGATCACCGGTTTCGGGCAGGATGGGCCCTATGCCGACCTGCCCGGCTATGACTTCATCGTGCAGGGGATGAGCGGGATCATGGACCTGACCGGCGATCCCGCCGGGGCGCCGCAGAAGATCGGCGTCGCCTATGCCGATATCTTCACCGGGCTCTATGCCGTGATCGGCATCCAGGCCGCGCTCCATATGCGCGAGCGGACCGGGCGGGGGCAGCTGGTGGACATGGCATTGCTGGATGTGATGGTGGGCACGCTGGCCAACCAGGCGATGAACTATCTCGCCTCCGGCCAGGTCCCGCACCGGCTGGGCAATGCCCATCCCAATATCGTGCCCTATCAGGCGTTTGCCGTGGCCGACGGCTGGATGATCCTGGCCGTGGGCAATGACCGGCAGTTCGAGCGGTTCGCGCAGGTGATCGGGCTGGAAGTCCAGGAGGGCTGGCGCACGAATCCGGGCCGCGTGGCCGACCGCGCAGCGCTATGCGCGCAGATCGCGGAGCGGCTGGCGGAATGGCCGCGCGATGTGCTGCTCTCCGCGTTGGCGGAGGTGGGCGTGCCCGCCGGCCCCATCAACGACGTCGCGCAGGCGCTGGTCGATCCGCAGGTGGCGGCGCGCGGCATGGTGCTGGAGATGGAGCGGGAAGGCGCGCCGGCCGTTCGCGGTCTGCGCACCCCGATCCGCTTTTCGGAAGGGGAGCTGGCACTCGGCCGCCCCTCTCCCGAACTCGGCAGCTAGGCGGCGGCCGCCGCCTTTTCCTTGGCTTTCATCGCCTCGCGCGTCTGGTAAACCACATGGCCCACCGCCGTATTGGAGGCGGGGACATGATAGAAGCGGTGCAGCTCCTCCACGCCATAGCCCAGCGCGGCGCGCATGATCAGCCACATGATCAGCTCGATCCCCTCGCTGCCGCTTTCGCGCAGGAATTCCAGCCGGGTGATGCTGCGCAGATCGTCCGGATCATTCGCCAGCTTCTCAAGGAAGTTCTGGTCGAAATCCGGGTTGATAAGGCCGGCGCGCGGGCCCTGCAGCTGGTGGCTCATACCGCCCGTGCCCCACACCTGCACGTCGAGATCCTCGGGATAGGACTTAATGGCATCACGGATCGCTTCGCCCAACTGCCAGCAGCGATTGGCAGAGGGGGTGGGGAACTGGGTGACGTTGACGGCCAGCGGGATCACCTTACACGGCCATTCCTCCACCTGCCCGAAGACGAGCGAGAGCGGCACGGTGAGGCCATGATCCACGTCCATGTGGTTCATGATCGTCATGTCGAACTCGTCGATCACCAGCTGTTCGGCGATATGGCCGGCCAGATCCGGGTGGCCCATCACCGTGGGGACGGGGCGAGCCCCCCAGCCTTCGTCAGCAGGCGCGAATTCCTCGGCAAAGCCGATGGCAAAGGTCGGCACAATGTCCAGCATCATTGCCGACGCGTGGTCGTTGTAGCACAGGATCACCACATCGGGCGTGTTGTCCTTGACCCATTCCTTCACCCATTCGTAGCCGGCGAACACGGGCTGCCAATATTCGTCGGCCGTCTTGCCCATGTCGATCGCCGCGCCGATGGCGGGCACGTGGCTGGTGGCGATGCCTGCAGTTATGCGGGCCATGTCAGTTCCCCTCCCGGATCGAGCGATTGCCCTTCGCCGGGCGGCCGCCCGCGCGCATCATCGCCGCATATTCATCGGCGGTCATGCCGGTCATCGAACCGACCGCACGCTGTGTGCTCCAGCCATCGGTGTTGCTAAGCTTGACGAGGAAGTAGATGTTCCCGCCCAATTCGATCAGCTTGTTGAAATCGCGGGCGAGCACCGCCTCTATCTGTTCCTCGGTCATGCCGAAGCCTTCCAGATAGGCGCGCTCATCCGCCTTGAACTTCTCGCGATTGCCTGCCTGCATCAGCGACATGCAGAACTTGTGCAGGTGATAGGCCTGGCGCGAACGCTTCGCGTTGAACACCTTGGTGCCCGGAATATCGTCCAGGTCTTCCAGCGGATAAAGCCTAGTGCGCATGGTTGCGGCCTCGAAATGACTGAGATGGGCGCCCGCCTAACAGCGACGCGCCAACTGCGCCAGCGTTCCCACTTGCAAAGGTTGCAACACCGTGCTTGCGGTTGCGCTTACTGCAATTCAAGTCCCGGTCAGCGCTGCGGGGACCGCCTTGGCGAGGTCCCGGAACATCAGCGCCAGCAAGATGGCGCTGACCGGGAAGCTAATCCCCCACGCGGCGGCGGGCCAGATCATCCATGGGAAGAACATCTGCAGGGCCAGGAAGGGGAGCAGCGCACCCGTGGCCAGGAGCGCCACCTTGGCCCCGTTGCTGCGAGGCGAGGGCGGCAGAGCGAAGGCGGCACAGAAGGCAGCCGCGGACATGAAGCTGTAGCCCAGCAGATCGACCGCAAAGAGGAAGGAGCGGTAAGGCACGAACAGCAGCAGCGCGATCGCTTCTGTCTCGCCCGCGGCCAGCCGCGGAGCGACAAAGGTGAGCTGGACGAAATAGACCATCCCCGTCAGCGTGGCGTAGATTGTGGCGAAGGCGAGTGCCGCCAGACTGAAGGCCTTGCGCCCTGTCGGCGCGGCGGCATGCAGTGCCGCGGCCAGCAGCACGAAGCTGGGGCCCAGCAGCAGCGAGGGGGTTAGCAGCAGCGCAAGGCCGAGCGGAGTGCTGGCGCTCGCCGGCCCGCCTGCGGAGCCGAGCAAGCCTGTCCATTCCAGCACCTGCGCCGCGACATAGGCGGCGCTGAACAGCAGCGTAGCCAGCGCCGACCATAGGCCGAGCAGGCAGGTTGCGCGGGAGGGTGTCACGCGCGCTCCCCCGAAGCCCGCCTAGCGAGGCCGGTTGGCGAGCAGATCGTCCACCACAGCCGGATCGGCCAGGGTGGAGGTGTCGCCCAGATTTCCGGTGTCGTTTTCCGCGATCTTGCGCAGGATGCGGCGCATGATCTTGCCCGATCGCGTCTTGGGCAGGGCCGGGGCGAACTGGATCACGTCGGGCGTGGCGATCGGGCCGATCTCGTGGCGGACCCACTTCGTCAGTTCCTTGCGCAGGTCCTCCGTATCTTCCGTGCCGGCGGTGGTGGTGACATAGGCATAGATGCCCTGGCCCTTGATGTCGTGCGGCATTCCCACGACCGCGGCTTCGGCTACCTTCTCGTGCAGCACCAGCGCGCTTTCGATCTCCGCCGTGCCCATGCGATGGCCGGACACGTTGATGACATCGTCGATCCGCCCGGTGATCCAGTAATAGCCGTCCGCATCGCGGCGGCACCCGTCGCCGGTGAAGTAGGTGCCCTTGAAGGTGCTGAAATAGGTCTGGAAGAAGCGCTCCTCGTCACCATAGACGGTGCGCATCTGCCCCGGCCAGCTGTCGGTGATGACGAGCGGGCCTTCCGCCGCACCGTGCTGCACCTGGCCATCGCCGTCCACGATGGCGGGCTGCACGCCGAACATCGGCCATGCCGCGCTGCCGGGCTTGAGCGGCGTGGCGCCGGGCAGGGGGGTGATCATGTGGCCACCGGTCTCGGTCTGCCACCAGGTGTCCACGACGGGGCAGCGCGCTTCGCCGACGACGTGATAATACCATTCCCACGCCTCGGGATTGATCGGCTCGCCCACGGAGCCGAGCACCTTCAGGCTCTTGCGGCTGGTCGCCTTCACCCAATCGTCGCCTTCGCGCATCAGCGCACGCAGGGCAGTGGGGGCGGCGTAGAACTGCGCCACCTGATACTTGTCCACCACCTGCCAGAAGCGGGAGTGGTCCGGATAATTGGGCACGCCGCCGAACATCAGGCTGGTGCCGCCATTCGCCAGCGGCCCATAGACGACATAGGAATGGCCGGTGACCCAGCCGATATCCGCTGCGCACCAATAGATATCGCCTGGCCGGTAATCGAATACATATTCATGCGTCATGCTCACCCACACGGCATAGCCGCCGGTGGTGTGCAGCACGCCCTTGGGCTTTCCGGTGGAACCGCTGGTGTAGAGGATGAACAGCGGATCTTCCGCGCTCACCTCCTCCGGCTCGCACTCGGCGGGCTGATCGGCCACCGCATCGTGCCACCAGATGTCGCGTCCCACTGCCATCGCCACCTCGGCGCCGGTGGCGCGCACGACGATCACGGTCGAGACGTCCTTGGCGTGATGCTGCAGCGCTTCATCGACCTGCGCCTTAAGCGCGGTGTGCCGCCCGCCGCGCATCCCCCCGTCGGAGGTAATGACGAAATCGCTGCCGCAATCGTCGATCCGGCTCCCCAGCGCCTCGGGGGAAAAGCCGCCGAACACCACCGAATGGATGGCGCCGATCCGCGCGCAGGCGAGCATGGCGATGGCTGCCTCCGGGATCATCGGCAGATAGAGCGTGATGCGATCGCCCTTCTTTGCCCCGCGCGCCTTCATCGCATTGGCGAAGCGGCAGACCTCCTCATACAGCTGGCGATAGGTATAGCTGCGGCCAGGCTCAGCGGGATCGTCCGGCTCGAACAGGATGGCGATCTGGTCGCCGCGCTCGGCAAGGTGCCGATCGAGGCAATTGGCCGAGAGGTTGAGCGTGCCATCCTCGAACCATTTGATGCGGAAGTCTTCCTTGTGGAAGCTGGTGTCCTTCACCCGCGTGAAGGGCCGGATCCAGTCGATCCGCGCTGCCTCCTCGCGCCAGAAGCCGTCGGGGTCCTCCACGGAGCGGCGATATTTCTCGCGATAGGTTTGCTCATCGATCAGGGCGCCTTCCGCCCATGCCTGCGGCACCGGATAGACTGCGCCTTCGCTCATCGCCTGCTCCAAAACTTCTGGCGGCCCCCGGCCGCCTTGCAGCCCTGCTAGGACGAGGCGCAGCGCGCCACAAGTGGGCTGATCAACTCCACAGCGCGCGCAGGGCGGGCAGCAGGTGCGGGCGATGTTCAGCCGGCACGCGCTCGAGCAATTCGGCCTCGTAGCGGTCGATGACTTGCCGTGCTTCGGCAAGTCGCCGCTGGCCATCCCCCGTCAGCTCCAGCCCCTGCGACTTGCCGTCGATGGGTGTGCGGGCAACCAGCCCCGCATCCTCGATCCGCTTCAGCAGCGGCACCATATTGGCGCGCTGAATGGCCAGCTGTCGCCCCACTGCGCTGGCGGTGATTCCGGGGTTTTCGCCGATCAGGATCAGGCACGATGCGTCGGACTGGCGCAGGCCCAGCTTGGCTAGCCGGTCCGCCAGTTCGGCCGCGGTCGCGATGGCCGCGCGCCGCAGCGCATAACCAGGAAGCTGGGGAAGAGGATCGCGCATGGACGGAGCCTAGTGATTGTTGTTGCTCATAACAATCCCGGAAGATAGACGCGGGGCCGCCGACCGGGCCCCGCCCGGCGATTCGAACCCAGGAGAGAACCTATGGCTATGCCATCGCAGCCGGATCCCCGTCCGCAGGAAGAAACCGTCAAATACGAAATCATTGATGGCGTTGCGTGGGTTTCCTTTAACCGCCCGGACAAGAAGAACTGCCAGAGCCCGAAGCTCAACCGGCAGATGCTCGTGGTGCTGGACGAACTGGAATTCCGCGACGACGTGCAGGTGCTGGTGCTGACGGGCGAGGGCGACAGCTGGTCGGCCGGCATGGATCTGCTCGAGTATTTCCGCGCTGCGGAGGCCGAAGGCATCCACAAGACGCGCCAGCATCAGCGTGAAGCCTATAGCTGGTGGGAACGCCTGCGCTGGTACGAAAAGGCCACCGTCGGCATGATCAATGGCTGGTGCTTCGGTGGGGCCTATGGCCCGCTGTTCGCCTGCGACATCGCGATTGCATCGGACAAGGCGCAGTTCGGCCTGTCCGAAATTAACTGGGCGATCCTGCCCGGCGGCGGCGCGTCGAAGGTTGCGGCCGATCTCATGCCCTATCGCAAGGCGATGTATCACGCGATGATGGGCGAGAACCTGACCGGCCAGCAGGCCGCGGACCAGGGCCTCGTCACCGAATGCGTGCCGCACGATCAGCTGAAGGCCCGCGTGCAGGAAATCGCCGACAAGCTGAAGAAGAAGGACACGCAGGCCCTGCGCGCCACCAAGTGGGCGATGCGCCGGGTCATGGAGATGACCTACGACAATGCCGAGGATTATCTGATCCGCGCGCAGGAAGCGCTGAACGATTTCGGCGGCTGGGAAACCCGCAAGGAAGCGACCAAGCAGTTCCTTGACGAGAAGACCTTCAAGCCCGGCCTTGGCGCTTTCGACAAGACGAAGATCAAGGGCGAATAACGGCCGCGCGGGCAGGCTTGTGTGGCCTGCCCGCGCCCCCTAGTGACTGCGAACATTCGGGCGCCCGGCACGCCGCCGGAGCGTGACCGCGGGAGGATAGCGAGAATGAGCGAGCGGCGTTTCACCAACGAGCAGATCGACCGGCTGCTGCGCCCCCGATCGGTGGCGGTGATCGGCGCCTCCGATCGCAAGGGCGCGCTGGGCGCCACGCTGCTCAACAATCTCGTGCAGTATGAATTCGATGGCGACATCTATCCGGTAAACCCGAAGCGTGACGAACTGCTGGGCCTCAAGGTCTATCATTCGGTGGACGAGCTGCCCGAAGGCGTGGATTGCGCCGTGCTCGCCATTCCCCGCCCCTTCGTGCTCGACACCGTGCGCAGCCTTGCGGCGCGCAAATGCGGCGCGGTGGTGATCTATTCCGCCGGCTTCTCCGAAGCGGGTGAGGAAGGGATGAAGGAACAGCTCGAACTCGGCCGGATCAGCCGCGAGACGGGCATGGTGATCGAAGGCCCCAATTGCCTGGGCTGCACCAACTACATCCAGCGCGTGCCGCTGACCTTTGTCGAAACCAACATGCAGACCCCGCCCAAGGGCACGCGGGCGGTGGGCATCGCCAGCCAGTCCGGGGCTCTGGCGGCCGTGCTGGCCACGGCGCTGCATCCCCGTGGCTGCTATGTCTCCACCTCCGTTTCCACCGGCAACGAGGCGGCGAGCGGTGTGGAGGACTATGTCGAATGGCTGGTGGATGACGAGGATACCCACGTCATCGCCATGTATGTGGAAAGCCTGCGCCGGCCGAAGGCCTTCATCGCCGCCGCGCGCCGCGCGCGCGCGGCCGGCAAGCCGATCATCATGCTGCACCCCGGCAAGTCCAACAAGGCGCAGGAATCGGCCGCCACCCACACGGGGGCGATGGCCGGCGACTATGCGCTGATGAAGGCGAAGCTCGGCCGCGAAGGCATTATCTTTGCCGACACGCTGGAAGAGCTGGAAGACATCACCGAGATCGCACTGCGTTGCCCGGCACTGCCCGGGGCGAATATGGCGGTGCTGGGCGAAAGCGGCGCGCTGCGCGGCCTGGCCTTCGACATTGCCGAGGATATCGGGCTCGACCTGATCGACCTCAATGACGAGAACAGCCCGGAATTGCGCGCAGTGCTGCCGGATTTTGTGCCCGTCTCCAACCCCACGGACATTACCGCGATCGGCCTCAGTGAGCCGGAGATCTACACCAAGGTGCTCACCGCTCTGCTGGACGACAATCGCGTGGGCTCGGTGGTCGCCTCGATCATCCAGTCGGACCCGATCACCTCGGAAATCAAGTTCCCCGCGATCATCAAGGTGCTGGAAAGCGGCAGCTTCTCCAAGCCGCTGGTGTTCGCCGGCGTGGACGAGGGTGCCACGGTGCCGCAGGACTATATCGACGGCCTGCGCAAGGTTGGCATCCCCTGGTTTCCCAGCACGGAGCGCGCCTATCGCGCGATCGCGCGGCTGGCCGATCTTGCCAAGCGTGACCTCACCGATCGCACAGCGGAGCCGATCTCCCTGCCGGGCATGGCTACGGCCTCCGGCGTGGTGCCCGAATACAAGGCGAAGGATCTGTTGCGGCCGGCGGGCATCGCCTTTCCCGAAAGCCAGTTCGCCGCCAATGCGGAGGATGCCGTGGCCGCCGCACAGGCGATCGGCTATCCCGTGGTGATGAAGGCCCAGGCCGCCGCGCTCGGGCACAAAAGCGATGCGGGCGGGGTGATCCTGAACCTCAAGACTGCGGACGATGTGCGCGAAGCCTTTGCCCGCATGTATGACAATGTGGCCGCTTATGACGCCACCATCATGCTCGATGGCGTGCTGGTGGAAAAGATGGGCCGCATGGGCGTGGAAATGATCGTCGGCGCCAAGTCCGATCCCCAATGGGGCCCGGTGGTGCTGGCGGGCTTCGGCGGCGTGACGGCCGAAATCCTCAAGGACGTGAAGCTGTTCACGCCGGATATGGATGCGGCCACGGTGCATCGCGGGCTGCTCGATCTCAAGCAGGCGGCGCTGCTGCGCGGCTGGCGCGGTTCGCCCGCGCTCGACGTCGCCGCGCTGGCGGAGCTGATCGTGCAGGTCGGCCGGGTGATGACAGGCAACCCCAGTATCCGCGAGATCGACCTCAACCCGGTGATCATTCACCCAGAAGGCGAAGGCGTGGTGGCGCTGGACGCGCTGATGCTGGTGGACTGATCGCCTAGCTGCCGGCGCGAAACTGCGTGCGGCTGTAGGTGATGCGGATCCGCACCCATTCGCCGATCATGTCCTTCCCGCCCAGGCGGGGAGGGCGCACCTTGAACTGCCAGGCTGCGGCCAGGATCGCGCGGGCGAGTTGCGAACCCTGCGGTTCCTCGCCCAGCGCCACGCAATCCTCAACCCGGTAATCCGGCGCCGTCTTGCAGGCGATCAGCCCCCAGCCCGGCCGGGCGGTCGAGAGGTAGCCGGCCAGTTCGTCGTCGCTCGGCTCGCGATACCAGCGTGCGGCATACAGCGGCTCTCCATTGGGCGCGGTGCCCACGCGCGGCGTGTCGGGCGACCCACCGCCGGTATCGGCCGGGCCGTAGGCCGGCTGTGCGGGCGCGGGTGGACCGGCGGGTTCGTTGCGCATGCGGGAAATATCGAGCGAGACCATCGAATCCCGCGGCACGGAAAGAATGGGCGCGGCCGCCGGCGCCGGCTGCGGCGGCAGGGCGGAAGGCTCCACGGGAGGCGGCGGTGTGTCGCGCGGCTGGCTCTGTGGCTGGGTGGGGCGCGGCTGTTGCTGCTGCTGCTCTTCGGCGGGCGTCTCGGCCGGGTCTTCGCTCTCGCTGGCGTCGAAGGTCGTAAGCGCCGGGCCGGCGGGGTGCTGGGGCGGGCTGGAAAGGCCCAGCGTCAGCAGCACCAGCAGCAGCAGCGCTTCCAGGGCCAAGGCGATGACGATCGCCGTCGCCCGCTCGCCGAAGCTGGCGCGCATCCGCTCTGCGAGGGCACCGATCCGGTCGTTGCTCGGCTGGGACAAGGAACCTCGGCTGCGGTTGCCGCGGCGCGGGGATGTTCGTCCCAAGGCCGGCGGCGGCTGGAAAGGTCTTTAGTGCGGCAGGGGCCCGCGCGTAAAGCCCGCCAGATGAACCTTCGCTGGCGAACAGGGTGGACCGTTCAGAAGGCGGGGATCCCGGTAATCGCGCGGCCGAGGATCAGCGCATGGATATCATGCGTGCCCTCATAGGTGTTCACAGTCTCCAGGTTCAGCATGTGGCGGATCACCTGGTACTCGCCGGAGATGCCATTGCCGCCGTGCATGTCGCGCGCGGCGCGGGCGATATCCAGCGCCTTGCCCACATTGTTGCGCTTGACCAGGCTGATCATCTCCGGTGCGAAGCGCCCTTCGTCCATCAGCCGGCCGACCTGTAGCGAGGCTTGCAGGCCCAGCGCGATCTCGGTCGCCATATCGGCCAGCTTCTTCTGGAACAGCTGGTTCGCCGCGATGGGCTTGCCGAACTGGCGGCGTTCCAAGCCATAGGTGCGCGCCGCCGCGTAGCAGAATTCCGCTGCGCCCATGCTCCCCCAAGAAATGCCATAGCGTGCGCGATTGAGGCAGCCGAACGGGCCCTTGATGCCTTCAACGCCGGGCAGGATAGCGTCCGCCGGCAGCTTCACATCGTCCATCACGATTTCGCCGGTGGTACTCGCGCGCAGCGAAAGCTTGCCTTCGATCTTGGGCGCGGAGAGGCCTTTCATCCCCTTTTCAAGCAGGAATCCGCGGATCTTGCCGCCATGCGCCTCGCTCTTCGCCCACACCACGAACAGATCGGCGAAGGGGGAATTGCTGATCCAGGTCTTGGTGCCGGAAAGGCGGAATCCGTCCCCATCCTCCCGCGCCACGCTGCGCATCGAGCCCGGGTCGGAACCGGCATCGGGCTCGGTCAGGCCGAAGCAGCCGATCAGCGATCCATCTGCCAGTCCGGGCAGATAGCGCGCCTTCTGCTCATCCGAACCGTAAGCATGGATCGGGTGCATCACGAGGCTGGACTGGACGGATGCCATGGAGCGGTAGCCGGAGTCGACCCGTTCGATCTCCCGCGCCACCAGACCATAGGCGACATAGCCGGCGCCCGCGCCGCCATATTCATCCGGGATCGTCACGCCCAGCAGGCCTGCCTGGCCCATCAAGGGAAACAGCTCGGGCGCATCCAGCTCTTCGTCGAAGGCCGTGATTGCGCGCGGCTGCAGCACATCCTGCGCAAAACCACGCGCCGCATCGCGAATCATCCGCTCCTCGTCGCTCAACAGCGCGTCGATGGACAGCGGGTCAGCCCAGTCAAAAGGGACCATGTCGGTCATTACAATCTCCTCTAGCCCACTCTAGCGAGCGTAGAAGGGATCGCCAATGTCGGTCCTGTCAGTGGTGCGAGCGGCCTTGCTCCAGCGCCAGCTGCAGCATGTCGATCATGTGATCGGGCGGGCACGGCTTGGTGCAGGCAATCGCGGATGGATAGCGCTGGCGCATCTCTTCCGGGCTGACATGTCCGGAATGGAAGATGATCGGCACCCCGGCCTGGGCCAATGCGTCGGCCAGCGGAAACACTTCGCCATCGCTGGTGTAGACGTCCAGGATCGCGCAGTCGGGCATACCCTTGCCCAAGGCAAGAAATGCGTTCTTCTTGTCAGCGAAGGGCCCTTCCAGCTCATAGCCGAGATCCTTCACGGTCTCGGACAGATCGAGGGCGATGATAAACTCATCCTCGACGACAAGCACGGTGGGCCTCTGGTCGCTCAAAACAGCGGCGGTGGCCATATGTAACACTCCTGAGGCGCAGGGCCTCTAACAACATTCTTGCCGGGGAAACGGGGCGTGTCGGCCATGGGTTCCCCAAAGTGTCACAGTTTCCCGAACTTAGCCTCGTATGCGGCGGTATCGCCCTCAGTCAGGAGGCGCGCCTGCTCGGGCCAGTTGTCCCGCCGGATACGCCCCTGAAAGCGGCCGAGTTGCGCATCCACGCGGTCAATCTCCGCATCGTCCCACAGGGCGATCTGGGAAAAATGCGTGATGCCCAGCGAATGAAGCTGCTGCGCGAGCTTCGGCCCCACGCCCTTTATCCGCGTGAGATCGTCCTGGCCCGCGTCGCTTTCCACATGCACAGGGCGTGCGGCGGCACCCACGGCTGCACCGACCCCGCCGAGCCCTTCGGGGGTGACCGGCGGCAGTTCGTCACCCGGATCGAGCGCAGGGGCGGGCGGCGCGGAGCTGGGAGCGGCCGGGAGCGGAGCGGGAGGCGTGCGCGGCGCGTCGATCAGCGCCTGATTGCGCCGAGCCGGGCCGGTGGGCTCATCCGCCGATCGCTCCAGCGTCACACGCGTCCGGCGATTGCGGGCAAAGACCCACCAAGCCACGATCAGGCCCAGGATCAGCGCCAGCACCAGGAAAATCCAGTTCTGCTGGACCAGCTCAGCCATTTCCGTCTCTCCCCATATCCTCGCCCGATTCAGCGCGGCCCCACAGTCCCCAGCCGATTGCCAGGCCCGCCACATAGGCGACCAGCATCAGCACGATCAATTCCACCGTGATAGGCATGCCTGCTCCTTAGGGGTCCGGCCTGCAATTTGGCAATGCGCTGGCGATCAGCCCGGTCCGGGAGTGTCGACAGGGGTGGGGACGACCGGCTCCGTAGCGATTACGGAGAATTCGATCCTGCGATTTGCGGGGTCGGTCGGTTCAAGCCCCGGCACCGGATTGCGCGATCCCACGCCGCGCACCCGCAAGCCATCCGCGGGGATGCCGCGTGCGATCAGCGCCTCGCGCACGGCTTCGGCACGATCGGCCGAGAGGGCGAGATTGCCGGGTTCGGGCCCGGAGGAATCGGTGTGGCCAGTGATGGCGATGATGCTGCCGAGGCAGGGGCGGAGCGCGGCGGCCACCTCGTCCACCAGTTCGCGGCTGGCAGCGTCGATGCGGGCAGAGCTTTCCTCGAATCGGATCGTCCGCGCGCGCAGCAGCGCCTCCACGTCGTTTTGGCAATGCAGCGGATGGATCTGCGCGGTGGCGGCATCGGCCGCCAAGGTATTGCCATCGGCCCAGCGGATACCGCCGACGCCGGAGATGGCGGCGATCGCGCGTGCGAGTTTCGCACGCCGCCCGCGGTCCATATCCTCGCCGCCGCTCAGCAGCGGGTGGCGGCTGGGCAGCCCGCCGCTGGTAAAGTCGGCACGCACCGGCGCTGCGCCGAGGCTGGCGATCACCTGCTGCGCATGGGCGGAAAGGCGTGCGGCCATTGCGGGGCCGTTGGTTTGCCCGGCGACCACCGCCAGCAGGATCGTCGCAAGCGCGCCAAGAGCGATTGCAAAGGCGGGGGATCGCAGGATTGCCATGCGCCGTTCCTAGAGCGATTTGGACGAGGAAGGGAACAGCCGATGCGCGAAAGATACGGCGCGCCCCGGTTCAGGGGCGGTTGAAATGCTCCTCGATCTCCTCTGCTTCCGCCTCAACATCGTCCTCCGTGATCTTGCGGCGGAACAGCACGCGGTCTTCCGGTCCGAAACCGCGAGTCCAGATGATCCAGCTGTAGATCCCGAGGATCGCCGGGACGCCCAGCGAGAGTTCGGCCCATTCGGGTAGCAGCAGCATGAGATGGCCGACCACCACCGCCGCAGCGGCTGCCCAGATCAGCGCCCAGCGCCAGTTGTTCACCCGCTCCTGCAGGATCCGGCCCAGCATCACCGCCTTCACCACGGAAGCGACGCCCAGGGCGACCATCAGCGCGGCGGCGGCCGCTGCAGCCCGGTAGTATTCGTTGAGGTCCAGCCGATCGACCAGCAGCATGGCGCCCACGGTCAACAGCCCCTGCAGCACGATAGTCCCCACCGACACCCACAGGTTGCGCAGCCGGGCGACATAGATCAGCGCGGCTTCGGAAACCACGGCGGTGGCCGCCACCACCTCCGCCGCGAGAAGGAAGGCAAGTGCGCCAGTGCCGCCCACGAAGTTCGGCCCCACAAGCCCCATCACGGCTTCGCCGGGAATACCCAGCGCCAGCGCCACGCCCGCTTGCGCCGCAGTGATCCAGAAGCCCACCTGGCATACCTGCCGGGCGATGGAGGTATAGTCCTTCTCCTTCAGCTTGCGGGTGATCACCGGGCCGAGGATCGGCTCGAAGCTGGTCTTCAGCTTCTGCGGCAGGCTGGCGACCTGCTGCGCTACGTAATACACGCCCACCGCGCTGGGGGCGGCGAACAGGCCGAGGATGAAGATGTCCAGCCGCCGCGTGCCCCATTCGATGGCGTCGGCCCCCGCCAGCGGCAGGCCGCGCATGGTGATCTCGCGCATCCGCCTCGCCGAAGGGCGCCATCCGCTTGGGATGCCATAGCTGCGCAGATAGGGGATCGCCGCCGTGAGCAGGGCGGCATAAATCGAGACGATATAGGCAAGCGAAAGCCCGCTTTCCCGATCCACCAGATACATCGCCCCGGCCATGATCGAGATCGTCCATGGCTCCACCACGGCGCGTGCCCGGACGGTGGCGGCGATATCGAAGCGATAGGCCTGCGCGGCCAGCAGGATTTCGGTGATGGCGAGCGCGGGGATGGAAAGCACGATGAGCCGGTCGATCTCGTCGTGAATGCCGCTGGGGAACATGGGATAGGGGAACAGCCACAGCGCCAGTGCGCAGAGCGATCCTGCGATGAGCGCAAGCACCAGCCCGTCGCTCACCAGATGCGCATGGTTTTCCCGGTCTTCCCGATCGGACAGGCGCTGCGCCAGCCCGCGCTTTTCGCCCATGGTGCACAGCATGGCGACCAATTCGACGATTACGAGGGCTGAGGCGAAGCGGCCCAGCGTCGCCGCGCCGTACAGCCGGCCGGCGATGAACAGGAACGGCATGCGCGCAGCAAGGCGCAGCAGGAAGCCCACCAGATTGGTGCGCCCGCCCTTCGCCAGCGCGGCCAGATCGCCGCCCTGTGGTTCGCCCGTTGCGGTGGGTTCGGCCAAGTGGCCTAGCCTTCCGCCTTGAGCGGGCGGGCGAGCAGGGCCAGTGCCACTTCGGCCGCCGGCGCTCCGCGCAGCAGCCGGTCCACGGCATCGACGATCGGCATGGAAATGCCGTGCTTCCCCGCCAGCTCGGCCAGCACCGGCGCGGTGAAGGCGCCTTCGGCCACGGTGCGCCGATCCTGCATCAGCGTCGCCGGATCCTCTCCCTGGCCAAGCGCCTTGCCGAGCGAGAAATTGCGGCTGGAGGTGGAGGAGCAGGTGAGCACCAGATCTCCCAGGCCGCACAGGCCCGCGAGCGTCTCGCGCTGCGCACCCATCGCATCGCCGAAGCGCATCATCTCGGCATAGCCGCGCGCAATCAGCGCCGCCCGCGCATTCTGGCCGAGGTTGAGCCCGTCGACCACGCCGCAGGCGATGGCGAGCACGTTCTTCACGGCGCCGCCGATTTCGGCGCCGGCCAGATCCTCGCTGAAATAGGGGCGGAAGTTCTGCCGCGCGATAGCGGCGGACAGCCGCTCCCACTGCGATCTACCGCCGCCGCAGGCGAGGGTGACGGCGGTGGGGAGGCCGGCCGCCACTTCATGCGCGAAGGTCGGGCCGGACAGCACGGCGACTTGGCTTGCGGGTGCGATGTCGGCGGCGACCTCGTGCATCATGCGGCCGCTGCCAGCCTCGATCCCTTTGGCGCAGAGCACCAGATCGCGCGGATAGGCGGGCATCGTGCGCAGGACCGTGCCCAGATGCTGCGCCGGGGTGACGAGCAGCAGAACGTCGCAGGTGGCGGCCTCGGCGAGATCGGCGGTGGCGCGAACGCCCGGCTCCAGCTGGGCAGAGGGTAGGTAGGTGGTATTGCGGTGGGTGGCGTTAATCTCCGCCGCCAGTTCCGCTTCGCGCGCCCACAGCAGCACCTCGCGCCCGTCGCTGGCGAGCATCTGCGCCAGCGCAGTGCCCCAGGCGCCCGCGCCCACCACGCCTATCGTCGGGACCCTCATCCCTTCACTCCCGCGCCGCGCACCGGCTCGGCCGCGGGATCGAGCGGCCAGCGGGGGCGGGCGGAAATGTCGAGCGGGTCGCCCGCCATGCCCGCCTGCAGCCGTTCTATGCCGGCCCAGGCGATCATCGCCGCATTGTCGGTGCAGAGCGGCAGGGGCGGGGCGGTGAAGCGCAGGCCGTGGCGCTCGGCAAGGCCTTCCAGTGCGCCGCGCACGCTGCGATTGGCGGCGACGCCGCCGGCCACCACCAGCGCGCTGACCGGGCCCATGTGCTCCAGCGCGCGGCCGGTGCGATCGAGAATGCAATCCACCGCCGCCTGCTGGAAGCTGGCGGCAATGTCCTCGCGCCGATAGCGCCCGCTGTCCTGCGCGCGCAGCACGGCGCTCTTGAGGCCGGCGAAGGAGAAATGCGGTTCTGCGCTGCCCAGCAACGGGCGCGGCAGCGGCACGGCCGCGGCGTCGCCTTCCGCTGCCAGCCGCTCCACCGCCGGTCCGCCGGGATAGGGCAGGCCGAGGATCTTGGCCGTCTTGTCGAAGGCTTCGCCCAGCGCATCGTCGATCGTGGTGGCGAGCCGGCGATAGCGGCCTACGCCTTCCACCCGCAGCACTTGGCAGTGGCCGCCGGACACAAGCAGCAGGGCATAGGGATAGTCCAGCGCCGCATCGGCCAGACGGGGGCTGAGCGCGTGGCCTTCCAGATGGTTGATTGCCAGCAGCGGCTTGTCCCCCGCCATCGCCAGCGCCTTGGCGGTAACGAGGCCGACCATCACCCCGCCGATCAGTCCAGGGCCGGCCGTGGCAGCCACCGCATCGCAATCTTCCAGCGTCATGCCCGCTTCCGCCAGCACCTTGCCGATCAGCGGCGCCAGCCGTTCGGCATGGGCGCGGGCGGCGATCTCCGGAACCACGCCGCCATAGGGGGCGTGCGCCTCTTCCTGCGACGCGATCGCCTGCGCGACGATGCGCCGGTCATCGGTAACCAGCGCCGCCGCGGTTTCGTCGCAGCTGCTTTCGATACCTAGCACCGTCCTCATCCCGGGTTCCACTGGACGCAAATGGTGATTAGGGCAAGCAAACGCGATGACCGACACGATCCTGAAACTCGGAACCCGCCGCTCTCCGCTGGCGATGGCGCAGGCGGAAGAAGCCCGCGCGCGGCTGTGCCACGCCCATGGATGGGACGCCAATGCGGTTGAACTCGTGCCTGTGGTGGCGAGCGGCGACAAGGTGCAGGACCGCCCCCTGGCCGAGATCGGCGGCAAGGCGCTGTGGACGCGCGAGTTGGACCAGTGGCTGGAGGAGGGGCGAATCGACGCCGCCGTCCATTCGCTGAAGGATGTGGAGACGATCCGCCCGCCGCAATTCACCCTCGCTGCAATCCTCCCGCGCGAGGACAAGGCGGACCGGTTGCTGGGCGCCGCCAGCCTGGCTGCCTTGCCGCGGGGCGCCGTGGTGGGCACCAGCGCGCCGCGCCGCGCGGCGCAGGCGCTGCACGCCCGGCCCGATTGCACCGTCGTGACCTTTCGCGGCAATGTCGCCACAAGGATGGCGAAGCTCGCCGCGGGCGAAGCGGACGCTACCTTCCTCGCCGCCGCCGGCCTCGCCCGGCTCGGGCAGGAGGATGTCGGCCACCGGCTCGACCCTGCCGAATGGCTCCCCGCCTGCGCGCAGGCAGCCATCGCGCTGGAATGCCGCACGGACGATGCGCGCACACGCGAATGGCTGGCCCCGCTGGACCACGGGCCGAGCCGGGCAGAAGTCATGGCCGAACGGGCGCTGCTGGCCGGGCTGGGGGGCAGCTGCCACAGCCCGATCGCCGTACTCTGTGACTTTTCCGAAGGGATGCTGGCGATGCACGCCGCGCTGTTCAGCCCTGACGGGGCGGAGCGGGTGACGGGCGAGGCGCGCTTTGCCGCGGGCGACACGGAGGCGCCGGCGCGGCTGGCCGCCGATCTTCTCGCCCGCGCCAGCCCCGGTATCGCCGCCCATTTCAGCGGAGCGGCATGAGCCGGCCGATTATTGCCATCCGGCCCGAACCCGGCTGCACGGCCACGGTGGAGGCGGGGGAGGCTGCGGGGCTGGCGATCACCGGCTGCCCGCTGTTCGAAATCCGCCCGCTGCCCTGGTCTGGTCCGCCTGCCGAACAGGTAGACGCGCTGCTGCTGGGCAGCGCCAACGCCATCCGCCACGGCAGCGCTGCGCTGGCGGCCTATCGCGCCAAACCCGTCTACGCCGTGGGGGAAACGACGGCGGCGGCCGCGCAGTCGGCCGGCTTCCCGATCGCTGCGCTGGGCCATGGCGGGCTGCAGACGGTGCTCGCCGGGATCGCGCCGCCGCTGCGGCTGCTGCGCGTGGCGGGGGCGGAGCATGTTACGCTGCAGCCACCCGCCGGCGTCGGCATGGAAACGCGCATCGCCTATGAAAGCGTTGCCCTGCCGCTGCCGCTCGCTCTGGCGGAGCGTCTGCGGCGCGGGGCGCTGGTGCTGCTGCATTCGGCCGCGGCCGCACGCCACTTCGCCACGGAGTGCGACCGCGCCGCGGTTTCGCGTAGCTCTGTGGCGCTGGCAGCCCTCGGCCCGCGCATCCTGCAGGCAGCCGGTTCAGGATGGGGCAAGGCGCAAACTGCTCCTGAGCCGAAGGAATCGGCATTGTTGGCTTTGGCACATCAGATGTGCCATGAACCGGGGCAGTTCTGAGACGAAGCGCGCTGCGGCTGAACCGCGGGCACTTTTGCCAGGGTCGCAAAGGAAACGGATGGACTGGACCACTTCCACCCCTGAGGCGGAAACGCGCCGCCACACGCAACTGCGCACGATCCTGGGGGTCGGGCTGGTGGCGTTTATCCTTGGCGGGGCGCTGGCCGTGTATTTCCTCGGTACGGGGGCCATGCGCCCCACCGGTATCTTCGACTTGAAGGAAGACGCGGCGCCCGCGCCCACCGCTTCCCAAAGCCAGGCGATGCCGGGCGCGGAACAGACGCCGCAGTCCGCCGCCACTGAAGCCATGGCTTCGGCCGCGCGCGTGCAGCGCGTGGCGGAGCAGCAGGGCGGCATCGAACAGCGCGTGGCCGCGATGGAGCAGCGGCTTACCCGGCTCGATCTGCAAGCGCAGGCCGCCGCCGGAAATGCCGCGCGGGCGGAAGGCCTGTTGATCGCCTTCGCTACCCGCCGTGCGATCGAACGCGGTGCGCCGCTGGGCTATCTGGCGGATCAGCTGCGGCTGCGCTTCGGCGACGCGCGGCCCAATTCGGTGCGCACGGTGATCGAAGCCGCGCAAAACCCGGTGACGCTGGACCAGCTGCTTGCCCGGCTGGACGGGCTTGCCCCCGTGCTGGGGCAGGTGCCCGCCAAGGAAGGCGCGCTGGACTGGATCTCCCGCGAATTTGCCGAACTGTTCGTGATCCGCAGCGAGGATACGCCGTCCCCCGCCGCGGAGAACCGGCTGGAGCGGGCGCGCATGTTCCTGCAGAGCGGGCGGACCGAAGCCGCCGTGGCCGAAGTGCAGCATTTGCCCAACGCCGCCCGCGCGGCAGGCTGGATTGCCGATGCGAAACGCTATGCGGCGGCCCAGCGCGCGCTGGAACTGCTGGAAACCACCGCCATTCTCGAACCGCGCGAGCTCCGCGATGGATCGGGCAACGCGGTGGAGCAGCCGAGCCCCGCCGTAAGCGGCAATTGAGGCTGGCGGCGCGGTTCAGCCGCGCAGCAACTCCGGCAGCTCGCCCGATACGCCCCGTGCCTCGTCCATGAACCAGCGCTTCAGGGCGGGGGTGCGCTGCACCGCCCCCATGCCCAGCCGGCGGATCGCGCTGGGCAGGCGGCCGGGAATGCCGAACAGCCGTGTCAGCGCATCGGTGGCGGACATCACGGCGAGCGAATCCAGCCCGCGCCAGCGTTCGTAGCGCTTCAGCACTTGCGCATCGCCGATGTCCAACCCCAGGCGCATACCGTCGGTCAGCACCTGTACCAGCGCTCCCACATCGCGCAGGCCAAGGTTGAGGCCCTGTCCGGCGATCGGATGCATGCCATGGGCGGCATCGCCCACCAGCGCCAGCCGCTCCGCCACGATGCGGGCGGTATGCTGGAAGCTGAGCGGATAGGACGAGCGCGGGCTGTTCAGCTGCACCGCGCCCAGCACGCCGTGCATCCGGCTTTCGACCTCATGCAGGAAGGCCCGCTCGCTCAGCGCCAGCACGCCGGCGGCATCCTTTTCCGCCACCGTCCACACCAATGCGCTGCGATGCTGCCCTTCCGGCCCGTCCAGCATCGGCAGCAGGGCGAAGGGACCGGCAGGATAGAAGATTTCCCAAGCGACATTGCCATGCGGTTTTTCGTGGTCCAGCCCGACGATCATGGCCCGGTGGTGATAGTCCCACCGCGCCAGCGCCAGACCGGCTTCGTCGCGCGTGGGGGAGCGGCGGCCCTCGGCAGCGATCATCAGTCGCGCTTCCAGCCGGCTCCCGTCCGCCAGCGTCGCCGCCACGCCGTGGGCGCCGCGCTCCCGCGTCTGCACCTGTGCGGGGGCGTGCCAGGCGATCCGCTCTTCCTCTGCCGCGGCGGCGAACAGCGCCTTGCGTAGGCTGAGGTTGGAGAACATGAATCCCAGGGAGCCTTCATGCGGCTCGGGCCGGAAATCCAGCCGGCCGGGCTTCATCCCGTCGGTCACCGCGATCGAGTCGATCGGGCAGCCGAAGGGCGCCAGTTGTTCGCCCAGGCCGATATTGGTGAACAGGTTCCAGCTGGCGGTGGAGATGGCGCTGGCGCGTCCGTCGAACCCTTCCGCCGTAAGGGCGGCCGGATCGGCCATGTCCACCACGTGGCTGGTCAGGCCCTTGCGCGCCGCGGCCAGTGCCATGGTCATGCCCACGAGGCCGCCACCGAGGATGAGGAGATCGCGCTTGTTCGCCATGGCCGCCAGCCCTAGATCGTGCGGCACGATGCGCGCAAGCATGATCCACCTTCCCCCCTGGCTGATCGCCCTGCTGGCAGCCATGCTGGCCTCTTTGACGGCGGTTCCGGCGGCGGCGCAGCTTGCCGCACCCGTCCCCGCGAAAGGCAATCACATTGCGGCCGAACTGGTGGCCGATGGGGCGGCCCGGCGCGGGGAGACGCTGTGGCTGGCGATCCATTTCACGCCGCAGCAAGGCTGGCACGGATACTGGTCGAACCCGGGCGATGCCGGATACGGGATGGAACTGGCGTGGAACCTGCCCGGAGGCTGGAGCGCCGGCGAACCCGATTATCCCGTGCCGCAGACGCTGGTGGTCAACGATCTGATGAACCACGTCTATGAAGGCGATTATGCCGTGCTGGTGCCGGTCTCGGTGCCGCAGGATGCGCGCCTCTCCGGGCCGCAGCCGATCGAATTGAAGGCGGATTGGCTGGCCTGCACGGAAGAAATCTGCGTGCCCGAAAGCGCGGTGCTGACGCTGCGCGTGCCGGTGGCGGCGGATGCGCCCCGCGATCCGCGGTTCGAACAGTGGCGGATCGACCTGCCGCCGCTGCTGGACAGCGAAGCCAGCTTCACCATCGGCAAGGACACGGTGGGCATCGCCATTCCGCTTCCCGCCAGCCTCGACCTTGTCGATCCGCATGTGTTCATCGGCGAAACGCAGCTGGTGGACTATGCCGCGCCGCAGGTCTTCTATCGCGATGGCGATCTGCTGGTCGTGCAGCTGAAGCGCAAGGGGCTGGCAGAGGGGGCGGAGAAGATCACCGGCATCCTCAAGCTGGATGCGGAGCGTGATGGGCTGCGTTTCGTCGCCGTGCCGGGCGATGTGCCGGCGGGCGGCACGCTGGTTGCCACCAGCAATTCCGCCCCGTCGCTCGCACCGCTGTGGGTGCTGCTGGGCGGTGCGCTGCTGGGCGGGCTGGTGCTCAACCTCATGCCCTGCGTGTTTCCGATCCTCAGCCTCAAGGCGATGACGCTGGCCCGTGCCGGCGAGAGCGCGGCCGGGGCGCGGCGCGAAGGGGCCGCCTATTCGGCCGGGGTGATCCTTGCCTGTCTCGCCCTCGGCGGGCTGCTGCTGGCACTGCGGGCGGCGGGCAGCGAGATCGGCTGGGCCTTCCAGCTGCAACAGCCCGGCGTGGTGCTGGCCCTGCTGGTGTTGGCGGTGGCGATCGCCGCCAACTTTGCCGGGCTCTATGAACTGCCCTCGCTATCCTTCACCCGGGCGGGCGGGCGATCCAGCGCCTTTGCCACCGGCTTGCTGGCGGCTTTCGTGGCCACGCCGTGCACCGGACCGTTCATGGCGGCGGCACTCGGCGCGGCGTTGCTGCTGCCGTGGTGGCAGGCGCTGCTGCTGTTTGCCGCCATGGGGCTGGGGCTGGCGCTGCCCTTCCTGCTGCTCGGCTTTATCCCCGCCTTCCGCCGCATCCTGCCCCGGCCCGGCCGGTGGATGGAAACCTTCCGCCGCATCATGGCGATTCCCATGGGGCTGACGGCGCTGGCGCTGCTGTGGCTGCTCTGGCGGCTGGCGGGGCCGCTCTATGCGGCGCTGGGCCTCGGCATGGCGGCGGCGCTGCTGGTATTGCTCGTGGGGCTGCGCCGCGGTGCGCGGGGTCCGGTGTTCGCCGCGCTGGCCGTCGCGGCCGTCGGGCTGCTGCTGCTGCCGCAGGCTTATGCCCCGCCGGCGGCAAACGGGGATGAGGGCGTCCTCGCCGCGCGGCCCTACAGCGACGCCGCGCTGGCCGAGGCGCGCGCTTCCGGAAAGCCCGTGTTCCTGTGGTTCACCGCTGACTGGTGCCTGACCTGCAAGGTCAACGAAAATGTCGCCATAGAACGCGAGGCGACCCGCACCGCCTTCGAGAAGGCGGGCGTGGTGGCGATGCGGGGCGACTGGACCCGTCGCGATCCGGAGATCACCCGCTTCCTCACCGCGCATGGCGCGGCGGGCGTTCCGCTCTATCTTTGGTATCCCGCGGGGAAGGAAGGGGAGGTGCTGCCCCAGGTGCTCACGCCCGACAGCCTCACCGCTCTCGCCACCACCGGCGGCTGAGCTAGCCTTCGGGCTTCTGCTCCGCTGCTTCGGCCTGCTGTACCCGCCCGCCGGCCCGGCACCACCGGACGAATTCGCCCGGGATGCGGCTGCCGGCAATCGCCAGCGTACCGCCGCCGGGCAGCGTCGCTTCCAGCTCCCGCGCGCCGGTGAACACGTCGAGTTGCGGATCGGCGGCGGGCTCTGCCCCTTCCCAGCGCCATTCGCCATCCGCCAGCGTGGCGTCCAGCTTGAAGCGGGAGATCATGCCATTGCCGATCACCGGGAATAGCGCCTTCTCCCCCGGCCGCGCGGTGACGTGGCGTATGACATGCAATTGCGGTGGCGTTGCACGCAGGTTGCATTCCAGCGTGAGGAAGGGTGCCTCGCCCGTTTTCGCATAGTGGATCGCCTGCCCGTTCGGGCTGACGGACCATGTCGCCCCATCCACATTGGGCGAGGCCAGCGGATTTTCTGCGATGTGCCGGGCATCCTCCAGCGAGATCCGCTCCGGCTGCAGCGGTGCCGCGGCCTCCTCCCGGCAGGCGGAGAGGGCGAGGAAAGTAACCGGAATCGCGAGGAAAATCGGACGCATATGCAGCGGCCATAATCAACCACGAGCGCGCCGACCAGAGGGTCTACTTCCCCCACTTCCGCTGGGTCTTGCCATAGCGCGTCTTGCGGGTGCCCGGCTTCCCTTCGTTGCTGCGGCCCACCATCGGGGCTTTCTTCTCGCCATCGGGCAGGCCCAGTTCCTCGTTCTCCAGCCGGCGGATTTCGTCGCGCAGCCGGCCTGCTTCCTCGAACTCGAGATCGGCGGCGGCGGCACGCATCCGCTTCTCCAGATCCTCGATATAGCTGCGCAGATTGTGGCCGACGAGATTGTTCACCTCCTCGTCGCCCGTATCCACCGTAACCCCGTCCTTCGCCGCGGTATGCGCCACGATGTCGGCGATCTGGCGGCGGATGGTCTGCGGCGTGATGCCGTGTTCGGCATTATAGGCGCGCTGCTTTTCGCGGCGGCGCTCCGTCTCCGCCATGGCGCGTTCCATGCTGCCGGTGATACGGTCGGCATAAAGGATCACCCGGCCGTCCACATTGCGGGCGGCGCGGCCGATCGTCTGGATCAGGCTGGTCTCGCTGCGCAGGAAGCCTTCCTTGTCGGCATCGAGAATGCAGACGAGCCCGCATTCGGGAATATCCAGCCCCTCGCGCAGCAGGTTGATGCCGATCAGCACGTCATAGACGCCCAGGCGCAGGTCGCGGATCAGCTCGATGCGCTCCAGCGTTTCCACATCGGAATGCATGTAGCGAACGCGCACGCCTTGTTCGTGCATGAACTCCGTCAGGTCTTCGGCCATCCGCTTGGTAAGCGTGGTCACCAGTGTGCGATAGCCCTTGGCGGCCGCCGCCTTGCACTCAGCGATGCAGTCCTGCACCTGGTCTTCCACCGGGCGGATATCCACCGGCGGATCGATGAGGCCGGTGGGACGGATCACCTGTTCGGCGAACACACCGCCGGTCTGCTCCATCTCCCACGAGCCCGGCGTGGCAGAAACGGCAAATGTTTGCGGGCGCATCGCGTCCCATTCGTTGAAGCGCAGCGGCCGGTTGTCGATGCAGCTGGGCAGGCGAAAGCCGTATTCCGCCAGCGTCAGCTTGCGACGGTGGTCCCCGCGCGCCATCGCGCCGATCTGCGGCACCGTCTGGTGGCTTTCATCCACGAAAAGCAGGGCGTTGTCCGGCAGATATTCGAACAGCGTCGGCGGCGGCTCCCCCGGCAGCCGCCCCGTGAGGAAGCGGCTGTAGTTCTCGATGCCCGCGCAGCTACCCGTGGCTGCGATCATCTCCAGGTCGAAATTGGTGCGCTGTTCCAGCCGCTGCGCCTCCAGCAGCCGCCCTTCGGCATGCAGCTCCTTCAGCCGTTCCTGCAATTCGAAGCGGATAGCTTCTGCGGCCTGCTTCATGGTCGGGCCGGGCGTCACATAGTGCGAATTGGCATAGACGCGCACCTTGTCCAGGCTGGCACCCTTGGTGCCCGTCAGCGGATCGAACTCGCTGATTTCTTCGATCTCGTCCCCGAAGAAGCTGATCCGCCAGGCCATGTCCTCGTAATGGCTGGGGAATATCTCCAGATTATCGCCGCGCACGCGGAACGCGCCGCGGGCGAAGGCTGCATCGTTGCGCTTGTATTGCAGTGCTACCAGCTTGCGGATCAGCTCGCGCTGATCAGCCGTCTCGCCCTTCTTGATGTCGAAAATCATGGCCGAATAGGTTTCGACCGAGCCGATACCGTAAAGGCAGGAAACGGACGCAACGATGATCACGTCATCCCGCTCCAGCAAGGCGCGGGTGGCCGAATGGCGCATCCGGTCGATCGCCTCGTTTACCGAGCTTTCCTTCTCGATATAGGTGTCGGAACGGGGGACATAGGCCTCCGGCTGGTAGTAGTCGTAGTAGCTGACGAAATACTCGACGGCGTTCTCGGGGAAGAAGCTGCTGAATTCGCCATAGAGCTGCGCGGCCAGGATCTTGTTGGGCGCCAGTACCAATGCCGGACGCTGCAGGCTTTCGATCACCTTCGCCATGGTGAAGGTCTTGCCGCTGCCCGTCACCCCCAGCAGCACCTGCGTTTTCTCGCCCTCCTTCGCAGCGTCCACCAATTCGCGGATTGCGGTGGGCTGGTCGCCGCTCGGCTCATATTCCGAAACGAGCTTGAAGGGCTTGCCTCCATCGCTCTTTTCGGGGCGGGCGGGCTTGTGCGGGGTGAAATTGCCGGAGGTATCGGGTTCTTCCAGTCCTCGGCGGATTACGAGTTCGGCCATGGGCGGAATATGGGCGCGGGCGCGGCGGGGTGCAATCGCCGCCGTTGCCGGATTGGCAGCATCACCGCCCGTTGGTAACATCGGCAGTCCGGCGTCGGCGACCTGCAGCCACGCCGCAACGGGGGATGATCCATGCGCCTTGCCCAGTTTTCGCCGCTCGTCATCGCGATTGCACTTTCCGCCTGCGGTGGCAGTGCGGAAGAAGAAGCAACCGAGGGGGACGGCAGCGTTTCCGTGGAGCAGGCGCAGGCCGCCGCCTCGGGCGCGATCAAGCCGACGCCGGGCCAGTATCAGACGAATCTGGAGCTGCTGGAGTTTGATTCGGCGGGCCTGCCAGAGAATATGAAGAAGGTGGCGCGCGATGCGGTGGAAAGCGGTTTCGCGCAGGGCAACAGCTTCTGCCTTACACCGGAAGAGGCTGAGAACGGGCCGGAGCAGATGGTGAAGAACCTGGCCGAAAATGACTGCACGATCCGCAAGTTCGACGTTGCCGGCGGAACGGTGGATACAGACATGAGCTGTACGGCGCCCGACGGCTCGAAGGGGGACGTGAAAATGGCCGGCACCATGACAGCGACCACTTCAGAAATGATCATGGACATGGACCAGGCCGTGCCCCGGCTCGGTTCTGTGCACATGAAGGTCAAGGTGAACTCCCGCAGGGTGGGCGAATGCACCTGATCGCGACGGGTACAGTGACCGAATAAGTCCTAAACCTTTCCGCCGCTCATCCGTTCATGCGAATACAAGGCAGTTCTGTTACAGTGTGACGAATGAGCGTAACGAATCTCTCGGCCAATGCAGGATCTTTCCGGCGGAACGAGGCTGACACTACGATCCGCGGCGCGGTGGCACGCCGGCTTGAACTGCTGCGCGATCGCGCACCGCAGGGCGCGCAAGGTCCGGACCGCCGCCTGCTTTGGAGCGAACTGGCCTGGCTGGCCGAGCCGCTGATGCGCCAGTTTCGCGAGCCGATGGAGGTGGCGCGGGCGGAGCATCCCCGCGTGGTCATGCTGCTGCCCGGCTTCGGTACGCATCCCATGCGCATGCGCTACATGGCCTGCCAGCTCGAACGGGCAGGGCACAAGGTGAAGCGCTGGGGGCTGGGCTTCAATCTCGGGCCGACGGAAGAGAACTTTGCCGCGCTGTCTCAGCGGGTGGAGCAGATCACTGCGCGTTATGGCCAGCAGGTGGTGTTAATTGGCTGGAGCCTTGGGGGTGTTTTCGCGCGCGAGATCGCCAAGCGCCATCCTGAACATGTGGCCAAGGTGGTGACCATGGGATCCCCCTTTTCGGGCACGCCCTATGCCAACAATGCCTGGCGGATATACCAGCTCGTGACTGGGCATTCGGTGGAGCAGCCGCCGATTGAGGCGCAACTGGCGCTGAAGCCGCCCGTGGAAACCGTGGCCCTGTGGAGCCCGCGGGACGGCGTGGTCTCTGCCCGCAGCGCCTGCGGCCGGCCGGGGGAACGGGATCGCGCCATTCCCCTGCGCTGCACCCACTTGGGCTTTTCCAACTCGACCGAAGCGATCACCGTTCTCCTCGAGGAGCTCGAGCGCTTCTGACCGGACAGTGAACAACCTCTTGGCGGCGGCCATTAACCGTGCCATGTTGCGCTGCGACAAAGGGGATCATGAGCGGTTCTAACGACACCCGGTTTGACGAAATGCATGAGCTGGATGGCACGGTCCGCCCGGCTTATCGCCAATATCAGGAATGGCTGACCGCTCAGGATTCGGCCGGCATGCGCCGCAAGGGCTTTGAGGCGGAGAGCTTCTTTCGCCGCACCGGCATCACTTTCAACGTCTATGGGGAAGAGGATGCCGAGGAGCGGCTGATCCCCTTCGACATGGTGCCGCGGATCATCACCGGCAGCGAATGGCGGCGCCTGTCCCGCGGCATCGAACAGCGCGTGCGCGCGCTCAATGCCTTCATGCACGATCTGTATCATCGGCAGGAGATCATCCGCTCCGGCCGCCTGCCCGAGCGGTTGTTCCGCAATAACGAGGCGTGGCTGCCGCAGATGGTGGGGTTCACCCCGCCCGGCGGCGTATATACCCATATCGTCGGCATCGATCTGGTGCGCACCGGGCCCGATGATTTCCTGGTGCTGGAAGATAATGCCCGCACGCCATCCGGTGTCAGCTACATGCTGGAAAACCGGGAAACCATGATGGCCATGTTCCCGGAGCTGTTCAGCCGCATCAAGGTGCAGCCGGTGTCGAACTATCCCCGGCGGCTGGGCAAGAGCCTGGCGGCCTGCGCGCCCGACAGGGCGGGGGGCAATCCGCGCGTGGCTGTGCTGACGCCGGGCATCTACAATTCAGCCTATTTCGAACATGCCTTCCTGGCAGACCAGATGGGCGCCGAACTGGTAGAGGGCAGCGATCTTCGGGTGATCGACGGGCGCGTGCAGATGCGCACCACCAGCGGGTTCAAGCCGATCGACGTGCTCTATCGCCGGGTGGACGATGATTTCCTCGATCCGCTCACCTTCAATCCGCGCAGCGTCCTGGGCGTGCCCGGTATCATGGACGTCTATCGCAACGGCGGTATCACCATCGCCAATGCCCCCGGCACCGGCGTGGCGGATGACAAGGCGATCTATTCCTTCATGCCCGAGATCGTGGAGTTCTACACGGGCGAGCGGCCGCTGCTGGCCAATGTGCAGACCTGGCGCTGCGCCGATCCGGACAGCCTGAAATACGTGCTCGACAATCTGGCGGAGCTGGTGGTGAAGGAAGTCCACGGTTCCGGCGGATATGGCATGCTGATCGGGCCGACCTCTTCCCGCAAGGAGATCGAGGCGTTTCGCCAGAAGCTGATCGCCCGGCCGGGCAATTACATCGCCCAGCCCACACTCGCCCTTTCGACCTGCCCGATCTTCACCCGCAAGGGGCTGGCGCCGCGGCATGTGGACCTGCGGCCGTTCGTGCTCGTCTCGCCCGATGGAGTGGATATCACCCCCGGCGGCCTCACGCGCGTGGCGCTCAAGAAGGGCTCGCTAGTGGTGAATAGCAGCCAGGGCGGCGGGACCAAGGACAGCTGGGTTCTGGACGACTGATGAAGGGGCGCATTCCTTGCTAGGCCGGACAGCGAACGGCATCTTCTGGATGTACCGCTATCTGGAGCGGGCCGAGAACACCGCTCGTCTCCTGGCCGCCGGCCACAGGATGACGCTGACCAGGGGCCCGGACGACGCGAGCGAGGAGTGGCGTTCCGTCCTCACTACATTGGGCCTGCATGAGGCCTACAAGCAGTCGCATGAGGACTACACCGGCGCGCATGTATGCGATTTCGTGCTGCGTTCGCGCGCCAATTCGCAAAGCGTCCTGTCGATGGTGGAACGGGCCCGCTCCAACGCGCGCACCTGTCGCTCTGCCATCACTGCAGAGGTGTGGGAGGCCGTCAACGAAGGCTGGATGACGCTCAGCGAGATGCTCGCCCGCCCGGTGCGGGAGAGCAATCTCGGCGCCGTGCTGGCAACGATCCGGCGCGAATCCACGCTGGCGCGGGGCGCCACCTATGGTTCCATGCTACGCAACGAGACCTATGCCTTCGCCCGCGCCGGCACGTTTCTGGAGCGGGCAGACAATACGGCGCGCATTCTCGATGTGAAATACTACCTATTGCTGCCCTCGCTTTCCTACGTCGGCACGGCGCTCGACTCGAGCCAGTGGGACAATGTGCTGCGCTCCCTCTCTGGCGAGAGGGCCTATAGCTGGCTCAATGCCGGGCGGATGGATGCGCGATCGATCGCGGAGTTCCTGATCCTCGACGATCGCTTTCCCCGCAGCCTGGCCTTCTGCCTCATCGAGATGCGCGACAATCTGTCGCAGCTGGCGCGGATGCATGGCGGCCAGGTCGGCGTGGCGGACGAGGCTATGCGGCGGGCCGATGCCCGGCTCGACGGCAAGACGGTAGAGGATATTTTCGACCAGGGGCTGCACCAGTTCCTGACCGATTTCATCCTCGCCAGCCGGGGTGTGGCGAATGCGATTGCCGAGCAATACCGTTTCGTGAGCTGATAGAGGGAAACACAGCCATGCGCCTCGCCATCAGCCACACCACCACCTATCGCTTCGCCGAACCGGTGGGCCACGGGCTGCAGCGGCTGCGTCTGATGCCCAAGAACACGCAGGGCCAGCATGTGCTGGACTGGCGGATGGAATATTCGGGCGCGCGGGAGCAGTTCTCCTACGAAGATCAGAACGTCAATCACGTCTCGCTGATCTCGGTGGAGGAGGGCGCCGTCGAAGTGGTCGTGACCTGCCGCGGCACGGTCGATACGCAGGACCACGCCGGGGTAATTGGCCGCCACTCGGGCCATCTGCCGCTGTGGGCCTTCCTCGGCAGCACCCCGCTTACACGGCCGGGGCCGCGCCTGCGGCAGTTGATCGCCAGCGTGGAGCGCAGCGAGGAGGGCATGGTCCCCACGCTCCACAACCTGTCCGCCGCGATCCGCCAGCGGGTGAAATATGAGACCGGACGCACGGATGTGGATACGGGGGTGGAGGAAGCTCTCATGGCGGGCCACGGCGTCTGCCAGGACCATGCCCATATCTTCATCGCGGCCGCGCGCGCGCTGGACATCCCGGCCCGCTATGTAAGCGGCTATCTCATGATGGACGACCGCGTGGAGCAAGAGGCGACCCACGCCTGGGCGGAAGCCTTTGTGCAGGGGCTCGGCTGGGTGGGCTTCGACGTCTCCAATGGCATCAGCCCCGATCCGCGCTATGTCCGCGTGGCGACGGGGCGAGATTATCGCGATGCGGCGCCGATCACCGGCATCAGCTTCGGCGCGGTGGCCGAAGCGCTGCACGTCCACCTTGCAGTGCAGCAGCAAACAGTGGAACAATAGCCCGCTTGGAGTCACACAGGGGGCGCGTTCACGAATGACCTACTGCGTTGGCATGGTTCTGGAAAAGGGCCTGGTGCTGATGAGCGACACGCGGACGAATTCCGGCGTCGACAACATTTCGGTATTCCGCAAGATGTTCCACTGGTGCGTGCCGGGCGAGCGAATCCTGGCGGTGATGACCGCAGGCAATCTGGCCACCACGCAGTCCGTCATCAGCAAGCTGGAAGAACGCAGCAAGGCGCCGGCCGACCGGCACATGTCGCTGCTCGAGCTGCCCACCATGTTCCAAGTGGCGGTGGAAACCGGCAAGCTGCTGCGCGAAACAGTGCGTGAAACGCAGGTGGAGAACGGCCAGACCGGCCAGGGCCGCTTCACCGCCTCGCTGATCCTGGCCGGCCAGATCAAGGGCATGGAGCCGCGCCTGTTCCTGATCTACCCGGAAGGCAATTTCATCGAAGCAAGTTTCGACACCCCCTTCTTCCAGATCGGTGAAACAAAATACGGCCGCCCGATCCTGATCCGCGCCTACGACCGCAGCATGTCATTCGAGGATGCGGTGAAGTTGCTGATGGTCAGCTTCGATTCCACCTTAAAGGCCAATCTGTCAGTAGGGCTGCCGCTCGATCTGCTGGTGATTGAGCGGGACAGTTATAAGCCGGGCCACGAGCGCCGTATTGAACAGGGCGATACTTATTTCGAATCGATCTCTTCAAGCTGGAGCGATGCTTTGAAGAGCGCCTTCAATTCCCTGCCTGATTACATGATAAACGAGAGTCAGGATAAGGGTTTAATCTAAGTTAAAACCCCTATAAGCCACGGCGCTTAGGACTACTACGCAGATTTTCATCCATTGCGAATGTGAGTTTCCTTACGCAATCCGCCGTAATCCCAACTAGGGAAGGCGGGAATACATCCAAATTCGCCTAGCCTGCAGATGCAAATACCCGTTGGGGGCGGCAATTTGGCGCAGATGGAACGAACAACCTTGCATATCGTCGGCGGCAATAGCCGCTCCAGGGCTGAGCAGGCGCGGGTCGCGTTTGCTCTCGGCCATCATGCGGAAGTCTACACCGATGTCGCCGAGCTGTTGGAGCGCCCCCTGCTCGACGGGGTAGTCCTGGCGGCCGAGGACACGGTTCCAGGTGGCGCGGAGGCGCTGATCCAATGCCTGCGCGATGGCGGGGTAGGGCTTCCCATCGCAGTCGCGGCCGTCGAGCCGGAGACGTCCCGCGTGGTGGACGCGGTGAAGGCCGGAGCGTTGGATTATCTCTGCTTGCCGCTGGAAATGAACGATTTCGCTCGCCGGCTGACGCGTATGCAGGGCGAGGCGCGCAAGCTGGAGGCAAACTGGCGCTTCGAGATCGAAGCACGACAGCGGCTTAGTCAGCTCAGCGCGCGTCAGCGCGAAGTGCTGGAGTTGCTGAGCGCCGGCTGCTCAAACAAGGAAATCGGTCGCCTGCTCGGTATCAGTCCGCGAACGGTGGAGATCCATCGCGCCAATATGATGACGAAGCTGGGCGCCAGCCATCCCGCTGATGCGGTGCGCTTGTGGCTGGCCGCGGGCAGCGATCTGCCCGAGCCGGAGCCTGAACCGGAACCGCGCCGTGGGCAGGACCGGGTCATCGGCCGCATCGGGCGTCCGCAGGCGCCCGCGACTGGCGAAACATTGCGCCGTCATCGGCAATAGCTTGTCCCGCTGATCACGCCTTCCACATGGAAGTGATCGCGGTGGGCGGCATTGTATTCTGGCCCCAGCACGGTGTCGAAACGCTTGCACGCGCTTTCATGCGCTACGCGCAGGAAGCGGCGTTCCGCGCTGGTGCCGTCGCTCCAATCTCCCTTCACGGAAATGCGCCGCCCATCCTGCAGGACGAAGGCGGAAACATCGATTGCGTCCGCGGTGGAATGGGCGCTCCGGCGGTTGGTACCGGCGACATTGCGGCAGGAGTAGCTGCCGAAGGTTTCCACGCTGCGCAGGGGGGAGCCGAGGATCTGCCGCGCTGCCCGATCCGCGCCATAGCGCACCCAGCCGGCAAATGCCTGGCTCACGCCGCAGGTCGCCGGGCCGATATTTCCGATCGCGATGCTGGACCGATCGCTTTGCAGCGCGCTCAGCTGCACGGTGTTCAGATTGGTGCAGCCCGTCGAAATGTAGCGGTCGGGCAGCGGGGTAAAGTGCGCGCCCGCCGATCCAAGCTGCGCCAGGCATTGGCGCGCGGCGGGGTTGGCGGCCAGGTTGCCTTGGCTGCGCCGGGGCTGTTGTGGCTGCCCACCGGAGCCGCCTGGCATCAGCGAACAGGCGGAAAGGCCGGTGGCGGCGATGAGTGCGACGGTGAGGGCGAGGGGGCGGCGCGTCATTGCGACATTCTCCGCGAGGGCTGGTGAACGAGAGGCTAATTGACGGGTGGGGGAGGTGGTTTCCAAAGTAACTTCAATCCCGCTTGACTAAGCCCCGGCCAAGACTAGTGCGGCCGACGGGCCACGCGGTCCCAACGCCGCGCGTGCTCTCTGTAAGGAGAGTCTACATGACTGAACATACCATGCCAGCGCGCAAACCCGCGCGCCCGTTCTTCTCTTCCGGTCCCTGCGCAAAGCCGCCGGGCTGGTCCCCCGAAAAGCTCGCAACCGATTCACTCGGCCGTTCGCACCGCTCCAAGCTGGGCAAGGCGCGCCTCGCGCTATGCATCGATCTGATCCGCGAAGTGCTGCAGGTGCCCGATACGCACCGGATCGGCATCGTTCCGGGCTCGGATACCGGCGCAGTCGAGATGGTGATGTGGACCATGCTGGGCGCCCGCCCGGTGACCACGCTGGCGTGGGAAAGCTTCGGTGAAGGTTGGGTCACCGATGCGGTCAAGCAGCTCAAGATCGATCCCACCGTCCTGCGGGCCGATTATGGCCATCTGCCTGATCTGGCGCAGGTCGACTGGTCGAACGATGTGATCTTCACCTGGAACGGCACCACCTCCGGCGTGCGCGTTCCGAATGCTGACTGGATCGCCGCCGATCGCGAAGGTCTGGCCATTGCCGATGCCACCAGCGCGGTGTTCGCGCAGGATATCGACTGGGCGAAGGTCGATGTGCTCACCTTCTCCTGGCAGAAGGTGCTGGGCGGCGAAGGCGCGCATGGCGTGCTGATCCTTGGCCCCCGCGCGGTCGAGCGGCTGGAAAGCCACACGCCCGCATGGCCGCTGCCCAAGGTGTTCCGCATGACCAAGGGCGGCAAGCTGATCGAAGGCATCTTCAAGGGTGAAACGATCAACACGCCGTCGATGCTGGCCGTGGAAGATGCGATCTTCGCGCTGGAATGGGCGAAGTCGATCGGCGGACTTTCCGCGATGAAGGCGCGCGCCGACGCCAATGCGGCGGCGCTCGACCGGATCGTGCAGGAACGGGACTGGCTCGGCCATCTGGCGCAGGATCCGGCTATCCGGTCCAACACCAGCGTCTGCTTGACGGTGAAGGATGCGGATACGGACTTCATCAAGGCCTTTGCCAAGATGCTGGAAGAACAGCATGCCGCCTATGACATTGCGGGCTATCGCGATGCTCCGGCGGGGCTGCGCATCTGGTGCGGCGCCACGGTGGACACCGCCGACATCGAAGCGCTCGGCCCGTGGTTCGACTGGGCCTATGCCCAGATGACCGCCGCAGCCTGATCACGACCGCTCCGTCGCCCCGGCCCTGAGCCGGGGTTCCCCTCCGCGCCTGCGCCTGTTCGCCGCACGCCCGGAATCCCGCAGCGCCGGGAAGACGAATTCAAGGAATCCAGCATGACCAAGCCCAAAGTCCTCATTTCCGACAAGATGGACCCCAACGCCGCGCTCATCTTCGAAGAGCGCGGCTGCGACGTGGATGTGAAGCCCGGCATGACGCCGGAAGAGCTCAAGGCCGTGATCGGCCAGTATGATGGCCTCGCCATCCGCTCCGCCACAAAGGTGACAGCGGAAATCCTCGACGCCGCGACCAATCTGAAGGTCATCGGCCGCGCGGGCATCGGCGTCGACAATGTCGATATCCCCTACGCCTCTTCCAAGGGTGTGGTGGTGATGAACACGCCGTTCGGTAATTCGATCACCACGGCAGAACATGCCATCGCCATGATGTTCGCGCTGGCCCGGCAGATCCCCGAAGCCAATGCGCAGACCCAGCAAGGTCTGTGGCCGAAGAACGGCTTCATGGGCGTGGAAGTCACCGGTAAGACGCTGGGCCTGATCGGCGCGGGCAATATCGGCTCGATCGTCGCCAGCCGCGCGCTGGGGCTGAAGATGAAGGTCGTCGCCTACGATCCCTTCCTCACGGCCGAGCGTGCGGTGGAAATGGGCGTGGAGAAGGTCGATCTCGAAACGCTGCTCACCCGGGCCGATTTCATCACCCTGCATACGCCGCTGACCGAAGAGACGCGCAATATTCTCAGCCGCGAGCGGCTGGAAAAGACCAAGAAGGGCGTGCGGATCATCAACTGCGCCCGCGGTGGTCTGGTGGATGAAGCTGCGCTCAAGGACATGCTCGACAGCGGCCATGTGGCCGGCGCCGCGCTGGACGTGTTCGCGGTGGAGCCGGCGAAGGATAGCCCGCTGTTCGGCACGCCGAACTTCATCTGCACCCCGCATCTGGGCGCCTCCACCACGGAAGCGCAGGTCAATGTGGCTTTGCAGGTGGCGGAGCAGATCAGCGATTTCCTCGTCAGCGGCGGTGTTACCAATGCGCTCAACATGCCCAGCCTCTCGGCCGAGGAAGCGCCGAAGCTTAAGCCCTATATGGCGCTGGCCGAAAAGCTCGGCTCGCTGGTGGGCCAGCTGGCCCATGGCGATCTGCCCAAGATCAGCATCGAGGTAGAAGGCGCGGCCGCGCGGCTCAACCAGAAGCCGATCACCGGCGCGGTGATGGCCGGCCTGATGAAGCGCTTCTCCTCCAGCGTGAACATGGTCAACGCGCCGTTCCTCGCCAAGGAGCGGGGCATGGAAGTGCGCGAAGTTCGCAATGAGAACGAAGGCGTCTATCACACGCTGGTGCGGGTGACGGTGGCGACCAGCCAGGGCGATCGCTCCGTGGCGGGCACGCTGTTCGGCAACACCGCTCCGCGGCTGGTGGAGATCTTCGGCATCGGCATCGAAGCCGATCTCGACGGCCACATGCTCTATATCGTGAACGAGGACGCGCCGGGCTTCATCGGCCGCATCGGCGGCCTGCTGGGCGAAGCGGGCATCAACATCGGCACCTTCCATCTCGGCCGCCGCTCGGCGGGGGGCGAGGCGGTGCTGCTGCTGAGCGTGGACCAGGCGATCCCCGCGGACGTGATCGCCCGCGCCGAACAGCTGCAGGGCGTGAAAGTGGTGAAGGCGCTGGCCTTCTGATCCTGATGGCCGTTCGCTCTTCGCAAGCGGGGAGCGAACGGCTAGGGGCACCCGCATGATCGATCCGACCGCAGACCTGCTGCCCGAAGGGCTGGAAGACCGCCTGCCCCAGAGCGCGGCCGCGGCCACGCGGATCGAGCGGGCGATGCTCGCGGCGATGGACGCGCATGGCTATGACCGTGTGCGGCCGCCGCTGATAGAGTTCGAGAAATCCATGGCCGCGCGCACCGATGGGCTGCGCACGCGCAACATGTTCCGCTTCGTCGATCCCAAGAGCCTGCGGATGCTGGCGCTGCGGTCCGACATGACGGCGCAGGTGGGGCGCATTTCCGCCACCGGGCTCGGCAGTGCGCCGCGCCCGCTGCGGCTGTGCTATGCCGGGCAGGTGGCGCGGATGACGGGCGACATGCTCGATCCCCGGCGCGAGGATCTGCAGATCGGCGCGGAACTGATCGGCAGCGATACGATCGATGCCGCGGCCGAGATCGTCGCGCTGGCGATCGAGGCGCTGGAAGCTGCGGGCGCGACCGGAGTCTCCGTCGATTTCACGCTGCCGGACCTCGTCGACACGCTGGCCGCAGCCGAATTTCCGCTCGACCCCGATCAGGTGCAGGCTGTGCGGCGGGAGTTGGACGCGAAGGATGCCGGTGGGCTCAAGGCGGCGGGCGGGGCGGCCTATCTGCCGTTGCTTTCCGCCATTGGGCCGTTCGAGCAGGCGATTGCCCGGCTGGAAGAGTTGGACGCCAGCGGCACGCTCGCCTCGCGCATCGAGGGTCTGCGACAGATCGCTGCCCGTGTGGAAGGCCGCGCCCGCCTTACGCTCGACCCCTCCGAACGGCACGATCTCGAATACCAGAGCTGGTTCGGCTTCACCATCTATGCGGAGGGCGTGCGCGGCGCGCTGGGCCGCGGCGGAACCTATCGCATCGGCGGCAGGGAAGAGCCGGCCACCGGCTTCTCGCTTTATCCCGAGGAACTGATCGAGGTCCTGAAGACCGATGAGCCGCGCCGCCCGGCGGTGTTCCTGCCCCTGGGGCATGATCGCGAAGCGGCGGCCGAACTGCGCCGGTCCGGCTGGCGCACTCTGGCGGCACTGAGCGAGACGGATGATGCCGCCGCGATCGGCTGCTCGCACATCCTCGACGGGCAAGCCGCCCGCCCGCTTTAGCCGCGCGGCACCGCGCCGAAGTGCTCCACCAGCCAGCGGCGGGTGATTTCCGTGGCGGGGTGGCCCGGCACCCCGAAGCGGCGGCTCATCCTCACATGCGCCATTGTGCCGCGCCCGGCGAAGCCGTGGCGCTCAACCGGCGTGCCGCCACGGCGCAGCGCCTCCTCCAGTGCGTGCGCCTGGCGCGATCCGTGCCCATGGGCGGTGTGGAGGATCAGGAACCGGGGCGCGTTGGGCGGCCGCGAGGCGTGGCACACGGGCGATAGAGCGGCCCGCTCACTCGGTTCCCCCGGGAAGGCCGGCGCGATGAGCCGGCGGTGCAACCACCGCGGCCCCACGCTCGGCTGGCCGGCATCATAGGCGGAACCGTCGTTGGCGATGATGCCGGCCAGCATGTCCACCGCCAGCCCCTGCTCCTCCATGTAAGCGGGGTCGCACCCCAGCAGGGCCGCCAGATGCGCACCCGAACTATGCCCCATCAGCACAATGCGCGCGGGATCGATCCCGAGCGTCGCCGCTTCCTCCACCAGCAGGCGGATACCCCGGGCGCAGTCCCGCGCCATTTCGGCAACGCCCACTTCGGGCACCATGCGAAAGCCGATGGATGCGAAATGCCAGCCTTGCTCATGCGCGAAGGGCGCCTTGCAGTCCTTCAGTCGTCGGGCCTTGTCGCCGAACTGCCAGGCGCCGCCGTGCAGGAAAACCAGCAGCGGCCGGCTGCCATCCCCTGCGCGATAGAAATCCAGTTGCTGCAGGGGGTTCGGGCCATAGGGGAGCACCCGATCCGGCCATTGATGCCTTGCGCCGTGCACGACGGGGCGTCCGGGGCCGGCAAGGTCGTGGGGGTGCGCCAGCGCGAAACGAAGGAGAGTCTCGAGGCGCGGCATGGTGGCGAGATGCGCCTTCGCGCAGCTGCCGGCAAGCGATCAGAACACGGTTGAGGCGATGAGCAGGATTGCACCCCAGGAGAGGGCGGCGAGGCCCACGATCACGATTGCCCGCATCCAGCTGGGGAAGGGCTCCAAATGGGGATCGGGGAACACGGGCTCTTCCGCATACCACGGCTTCGCTTCGCTTTGCGGGCCCTCGTAGGGAGGAGAGATCAGCATGGCGGCGCTCACGGCCGCGCTGGAAATCGGTTCCTCGAACTCGCAGCCGAACAGATCGCCGCTTGACCAGCGGATACGGGCGGACACCTGCTCTTTTGTGGGCAGGTCCACCTGTACCACCTCGTCCACCATCAGGTCGGCGGTGCTTTCGAACAGGATGCCGGATTGCGAGATGTCGTGGACCAGCACGCGGGCGCGGCCTGCATGGGTGGTGCTGCTGACCGCCTCAAGCCGCAGCCTTTTGCGATCCTCTCCGCGCTTGTCGCGGGCCGGTTCCAGAACCGCCGCCTGCGCTCTTGCCCACATCATGCACTCTCCTCGCGGGATCCTGTTGGCACCGATTGACTAAGGTTCCGTTATGCGAACCCGTCTTCGCAGGCTGTGGCGCATATCCGGATAGTTCTATCGGTTGTCCGCAGTTAAGGGAGGCAACACAATACTGTGGTCATACAGGACTATCTGGTCGAACTTTATTTACCATCGTATCCCGCAGTTATCCGTGGTTTTGCCCGTTTCACGTTGCTTTTGGAACAGGTCAGCGATTCATCATCGGGCGTGATGTGGCCGGAACTGCGGCTGCCTCCGATCAAGCCTTGACGCGGCACCGGCCGCATCGGTAGGGGCGCGGCGCGTTCCGGGTCGGGTGGCCCGGGGCGATCCATCCGTTCGCCGAGCCCCTGTCGAAGGGCGAACCGGATCCCCCTGGCAGGGTGGAAAGGTAGATTCATGGCCAATGTTACCGTGATCGGCGCCCAGTGGGGTGACGAGGGCAAGGGCAAGATCGTCGACTGGCTGGCGAGCCGGGCGGATGTCGTGGTGCGCTTCCAGGGCGGGCACAACGCCGGCCACACGCTGGTGGTGGGCGACACCACGTACAAGCTCAGCCTGCTGCCCAGCGGCATCGTCACCGGCACGCTGTCGCTGATCGGCAATGGCGTGGTGCTGGACCCGTGGGCGCTGAAGGCGGAGCTCGAACGGCTGGAGGGGCAGGGCGTCTCCATTACCCCTGCAAATTTCGGCATCGCGGACAATTGTCCGCTGATCCTGCCGCTGCATCGCGATCTCGATGGCCTGCGCGAAGCGGCGGCCGGCAAGGGCAAGATCGGCACCACCGGCCGCGGCATCGGCCCGGCCTATGAAGACAAGGTCGGCCGCCGTGCGATCCGTGTCTGTGATCTGGCGCATCTGGACGAACTCGACCCGCAGCTTGACCGGCTGTGCGCGCATCACGATGCGCTGCGCGCCGGATTCGGCGAGCCGCCGGTCGATCGAGCGGCGTTGCTTGAAGATCTGCGTGGGATCGCGCCCTTCGTGCAGCAATTCGCTCAGCCCGTGTGGAAGCGCCTGCGCGATGTGCGCAAGGAAGGGGCGAAAATTCTGTTCGAGGGCGCGCAAGGAGTGCTGCTCGACGTCGACCACGGCACCTATCCCTTCGTCACCAGCTCAAACACTGTCAGCGGCACGGTCGCCAGTGGCAGCGGGCTCGGCCCCAATTCGGCCGGCTTCGTGCTCGGGATCGTGAAGGCTTACACCACCCGCGTGGGCTCTGGCCCGTTCCCGACCGAGCTGGAAGACGAGACTGGCGAGGAATTGGGGCGAAAGGGGCATGAATTCGGCACGGTCACTGCGCGCAAGCGCCGCTGTGGCTGGTTCGATGCCGTGCTCGTACGCCAGAGCTGCGCGATCAGCGGCGTGACCGGTATCGCGCTTACGAAGCTGGATGTGCTCGACGGTTTCGAAACGATCAAGATTTGCACCGGATACCGGTTAGATGGGGACGTGATCGATTATCTCCCCAGCCACGCGGCCGAGCAGGCGCGTGTCGAACCGGTCTATGAAGAGATCGAAGGTTGGAGCGAAACCACCGCCGGGGCGCGCAGCTGGGCCGAGCTTCCGGCGCAGGCGATCAAGTACATCCGCCGGATCGAAGAGCTGATCGAATGCCCTGTGGCTTCCGTATCCACCAGCCCGGAGCGGGACGATACGATCCTGGTGCGCGACCCCTTCGCAGACTGAAGTGGCGCTGACAATCTTGACCTGATCCCATTTTGTTCTCACTGTGTTCCGGCTCCTGATTCGGGAGCCGGTTCAGGGGACGGCGCATGGCGCAGGCAGGTACGGTCGAAGATTTCACCTATGGGGCGGCCAATGATGCGGCGGGGCTGCCGCTGGCTGTCTCCGTGTATGCGGATCGGGCTTATCTGCGGGCCGAAATCGCGGAAGACGCGGCGGCGGCTGGCATGGTGCTGCGCGAATGCGGCCCGGTGTCCGATCTGCTCACGGGATCGGCCAAGCCTCTCGGCGAAGTGGTTCTGCTCGATTGCCCGGTGCTCGATTCCGCCTGCTGCGCAGCACTGGCGCGGCTGGATATGCGGGTGGCGCATGCGGGGGCTCAGCTGGTGGTTTCGACTTCGGTCGCGGCGCTGGACGATGTGTTCGCCTGTTGCGACCAGTCCAACCCGCAGATTCTGGTCGATCCCTCGCGTGCGGAGCGGGTGATCGCGCTGGGCCGCGTGCTGGCGCGCGTGCCCAATCTCCGGCTGCGCGAACTGTCGGAGGACGATCGCCTGACGCTTCTGCGGCTGACGGAGCAAGTCGGGCAGATCGCGGAACGGCTGGAACGGCTGAGCGCCGCCGGCGGGCAGGCTGATCGCATTGAGAATGCGGACGGCGCAAGCGCCTTCCGGTTCGAGAGCCCGGCCCCCGCTTATGTCGGCCCGGTGGAGGGCGGGGCAGACCGGCTCGGCCGTTCCGCACGCGTGCCGCTGCCCGATCCGCGCCTCGTGCGCCGCATCCTGCGCCAGCGGCAATTGCGTGCCCGTTTCTTCGACGGCGATCTTTTCGCCGATCCGGCGTGGGACATGCTGCTCGATCTCACCGCCGCCCGGGCGGAGCACGTGCGTGTCTCCGTCACCTCGCTGTGCATCGCCAGCGGCGTCCCGCCCACCACGGCCCTGCGCTGGATCGGCCAGATGACGGCGGGCGGCCTGCTTCAGCGGGTGGAGGACGAGACCGATCGCCGCCGCGCCTTCATTGCGCTCACCGATCGGGCAGCGGACGGCATGGCGCGCTATTTCGCGGAACTGGGCCGCACGGCCGCACAGCTGGTTTAGGCACTGGTGTGGCGGCGAGCGATGGGCTAAGGGCGCCCGCCTGGGGCGGTTAGCTCAGTTGGTAGAGCATCTCGTTTACACCGAGAGGGTCGGCGGTTCGAGCCCGTCACCGCCCACCAGTTTTTCTGTGAGTTTCCGGGGAGCCGCGCCTTCGCACCCGTGTACAAATGTACATGGCTATCGGTCGGGCTGTCCTTAGCTCGCCAGCGCTTCCTTCACGGCGGTGCGCGCTTCCTCGCTGCCCCAGTCATAGGCGCCGATCACGCGCCACACTTCCTTGCCCTCGGCATCATACAGCACCGTCAGCGGCAGCACCGTGCCACCGCCGAAGGCGATGGCCAGGTCGTTCTTCTGGTCCATCCACATGGGCAGGTGGGCAAAGCCGTTCTCGGTGAAGAAGGGCTTCACCGCTTCGGCGCCCTTCAGATCCTCGCTGATCGTCAGCACGCGCACGTCGCCTTCCACGTCACCGGCGAGATCGTCCAGCAGCGGCATCTCCTTCACGCAGGGCGCGCACCAGGTGGCCCACAGGTTCATCAGCACCGGTTTGCCCTTGGTTTCGGCCAGCGCCATCGTTGTGCCCGAGGGATCGCTGACGGTGGCCGGAGGCATCGGCTGTCCGGCGAAGCTGCGGTCGATCGTGCCGGCTAATTCGCCGGGATCGGGTGCTGCGCTTTCCTGTGGTTGCGCGGGTTGGGCGCTTTCCCTATCGCAAGCCCCCACGAGGAAGGCGAGTGCGCAAGTGAGCAGCAAGGGCGAACGGGACATTACAGGCTCCAACCAGATGTGGGGTGGGCGCTTCGCCGAAGGGCCGAGCGCCATCATGCGCGAGATTAACGCTTCCATTCCGTTCGACAAGGCGCTGTGGCGGCAGGATATCGCGGCCAGCAAGGCGCATGTCGCCATGCTGGGCGCCTGCGGCATCGTGTCCGCGGAGGATGCGCGCGCGATCGAGGCCGGGCTGGACCGTGTGGCAGCAGAATATGAAGCCGATGGGGTGCCGGAGGACTGGGATCTCGAAGACATTCACATGACGACCGAAAGCCGCCTGGCGGAGCTGATTGGCCCCGCGGCCGGGCGGCTCCACACGGCGCGCAGCCGCAACGATCAGGTTGCCACCGACTTCCGCCTGTGGGTGCGGGAAGCGATGGAACAGGCCGATGCCGGGCTGGAGGCGCTGCAGAAGGCGCTCGTCACCCGCGCGGGGGAGGCGGCGGATGCGATCATGCCCGGCTTCACCCACCTGCAGACGGCGCAGCCGGTGACGCTGGGCCATCACCTGATGGCCTATTACGAGATGATCCGGCGCGATCGCTCCCGCTTCCGCGATGCGCGCCACCGGATGAACGAAAGCCCGCTGGGCAGCGCGGCGCTGGCGGGCACCGGTTTCCCAATCGACCGCGACATGACGGCGCAAGCGCTGGGCTTCGATCGACCCACCGCCAACAGCCTCGATGCCGTGTCCGACCGGGATTTTGCATTGGATTACCTGCAGGCGGCGGCGCAATGCGCGCTGCATCTGTCGCGGCTGGCGGAGGAGTTCGTGATCTGGGCCAGCCAGCCCTTCGGCTTCGTGCGCATGCCCGATGCGCTCAGCACCGGCAGCTCGATCATGCCGCAGAAGAAGAACCCCGACGCGGCGGAGCTGGTGCGCGGCCATGCGGGCCGTATCGTCGGCTGCGCCACCGCGCTGATGGTGACGATGAAGGGCCTGCCGCTCGCCTATTCGAAGGACATGCAGGACGACAAGCCGCCGGTGTTCGAAGCGGCGAACCTCCTCGGCCTCTCCATCGCGGCGATGACCGGGATGGTGGCCGATGCCGTGTTCCGCACCGATCGCATGCGCCAGGCGGCGGAACTGGGATATGCCACGGCCACCGACCTGGCGGACTGGCTGGTGCGCGAGGCGAACATTCCCTTCCGCGAGGCGCATCACATCACGGGCGCCGCGGTCAAGCTGGCGGAAGGCAAGGGCGTTGCGCTCGATGCGCTGTCGCTGCAGGAACTGCAGGCGATCGATTCGCGCGTGGGTGAAGGCGTATTCGCGGCGCTGTCCGTGGAAGCCTCCGTGGCCGCGCGCTGCAGCCACGGCGGCACTGCGCCGGTGGAAGTGCGCAGGCAGGTGGCCGCCGCGCGCAAGGTTCTGGAGATGGACGGATGAAACGCATAGCCGGCTCTCTGGCCTTGCTGCTTGCTCTGGGCGCCTGCGGCCAGCAGCGCGATCTGCGGCTGGCCGAAGGGATGACCCCGCCGCCCGTGCCCTATGGGCAGGAACAACCCGACACGCCGGAGCAATTGCTCGATCCGGGGCCCGAAGCGGTCCCGCTTCGCAGCGTGGAGCTGCGGCGCCAATCGGAAGAACGCGAGGACGATCCTTTCGATCTCCCGCCCGAAGGCTGACAGATGGACCATTTTCAACTCCGTAACGGCGAGCTTTACGCCGAAGACGTGCCGCTCGCCCGCATTGCCGAGGAAGCCGGCACGCCGGTCTATGTCTATTCGCGCGCCACGCTGGAACGACACGCGCGCGTATTCCGTGAAGGGCTGTCGGTGCTGCCCAGGGTGCATTGCGCCTTCGCGGTGAAGGCCAATCCCAACCTCGCCGTGCTGCGGGTGATGCAGCGCGAAGGCTTCGGCGCGGATGTGGTCTCCGGCGGCGAACTGGCGCGCGCGCTGGCGGCCGGGATGCCGGCGGCCCACATCGTCTTTTCGGGCGTCGGCAAGCAGGCGCGCGAACTGGTGCAGGGCCTTGATGCCGGGATCGGCCAGTTCAACATCGAATCCGAGGAAGAAGGGCTGGAGCTGGCGGAGATTGCCGCCGCCCGGGGGCAACGCGCCGCCTGCGCGCTCCGCGTCAATCCCGATGTGGATGCCGGCACGCATGAGAAGATCTCCACCGGCAAGGCGGAAAACAAGTTCGGCGTGCCGATCGACCGCGCGCCGGGGATCTTCGCCCGCCTGTCCGCTCTGCCTGGGCTCGATATGCGGGGCGTCGCTGTGCATATCGGCAGCCAGCTGTCCGACCTTGCGCCGATGGAAACCGCCTTCGGCAAGGTGGGCGATCTGGTCGCCACCATCCGCGCGCAGGGCTGCACGGTCACCCATGTCGATCTCGGCGGCGGGCTGGGCGTGCCCTACAAGGCGGGCGAGGTGATGCCGTCCCCGGCCGAATATGGCGCGATGATCGCCCGCGTCACCCGGGGCTGGGATGTCACGCTGATGTTCGAGCCGGGCCGCGTGATCGCGGGCAATGCCGGCATCCTGCTGACGCGCGTGATCCGGGTGAAGCGCAGTTCCAACCGCGCGCCCTTCGTGATCGTGGACGCGGCGATGAACGATCTCGCCCGTCCCGCGCTCTACGGATCGTGGCATGATTTCGACGCGGTGAAGCCGCGCGGAGAGAAGATGACGGCGAATATCGTCGGCCCGATCTGCGAGACCGGCGACACCTTCGCCATGGGTCGGGAGATCGACGCGATGGAGGCGGGAGACCTGGCCGTGTTCCGCACGGCGGGTGCCTATGGCGCCACCATGGCCTCCAGCTACAATTCGCGCGGCTTCGTGGCCGAGGTGATGGTGGATGGAGACCGCTTCGCCACCGTGGCCGATCGCATCCCGCCCGAGGAAATCTACGCCGCGGAACGGGTGCCCGACTGGCTGGCATGAGCTGACATGCGCTCGCTCCCGCTGTTCCATCGCATAGCCGGACAGGCGGTGATCGTGCTGGGCGACGAGGCCGGCGCCGAACCGAAATGGCGGCTGGTCGAACGTGCGGGCGGGAAGCCCGTGGGCGATCTGGAAGAAGGGCTAGCGCGCGGCGCACGACTGGCCTTCGTCGCCTATGCCAGTGCGGAAGCCTGCGAAGCGGCTGCCGCGCGGCTGCGGGCGGCGGGCGCTCTCGTCAATGTCGTGGATCGGCCAGATCTATGCGACTTTACCGTTCCCAGCATCCTCGAACGCGATCCGGTGCTGCTGGCAGTGGGCACCTCCGGCGCCTCGGCCGGGCTCGCCAAGCAGCTGCGGCTGCGGCTGGAGGCACTGCTGCCGTCGCGGCTGGGCGCGCTGGCGCTGGGCCTGCAGGAGGCGCGCGGCGCCTTGCGGGCGCGCTGGCCCGGCGCGGGTGAGCGGCGGCGAGTCCTCGACGCCGCCCTGGGGGCGGGCGGCCCGCTCGATCCGCTGGACGACGCCAGCGCCGATCGTCTGCCCGCGTGGCTTGCCGCAGGGGCCCAGGACGCGATGCGGCGGGAGATCGAGTTCGAAATCTCCGGCGACGACCCCGACGACCTCACGCTACGGCAGGCGCGCTGGCTCGGCACTGCCGATCATGTGCTGTTCGATGCCGCCATCGCCCCGGCGATCCTCGACCGCGCGCGGGCGGACGCGCAGCGGCATGTCCTGCCCTGCGACAGCGGTGCCCTGCGCGGAAGTGTGGTGATACTGCGCCGCCCCAACGGTGCGGGCTAAAACAGGCCGCCTGCCAGTCGGTCTATCGCGGCCTGCAGGATCACGGCGGCGGCGTGGGCGTCGATCCGTTCCGCGCGCTTCGCCCGGCTCATGTCCATGGCGATCATGTCGCGCTCGGCCGATTGGGTGGACCAGCGCTCGTCCCACAGCAGCACGGGCAGGCCGATCACGGAAAGATTGCGGGCAAAGGCGCGGCTCGCCTGGGCGCGCGGGCCACCGGTGCCATCCATGTTGAGCGGCAGGCCGATGACGATGCCCTTCACGCGGCGTTCCGCAATCAGTCCTTCGATTACGGCCTTGTCACGGGAAAACTTGCCCTTGGGCAGGGTCTTGGCGGCGGTGGCGAAGTTCCACCCGGCGTCGCAAAAGGCGGTGCCGATCGTCTTGCTGCCCAGGTCGAGCCCGATCAGCGCCCCGCCGTCCGGCAGGGCATCGCGGAATTCCGCCGCCTGTTCGGTGATCAGTGCGCTGCCGTCCATGTGCCCAGCCTCCGTGCCACGTCCTGCCGCAGATTGGCCCAGAACAGCGGGATGTCATAGACGTGGTAATTGTTGCCGGGGAGGACATAGGGGCCGAGTTCGGGGGGATCGCCGATCAGCAGCAGGCCGCGCGAATCGCAGCGGGCGGGGACAGCGCCGGGCACCAGTTCGCCGGCGGTGAGATCGGCATTGGGGACCAGCGTGCCGAGATTTGCCGAAGCCGGCGCCTCGCCACCCTCCGTGCCGGTCAGCGGATTGACGCATAGCACCGGCCCGTCGCCGCGCGGCTGCCCGTCGAAGCCGATGGAGGCGCCATAGCGCCGCAGCAGCGATTCGGGTTCGGCCGGTTCCGCGAAGCTCACCCAGCTGGCCACGCAGCCGGCTTCGTCCGCCATCTTGCACGCCGGCAGCCCCAGTGCGGGAAGGTCATGCTCCAGCGAGATCGGCCAGCCCACCGGATAGGCCATTGCGACGCGCGCCTGCAGCGGGGTTCCGGCGATCCGCTCCTTCAGCAGGCGCAGGATATGCAACGACCCCTGGCTGTGGCCAACCAGAACGATCGGCTCGTTCGGATCCACGCTTTCGAGGAAATAGTCGAACGCCTGCTCCACGTCGCGATAGGCGGCGTCGATCGCGCGCTGCGCCTCCGGCGCGTCGGTCAGGAAAGCACCGAAGGTTGCCTGGCGATAACGCGGTGCCCAGATCTCGGTGGCGGCAGCGAAGGGGCTCGCCATGCCGCGCAGGAAGATGCGCGCACGCGCCTGCGATTCGGGATCGTCCAGCGGCGCGTTCCATTGGGCGCGCTGCAGATAGCTGGTCGGGTGGACGAAGAAGACGGCGAAATGCGGCGCCGGTGCGGGCGGGGTGGCCGGTGCCTGCGGCTCGGCAGGCGCGGGAGCTGGCGCCCCGCCCGCTTGCGTGGCGCCGGAGGCGGAGGGGGCGGTCGAAGGCTGCCAGCGCGCGGGGTTCTTCTCCGGCAGGATACCGGGGCGGGAGAACCACATGACCGGATCCTCATAGGCGTTCTGCGCCAGCGCCTGCTGCTCCACGAACGCGCTCGTGGGGACCAGCGCGATCTCCGCCAGCCTGTCCGACCAGATGCGCAGCGCGAACAGCGCCGCGACCACGATCAGAATCAGGAATGCGAAGCCATAGAGGAACTTACGTGCCATCGGCCTCCGCCGCGGCAGTGGAATCCTCGCCGTTGAAGGCGGAGCGCCGCTCCAGCGCCACCTTGATCATCGCCATCAGCGGATCGGCCAGGAACAAGCCCAGGATGCCGAACAGGATGCCCATGATGAGCTGTGCGCCGAGCACCAGCGCCGGGGCCAGGTCCACCGTTTTCTTCGCGATCAGCGGCACGACCACATAACCATCGAAGGTCTGCACGAGGAAATAGACGAACACGGTGTAGAGGCCCATGTCCACGCCGCCCGAAAAGCCCACCAGCACCATCAGGATGCCGGAAACGACCGCCCCGACATTGGGGATGAAGGCCAGCATCCCGGTCAAGATGCCCAGCAGCGCGGCCATGGGCACGCCATAGGCCCACAGCATCAGCCAGGTGAAAATGCCTTCGAACACCATGCCGACGATGCGCCCGGCCATCAGCCGGCGCATGGTGGCGGCCATTTCCGATACCGTATCGTAGAAGCGGTGGCGGCGCTGGCGCGGCAGCATCCAGGCGAGCCCGCGTTCGTACAGGCGCGGTTCCAGCGCCACGTAGATGCCGATGATCGCGATCAGGAACAGCGTGGTCATCCCGCCGAAAATGCCGCCGATCGCGCGCGTCACTGTGCCTACGCCGGTCATCAGCTGGCCAGCGATCTGCTGCAGGTTCTCCGGCCGAATGGCAAAGCCCTGCCGGTCCAGCCAATTGATGAAGGCGGAGGCCTGATTGTCGATGATATGCGGGAATTGCGCGGCTTCCTGCGAAATCTGCGATCCGGCGAAGAAGCCCAGCCAGATCAGGAAGCCGGTGCCCAACAGCAGCACCAGCGCGATGCGCAGCGTGCGCCGGATCGGCAAAAACCGCCCGATCAGCCGCGCGCCGCCATCCACCATGGCCGCGAACACCAGCCCGCCGAAGATCACCAGCAGCGATTGCGAGATGTAGACGATCAGCGCGAAGAGGCCGACCACGCTGGTCCAGATGAAGGCGCGCTTGGCCTCCAGCCGCAATTCGGGATTGCTTATGTTGGCGGGGCTCGCCCGGTTGTCCTCCAGCTCGTCGTAGCCGGGTTGGTCACTTGCTGCCATCTTCGTCCCCGGCTTCGGCCCGGGCGGGGCGCAGGCTCATCCATGCGCGGCCGCCGCGCAGAGCTTCGAACCAGCTGATCGGATTCCAGGTGGAGCTGCCGTCGAGCGAGAAGGTGACGATTTCCGCCCGTCCGCCGATATTCGCCATCGGCACCGGCCCGCCAAGGCCCCGCTCATACACCGGCGCGCGGCTGTCGGCCGAATGGTCGCGATTGTCGCCCATCAGGAACACGCTGTCTTCCGGGATGGTGATCTCGGCGAAATTGTCCAGCGGCTGGCGCAGGTGATCGATGATCAGATAGCTGGCGCCGTTGGGCAGGGTTTCGCGATAGGTCGGCGGCTCATACACCGTTCGCCCGTCCGGCAGGCGCGTGCGATAGGGCAGGAAGCTGTCGTAGCACGGATGCCCGTCACACACCTGGCTGTCTTCGTCCAGCTGCACGGGCGGGGCGGCTTCCTGCGGCACGGGCCGGCCGTTCAGGATGATCTGGCCGTTCACCATGGCGATCCGGTCGCCGGGCAGGCCCACCACGCGCTTGATGTAATCCTCCGCGCGATCGGGCGGTACGGCGATGACGATGTCGCCATACTCGGGGGTGGCGGGTGCCAGCCGCGCCTTGCTGCGCGGCAGAATATGGAAGGAGGCGGAGACCCAGCTCCAGCCATAGGGATATTTGCTCACGATCAGCCGGTCGCCCACCAGCAGGTTTGGCAGCATGCTGCCGCTGGGGATGTAGAACGGCTTGGCGATGAAGGTGTGGAAGGCGAGCACCGCCAGCAGCATCAGCGCCAGCCCGCGCACCTCGGCCATCCAGTTGACCTTCTTCGGCTCCTCCTGCCCCGCGGGCTTCGCGGCAGAGGGCGGGGCGGCACGATCTGGAGGGGAATCGGACATGGAGGGACTGCCGGTGTTCAGGGTCATAGGGGCCGGGCCTCGATCACGACGAAGGCCTGCGCCCATGGGTGATCGTCTGTGAGGGTAAGATGAATGACGGCCTCATGGGCCTGCGGCACCAGTTCCGCAAGGCGCAAGGCGGCCCCGCCGGTGAGATGCAGCGTCGGCGCGCCGGAGGGCGCGTTGACCACGCCGATGTCCTTGTGGAACACGCCGCGCTTGAAACCGGTGCCCACCGCCTTCGAGAACGCTTCCTTGGCCGCGAATCTCTTGGCGTAGGTGCCGGCGCGGGTGAGCACCCGCCGGCGCGCCTTGGCGATCTCCACCTCGGTGAAGCAGCGCTGCTCGAACTTCTCGCCCCAGCGGTCGAGCGAGGCCTGGATGCGCTCGATATTGCACAAGTCCGAACCGAGGCCGATGATCATGCCGCGCTCACCGCGCTGCATCCATCAGCTCGCGCATGCGGCGCACCGCTGCCTCCAGCCCCACGAACACCGCTTCGCCGATCAGGTAATGCCCGATGTTCAGCTCGGCCAGCTGCGGAATCGCGGCGACCGGCTGGACATTCTCATAGGTGAGGCCGTGCCCCGCATGCGGCTCGATCCCGCTCTTGGCGGCGAGCGCGGCCATATCCGCCACGCGCTTCAGCTCCACGGCCACCTGCTCGCCTGTGGCATGGGCATATTCACCCGTGTGCAACTCCACCACCGGGGCGCCGAGCCGCAGCGCGGCCTCGATCTGGCGTTCCTCCGGGGCGATGAACAGGCTCACGCGGATCCCCGCATCGGTAAGGCGCGAGACCACCGGCTGCAGCTGGTTGTGCAGCCCGGCCGCGTCCAGGCCGCCTTCGGTGGTGCGTTCTTCGCGCTTTTCGGGAACGATGCAGGCGGCATGCGGCCGGTGCGCAAGCGCGATCTGCACCATCTCCTCCGTCGCCGCCATTTCCAGGTTCAGCGGCAGCGCCGTCGCTTCGCTGATGCGCTTCAGATCGGCGTCGCGGATGTGGCGGCGATCCTCGCGCAGGTGCGCAGTGATGCCGTCACCCCCAACGCTGGCGACGATCTCTGCCGCGCGCACGGGATCGGGATGATCGCCGCCACGCGCATTGCGGATGGTGGCGACGTGATCGATGTTCACGCCCAGCCGCAGCCGGGCGGGCGCGGGCAGGTTCACTGCTTGCGGCTCCCCGGCTGCTCCAGCGGACGCGCCGCCAGCTCGGGCGGCAGGGCGTCTTCGGGATAGGTCGGAAAGTTGAGCGAGATGAGCGGATAGAAGGGCACGCCCAGATCCACCGTCCCGCCGGAACGGTCCACCAGCGCGGCCTCGGCGATCACCTGCGCGCCGGCATCGCGCACGGCGGCAATAGCTTCGCGGCTGGAAAGGCCCGTGGTCACCACGTCTTCCACCATCAGCACCTTCTCCCCCTTGGCGAGAGTGAAGCCGCGGCGCAGCTCGAACGTTCCCGAAGGCCGTTCGAGGAACATCGCATCCTTGTCGAGCGCGCGGCCGACTTCGTGGCCGATGATGAGCCCGCCCATCGCGGGTGACACGACCTTGTCGATGGAGGCGCGCAGGTCGCGCGGGAGTGTCTGCACCAGCGCGCGGGCCAGCGTACCCGCCCGTTCCGCATTCATCAGCACGCGGGCGCATTGCAGGTAATAGGCGCTGTGCAGGCCGGAGGAGAGGCGAAAATGCCCTTCCAGCAGGGCGCCGCTCGCGCGGAACTCGGTGAGAACCTCGTCTTCGGTCATCGGGGGAAAGAACCTTTCGATCCAGTTGCGCCGGCATCATCGGCGGCATGGCGCCGCTGCGCGGCCAGTCGAAAAAACCTCCTAGAACCGCTTGAGGCATGCGGCAAGCGGGCGTATAGGCGCGCCGAATACGGCCCTTTCGGGGGCCTGTCGGGCCCGTGGGGCAGCCCTATGAAGAACGGAAAGCGTCAGAAACGATGAGAATCGGCGATCTCGCCCGCAAGCGGTTGCATGTCATGTCTTTTCTCGCGGCGATGCTCGCGGTTCTGGCGGTTCCTCAGGTCGCTTCGGCGCAGGACGCTGCTGCGCCTGCCGCGGCCACTGCCGCCGCGCCTGCGGATGCCGCTCCGGCAGCGGATGCGGCCGCACCCGCTGCTGCTGTGCCGGCAGATGGTGAAGTCTACCGCCCGCTCGGGCCGGACATGATCAAGGGTCAGCCGCATTCCGGCGCGATCACCTTCCAGGATCAGTATTCGCCCAACGGCGAATATGCGCTGTGGATGCACGACTGGGTGCTGATGCCGATCATCGCGGCGATCACCCTGCTGGTGCTGGGGCTGCTGCTGGTGGTGATGACCCTGTACAACCGCCGCAAGAACCCGGTGCCTTCGAAGACCAGCCACAACACGCTGATCGAAGTGATCTGGACGGGCGTTCCCGTGCTGATCCTGGTGATCATTGCCGTGCCTTCGATCACGCTGCTTTCGCGCCAGTACAAGAGCGCGCCGGAAAATGCGCTGACCATCAAGGTCACCGGCTACCAGTGGTATTGGGGCTATTCCTATCCGGACAATGGCGGCTTCGAAGTCATCTCCAACATGATGCCGGACGAAGAAGCGGTGGCGAAGGGCCTGCCGCCGCAGCTGGCCGTGGATCACCGCATGGTGGTGCCGGTGGGCGAGCCGATCCGTATCCAGACCTTCGGGGCGGACGTGATCCACTCCTTCGCGGTGCCGAGCCTGTGGTTCAAGCTGGACGCCGTGCCGGGCCGCATCAACGAGCGTGAGCTCTTCATCGAAGAGCCGGGCATCTACTACGGCCAGTGTTCGGAACTGTGCGGCGCCCGCCACGGCTACATGCCGATCGCGGTGGAAGCCGTTCCGCGGGCCCAGTTCGACGCCTGGGTTCGCTTGCAGGGCGGCACCGTTGGCGGTGCGGAACAGCCCACCACCGCTCCGGCGCTGATCGCTCCCGACTCCGCGATCGAGGGCGCCCCGGCTGCGGGTGAGGCACCTGAGGCCAATACTCCGAATGTGACGCCGGGCGCAGAAGCCTGAATTCGCCCCGAATAAGATAGAGCTAGGGTAAGCAGAACATGGCCACCACCGCCGATACCTTCCAGGCCCATACGGAAGATCACCACCACCACGATGCCGATCACAAGCCGAGCTTCTTCGCTCGGTGGTTCATGTCGACGAACCACAAGGACATCGGCACGCTCTATCTGATCTTCGCCATCACGGCGGGCGTGATCGGCGGGGCGATTTCCGGCATCATGCGCGAGGAACTGCGTGAGCCGGGCATCCAGATCCTGGGCACCGTGGCCATGTGGCTGAACGGCGGCAATGCCGTGGAATTCGACCAGCAGCTTCACCTGTGGAACGTGCTGATCACCGCCCACGGCATGATCATGGTGTTCTTCCTCGTGATGCCGGCGATGATCGGGGGCTTCGGTAACTGGTTTGTGCCGATCATGATCGGCGCGCCCGACATGGCCTTCCCGCGTATGAACAACGTGTCGTTCTGGCTCACCGTGGCCGGCTTCACCAGCCTGATGATCTCGCCTTTCATGCCGGGCGGTACGGGCAATGGCGCGGGCACCGGCTGGACGGTCTATGCTCCGCTGTCGACTTCGGGTTCGCCCGGGCCGGCGGTCGATTTCGCGATCTTCTCGCTGCACCTCGCCGGTGCGGCCTCGATCATGGGCGCGATCAACTTCATCACCACCATCTTCAACATGCGCGCGCCGGGCATGACCCTGCACAAGATGCCGCTGTTCGTGTGGTCGATCCTGGTCACCGCCTTCCTGCTGCTGCTGGCTCTGCCGGTGCTGGCCGCCGCGATCACCATGCTGATCACGGACCGCAACTTCGGCACAACCTTCTTCGATCCGGCCGGCGGCGGTGATCCGATCCTGTACCAGCATCTGTTCTGGTTCTTCGGCCACCCAGAAGTGTACATCATGATTCTGCCGGGCTTCGGCATGATCAGCCAGATCGTCTCCACCTTCTCGCGCAAGCCCGTGTTCGGCTATCTCGGCATGGCCTATGCCATGGTCGCGATCGGCGTGGTCGGCTTCATCGTGTGGGCGCACCACATGTATACGGTCGGCCTGGACGTGAACACGAAGATGTACTTCACCGCGGCCACCATGGTCATCGCGGTGCCGACCGGGATCAAGATCTTCAGCTGGATCGCCACCATGTGGGGCGGCTCGCTGGAGTTCAAATCGCCGATGGTCTGGGCCCTGGGCTTCATCTTCCTGTTCACCGTGGGCGGCGTGACCGGCGTGGTGCTCGCCAATGGCGGCATCGACGACAATCTGCACGACACCTATTATGTGGTCGCCCACTTCCATTACGTGCTGTCGCTGGGCGCGGTGACCTCGCTCTTCGCGGGCTTCTATTACTGGTTCCCGAAGATGAGCGGGCGCATGCACAGCGAACTGCTGGCGCATATCCAGTTCTGGGTGTTCTTCGTGGGCGTGAACCTGATTTTCTTCCCGATGCACTTCCTCGGGATGAACGGCATGCCGCGTCGCTATCCGGACTACACGCCGGCCTATACGTACTGGAACGAGCTCGCCACCAATGGCTATCACATCATGGCGGCTTCGGTGGTGATCTTCTTCATCAACATCATCTACGCCTTCACGGCGGGTAAGAAGGCTCCGGCCAATTACTGGGGTGCGGGTGCGACGACGCTGGAATGGTCGCTGTCCAGCCCTCCGCCGTTCCACCAGTTCGAAACCCTGCCGGTGATCGAGGACCATCACTCCGCCGACAATCACATCGGCCCGGCTCCGGCGCACGCCTGAGCCGATCCGGCCGGCGCATAGTGCTTGCGCTGCGCCGGGCATGAGAGGAAACGGAGGGGGTGCGCCGGCGACGGTGCGCCCCCTTTCGCAAGGTCTGCCCGGCAGGCCATGACGAGGACCGCAGCAGCTTGACTTCGACGATCGCCTCCCAGGCCCAGGCCCTTCCCGCCGACTGGCGCGATTTCTTCGCGCTCACCAAGCCGCGCGTGATGAGCCTGGTGGTCTTCACCGGCCTGTGCGGACTGCTGGCCGCGCCGGGGCATATCCATCCGGTGCTGGGCTTCACAGCCGTGCTGTGCATCGCCATGGGCGCGGGCGGGGCGGCGGCGCTCAACCAGTGGTGGGAAGCGGATATCGACGCGGGGATGAAGCGCACCGCGCAGCGCCCGCTGCCGCAGGGCCGGCTGCGCCGTACCGATGCGCGCGATTTCGGCGTTGCACTCGCGGCCGCTTCGGTCGGGATCATGGGCGTGGCGGTGAACTGGCTCGCCGCGGTGATCCTGGCGCTGTCGGTGGTCTATTACGCGGTGGTCTACACGATCTGGCTGAAGCCGCGCACGCCGCAGAACATCGTGATCGGGGGCGGGGCGGGCGCCTTTCCGCCGCTGATCGGCTGGGTGGCGGTGACGGGCGAGATCACCTTGATGCCGGTGGTGCTGTTCGCGATCATCTTCGTGTGGACCCCGCCGCATTTCTGGGCGCTCGCGCTGTTCGTGAAGACGGATTACGCCAAGGTCGGCATTCCGATGCTGCCGGTGGTGGCGGGCGAAGCGGCCACGCGGCGGCAGATCCTGCTCTATTCCATCGTGCTGCTGGCGGTCAGCCTGGTGCCCTGGGCGATCGGCGGGACCGGCGCGATCTACGGCCTTGCCGCGCTGCTGCTCTCGGGCGTGTTCCTGGCGCTGGCCGTGCCGGTGGCCTTTCGCCGCAGCGCGGTGGAGGATCGCATGCGCCCGGAGAAGCGCCTGTTCGCCTTTTCGGTGCTCTATCTCTTCGCGCTGTTTGCCGCGCTGGTTGCGGATCGGCTTATCCTGGGGCAGGGACTGGCGGCATGACGATGACTCCCGAAGAAGAGGAACGGTTCAAGCGCGCGCGGCGCGGGCGGAACGTGGTTCTGGGCCTGCTGCTGCTCGGCTTTGCCGTGCTGTTCTATGCCATCACTATCGTGAGGATGGGTGACTGATGACAGGCGCTTCGCTTTCCAACCGGAACAGCCGCACGGGTATGTTCGCGCTGCTGATTGCGGTGGCGATGCTGGGGATGGGCTATGCGGCGGTGCCGCTCTATCGCCTGTTCTGCCAGGTGACGGGCTTTGCCGGCACCACCCAGCGGGCCAGCGATGCCGATGCCGCGGTGGCGGAACGGCTGGCTAAGAGCGCCGGCGCGAAGACGATCTCGATCCGCTTCGATGCCAATGTCGATCGCGGCATGCCGTGGACCTTCCGGCCCAAGCAGGTGACGGACCGCGTGCAGATCGGACAGCGGGACATGGCGGTGTTCGAAGCGCGCAATGATTCGTCGCACCCGATCACCGGCAGCGCCACCTTCAATGTGGAGCCGGAGCAGGCGGGAGCCTATTTCAACAAGATCCAGTGTTTCTGCTTTACGGAGCAGACGCTGCAGCCGGGGCAGGAAGTGGATATGCCCGTGCTGTATTACGTGGATCCCAAGGCGCTCGACGATCCGAACATGAAGGATGTCGAGCAGATCACGCTCAGCTATACGTTCCACGAGGCGAAGGGACCGACCTCCTAACCTCTGGACCAACCCGTTCGCCCACATTAAGGGCAGCGCCAAACAAGGATCAGGACGAGAGCACATGGCCGGCGCCAAGAACCACGATTACCATATCCTGCAGCCCGACATCTGGCCGTTCGTGGCCTCGGTTTCGGCCGTGACCTTCACCAGCGGCATGGTGCTGTTCATGCACGACATGGCGGGCGCCCATCTGGTGCTCGGCCTCGGCATCGCCGGCCTGATCGCCACCTTCTACAGCTGGTTCTCCAAGATCATCGCGGAAGGCCGCCGGGGCGATCACACGCCGGTGGTGCAGCTGCACATGCGCTACGGCATGATCCTGTTCATTGCTTCGGAAGTGATGTTCTTCGTCGGCTGGTTCTGGGCATGGTTCGATTTCGCGCTGTTCCCCTCCACCATCGCGGAAGTAATCGGCGGCGTGTGGCCGCCCAAGGAAATCCATGCGGTGATGGATCCCTTCGCCCTGCCGCTGCTGAACACGCTGATCCTGCTCTGCTCGGGCACCACGGTCACCTGGGCGCATCACTCGCTGATCCATGGCGACCGCGACGGGCTGAAGCTGGGCCTGTGGCTCACCGTGGCGCTGGGCCTGCTGTTCACGACCATCCAGGCCTATGAATACTGGCACGCCCCGTTCGCCTTCGGCGGCAACACCTACAGCTCCGCCTTCTTCATGGCGACGGGCTTCCACGGCTTCCACGTGATCGTCGGCACGATCTTCCTGATCGTCTGCCTGCGCCGCGCCTATATCGGCGATTTCACCCCGCGCGAGCATTTCGGTTTCGAAGCGGCTGCCTGGTACTGGCACTTCGTGGACGTGGTGTGGCTGTTCCTGTTCGTCACCGTCTATGTCTGGGGCGGCTGGGGCGCCGAATATCATTGATCCGGTGAGCGGCGACGCTCCCGTGCAGATAGAGCCGTGGCGGGGGGATGCCCTCGCCACGGCCTGTTTTTATTCGCTGACCGGAAAGGCCCTTTCCTGCCCATGATCCGGCGCCTGCCTGTTTTCCCGACGCTACTCGTCTCGATGGCCGTGGCCGCCATGATCGCGCTGGGCGTATGGCAGTTGCACCGCAAGGAATGGAAGGAGGCGCTGCTCGCCCGTTACAGCGCCGCGCTGACAGAGCCCGCGCCGGTGGCCTGGCCGCGCGACCCCGCCCGGTACGAGGACGTGCTCTACCGCCGCTCCACCTTCACTTGCGAGCGGGTGCTGGCGCGCGATGCCATCGCCGGCCGTTCCGAGCAGGGGCAGCCGGGCTGGGCGCAGACTGCGCGCTGCGCGCTTGCGGGCGGCGGCGAAGGCACGGTGGCGCTGGGCTGGGGGCAGGACATTGAAACGCGCGAATGGCCCGGCGGGCCGGTGAGCGGCTTCATCGCGCCGGCCGGCGAAGACATCCGCCTCGTGGCCGCGCCCGCGCAGGCGGGCCTCGCCCAGCTGGCCCGGCCCGATCCCAACGATCTGCCCAACAACCACCTGTCCTACGCGGTGCAGTGGTTCTTCTTCGCCGCCACCGCGATCGCCATCTATGTGCTCGCGCTGCGGCGCCGGCAGCAGGGCGGCTGACCGCGGCCAATCCGCCACGGTGAAGCAAAAGCACTGCGCCGGGTAGCGGCCCTTGCTTGCCCCGCGACGCTGCCCCCGCTAACCGCTCGCCCACTATGGACTATGTTTCCACACGGGGGAGCGCTCCGGCGCTGGATTTCGAAGGCGTCACCCTGACCGGGCTGGCGTCCGACGGCGGGCTCTATCTGCCGCGCGAATGGCCGCGCTTCAGCGAGCAGGAGATCGCGGCCATGGCCGGGCTTTCCTATGTCGAACTGGCGGTGCGCGTCATGCTGCCCTTCGTGGGGACCAGCCTGACGGAAGACGAGCTGCGCGACCTGTGCACGCGCGCCTATGGCCGCTTCGCCCATGCCGCCGTCACGCCGCTGCGCCAGCTGGACGAGCAGCACTGGCTGCTGGAACTGTTCCACGGCCCGACGCTGGCGTTCAAGGACGTGGCGCTGCAATTGCTCGGCCGCCTGTTCGAAACCTTCCTCGCACGCGATGGCGGCCGGCTGACCATCGTCGGCGCCACCAGCGGGGACACCGGCTCCGCCGCGATCGACGCGGTGGCCGGGCGCGAGAATGTCGATATCTTCATGCTGCATCCGAAGGGCCGGGTCAGCGATGTGCAGCGCCGGCAGATGACCACGGTGCTGGCGCCCAATGTCCACAACATCGCCATCGAGGGCAGCTTCGACGATGCGCAGGCGATGGTGAAGCGGATGTTCGGCGATCCCGCGCTCACCGCGCGGTTCCACATCGGCGCGGTCAATTCGATCAACTGGGCGCGGCTGGTGGCGCAGGTGGTCTATTATTTCGCCGCCGCGCTGCAACTGGGCGCCCCGGCGCGCAAGGTGGCCTTCGCCGTGCCCACGGGCAATTTCGGCGATGTCTTCGCCGGCTATGTCGCCGCGCGCATGGGCCTGCCGATCGAGCGGCTGATCGTGGCCACGAATGTGAACGACATTCTCCACCGCGCGCTCAGCAGCGGCGATTATTCCGCCGGCGAGGTGACGCCGACTGCCGCCCCTTCCATGGACATCCAGGTCAGCTCCAATTTCGAACGGCTGCTGTTCGACGTCGGCGGGCGCGATGGCGCCGCGCTGGCGGAGCAGATGCGCGGGTTCGAAGCGAGCCGGGCGATGCAGCTCACCAATTCGCAGCGGCAGGGCGCAGCGGCGCTGCTCTCCAGCGCGCGGGTCGATCAGCATGAAATGGCGCGGGCGATGAGCTGGGCGTGGGACAGCTGCGGCGAATTGCTCGATCCGCACACCGCCATCGGCCTCCACGCCGCGCGTCAGGCCGATATTGCGGCCGAGACGCCGGTGGTGACGCTGGCGACGGCGCATCCCGCCAAGTTCCGCGATGCGGTGGAACGCGCCACCGGCATGCGGCCTTCGCTCCCCACCCGCATGGGCGACCTGTTCGAGCGTGAGGAACGCTATGTGGAGCTGCCGGGCGAATATGAGGCCGTCGCCGCCTATGTCGCGGAGCACGCGACGCCGTCGGCTTGATGGCTGGCGGCTTGCCTGTTGATTCGCTCGCAGGGGCGCAGAGGCGCAGGGGAGCGGTCGCGTTTGCGGCGAAGCCGCTCTCAAAGTCTCAGCCGTGCAGCCTGTCGAGCGCATTGGATGTGATCGGGGCCTGCGGCCGGCCGGCCTCCCTCTGCGCCTCCGCGCCTCTGCGCGCGCAAACCAACCCGAGCTTCGCCGCTCATGGCTGACCTCACCCTGCAACCCTTGGTGATGGAAGGTGCCGGCTGGGCCGACTACGGGTTGGTGGACAGCGGCCATGGCCGCAAGCTCGAACGCTATGGCCCCTATCGCTTCATCCGGCCCGAACCGCAGGCCATGTGGAGCCCGCGCCTGCCCGCCGACGGCGCGGAGTGGGACGCGCATGGTGAATTCGTGCCCGGTTCGGACGAGGATGGCGGCGGGCGCTGGCATTTCGCGCGGGCCGTGCCGGAAGAGGGCTGGCCGCTGGGCTGGAACGATGTGCGCTTCACAGCCCAATGCACGCCTTTCCGCCACCTCGGCTTCTTCCCCGACATGGCCCCGGTGTGGGACTGGATGCGCGGGCGCCTCGCGCCGGAGGGCGCGGCGGAGCGCGGCACGCTGAACCTGTTCGGCTATACCGGCGTGGGCACGCTGGCGCTGAGCGACTGCGGGCCGGTGACCCATGTGGACGCCAGCAAGAAATCCGTCGCCCAGGCGCGCGAGAATGCCGCACTGTCCGGCATGGAGGATCGCCCGGTCCGCTGGCTGGTGGACGATGCGGCCAAATTCACCGCGCGCGAGGTGCGGCGCGGCAATCATTATGACGGCATCATCCTCGATCCGCCCAAGTTCGGGCGCGGGCCGAAGAACGAGACCTGGCGGCTGGAAGAGGGCCTGCCCGGCCTCATCGCCGATTGCCGGCAGCTGCTGGATGAGCGCAGCCGCTTCCTGTTCCTCACCGTCTATGCGGTGCGCATGAGCAGCCTCGCACTGGCGGGCTTGCTGGCTGAACATTTCGCCGGCCTGCCCGGCACGATCGAGCATGGCGACCTCGCCGTGCGCGAGGAAGGCGAGGGCGGGCGCCTGCTTCCCACCGCGATCTTCGCCCGCTGGCGGGCGGATTAAGAGAGGGGGCGTAAGGCACCTCCCTGCCTTCGTCATTCCCGCGGCCTACCTTTCGCCCGTCCCGCAATCTACCTTTCGTCATTCCCGCGAAGGCGGGAATCCAGTCCCCGGGCCTCGGCCAAGTACCCGCCCGCTGCGGCACGCCCGCTGGATTCCCGCCTGCGCGGGAATGACGAGGAGGGGGATGTGGCGCGGGGGGCGGGAAACAGCCGCGTCCTGCGCGGTCCTCACGCCGCTGCAACCCCATGGCTCTGTCCTACACCGCCTGCACCGCGCATATCCCGCCAATGCTATCACCCGCCAAGCCTATGAAATCCGCCGGAAACTGCCCTTCGCGCGGACAAGGATTTTTTCCGCATGAACCCTGTTCCAACGTGTTCCAGCGTGTTCAAGCGCGGCCCGTCGCGCGTGGCTGGACAAGCGGCGGCATCGCTGCCATCCGCGCGGCAAGCTGATGGGAAGGGCGGCATGGCCGACACACTGATCCTCGAAATCGCCGATTTCGTGCACATGGTGCACACCGGCATCTATTCGGAAGAGACCGGCAAGCCGCAGCCGCTGCGCTTCACCATTCAGGTGGAGATGAAGCCGGCGCCGCATTACGATGCGGATACGCCGCTGGAAGCCAGCAAGAACTATATGGATCTGAAATTCGCCGCTTCGGAGGCCCTGCCCGAAGGCGTGCATTTCAAGCTGATCGAGGCGGTGGCCGATCATGTGTGCGAAACGCTGTTCCTGCAGGATGATCGCGTGCTGGCGGTGACGGTGAAGATCGTCAAGCTGGCGCTGAGCGTGGAGCAGGAACAGATCGGCATCACCCTGCGGCGGGAACGGCGCTGACCATGCAGGCGGTGCTGCGCGTGGATGGCCTGCCGCCCGCGCCGCTGGATGCCGCGGCGGCCTTCCATGCGGCTTTCCTGCCGCAGGCGCGCACCGCGCTGGCGGGGGCGGATGCGCTGGTGCTGGTGTTCCCCGCCGGCGACAAGGCGGATTGCGGCTGGCGCCTCGCCGCTGTGCAGGCCTTGGCACGCGAAGCGGCGCCGAAGCGGGCCAATGGTGTGGCCGGCGATTCGGCCGATGCGGTGGCGGAGGCGGTGGAGTGGCTCGCCGATGCGCCGGGGATTACGGGCCAATTGCTGGCGGTGGATGGAAATCCCGCATGATTTCCTACATGGTGGGGCAATGAGCTGTTCCACCGGCCCCCTCGTCGATGCGTTCAACCGGCGGATTTCCTATCTGCGCCTGTCGGTGACCGACCGCTGCGACCTGCGCTGCACCTATTGCATGCCGGAGCGCATGCAGTTCTTGCCGCGCAAGGAAGTGCTGAGCCTGGAAGAGCTGCACAAGCTGGGACTGGCCTTCATCGAACGCGGCATTTCCAAGATCCGCCTTACCGGCGGGGAACCGCTGGTGCGGCGCGATGTGATGGAGCTGGTCCGCGCGCTGGGCCGCAAGCTGGGAGACGGGCTGGAAGAGCTGACCCTCACCACCAACGGCACGCAGCTGGCGGAATTCGCCGATGGCCTTGCCGCCGCCGGGGTGAAGCGGGTGAATGTCTCGCTCGACACGATGGATGCCGGGCTGTTCGAACAGCTGTCCCGCCGCAACCGGCTGGGCGACGTGCTGCAGGGCATCGCCGCCGCGCGCGAGGCCGGGCTGAAGGTGAAGCTCAACACCGTGGCGCTGAAGGGGCTGAACGAGGAGGAAATTCCCTATCTCGTCGAATGGGCCCATCGCCACGGCCATGAGATGACGCTGATCGAAGTGATGCCGCTGGGCGAGGTCGATGGGGAGCGGGTGGATCACTATCTGCCGCTGACCGCGATTCGCGATCGGCTTGAGGCGCGCTGGACGCTGAACGACAATGATCATCGCAGCGGCGGGCCGGCGCGCTATGTCGATATTGCCGAGACCGGCGGGCGGCTGGGCTTCATCACGCCGCTCACCAACAATTTCTGCGCCAGCTGCAACCGCATCCGCGTGACGGCGACGGGGCAGCTCTATGCCTGCCTCGGCGGGGCGGAGAAGGTCGATCTGCGCGCCGCGCTGCGCTCCGAGGAGCCCGACGCCCATCTGGCTGATGCGCTGGACGAGGCGATGCGGATCAAGCCGGAACGGCACCATTTCCGCATCGAACGCGGCGCCGCCCCGGCGCAGCCGCGCCATATGTCGATGACGGGCGGCTGAGCCCATGGCGGTGAAGCTGGTGTTTCTCGGCAAGCTGGCCGATCTCGCGGGCGCGCCGGAGAAGGACGTGCCGGCTCCGCTCGACTGGGCGGGGCTGCAGGCGGCACTGCCGGCCGCGCTGGGCGAGGCGGCGGCGGGCGAGAAGGTACGGTTGGCGGTGAACGGGCTGCTGCTGGCTGACAAGTCCGCGCTCGCGGCGGGGGAGGGGGACGAGGTCGCCCTGCTGCCCCCCGTCAGCGGGGGCTAGCCATGCGAATCGTCCGGCTGATCGAGCACGGTTTCGATCCCAATGCCGAGGTGGAGCCCTTCGCCCGGGCGCTGCCGCAGGCCGGCGGGATTGCCAGCTTCGTCGGCAAGGTGCGTCCGGGCGGCGGAGTGGAGGCGCTGGAGCTGTCGCATTACGGTCCGCTGACCCTGCCGGGGATGGAAGCGCTGGCGGACAGCACGCTGGCGCGCTTCGAATTGGACGGTTTGCTGATTCTCCATCGCGTGGGGCAAATGCTGCCCACCGAGCCGATCGTGATGGTTTCCGCCGCCGCGCGCCACCGCCGCGATGCGATCCAGGCGGTGGACTTCGCCATGGATCACCTCAAATCCGATGCGTGGTTCTGGAAGCGCGAGAAGCGCGCCGACGGCTGGCACTGGATTGAACCCCGCGAGCAGGATCACGCCGATCTTTCACGCTGGCGCGGCTGAGCCGCCGAATTGATCGCGATCAATGAACCCTCGGATGCCGGGGCCCAGTCTTCTCTTCCTAGGAGGACAGACGATGGCCAGCCGGTATCCGCTTCGACCCGCTCCGTTCGCGGCGCCGCGTGGCACCCGGTTGCGGGGTCTGGCGATGCCGGCCCTCATCCTTGCCTGGGGACTCGCGGCCGTGACGATCGCCGCGCTGTTGCGCTGAGGTGCCTGGAAGGTATCCGAGGGGGGACTTCCGGGCGATTCACCCTTAGCCATGCGCCCCAGGTGGCGCGGGGCCGAGGGATCGGCTCCGCGCCTTCCTGCCTGTCAGCGCAGATCGGTGGCGAGGTCGTGGATCACGCGGTCTTCTTCGTCCACCAGGCCGGTCAACTCCTCGCGCATTGCGGCAAGCCGCTCCAGCGCTTCACCGTCCACTGCGGTATCGACATAGAGCTGGTTGAAATCGGCGAGGGCGATCACCGCGCGGCTGCGCACCCGTTCCAGATCGGCCAGCGCGACATGCGCGCGCGACCACGCCTCCGTCCCCGGTGCTGCACCCTTGCCGGCACGCACAGTGGAGGCGACTCGCGCCTGCTCCGCCTCGAACGCCTGATGTGCGGCCTGCACGGTGGCCAGATAGCTGTCTGCCGTTCCCAGCGTGCCGGGGGCAACGGGCGGAGGCAGGAAGGGCTCTTCGGGCGCGGAAACCATGGTGCCTTCCACCCGCTCCCCCGGGCGAATGGCCAAGCTGGGATAGGAATCGGGGGTGGCGGCGCAGCCCGCGAGGGCCGCGGCGAGTACGCATGGCAGCATGATGCGCTTGAAATCCATGGCCATGCCCTTAGCTTCCCTGCCAGCGGCGCACCAGCGCAGGAATTTGCCCTTGGCACCCGCTGCGGCCGGCCGCAGGGCGTTGACAGAAGGCGCGCCTTGGCCTAACGGCTCCGCACTTTCCGGCGCCCGCTGGGCGCCTTTTTGTCGTTTCGCGCAGCGATCTGTGCGGGCGACGACCAAGAAGAACGGATTTGGAAACCATGTTCGCAGTAGTGCGCACGGGCGGCAAGCAGTATCGCGTCGCCGAAGGAGACAAGATCGCGGTCGAGAAGCTGGCGGGTGAAGCCGGCGACACGATCGAGCTGGGCGATGTCCTGCTCGCCGGTGAAGGCGATTCGCTCGCCGATGCCGCGAAGGTGAAGGTTTCGGCCGAGATCATCGCCCAGGCGAAGAGCGAGAAGGTGTTCGTCTTCAAGAAGCGCCGCCGGCACAATTATCGTCGCCGCGCCGGGCACCGCCAGCAGATGACCCTGCTGCGCATCGTGTCCGTGGGTGACAGCAAGAAGGCCGCGCCGAAGTCCGCCGCTGCCGTGAAGGATGAACCCGCCAAGGGCGCCGATGTCGATACCGGCACCAAGGCGAAGAAGGCTGCGCCCGTGAAGGACGCTGCGCCCGCCGCCAAGGCGGACAAAGAGTAAGACCGAGGAGTAGAGCGCAATGGCACATAAAAAAGCAGGCGGTTCGTCCCGCAACGGTCGCGATTCTGCCGGCCGTCGCCTCGGCGTGAAGAAGTTCGGCGGTCAGGAAGTGATCGGTGGCAACATTATCGTGCGCCAGCGTGGCACCCGCGTCTATCCCGGCAGCAATGTCGGCATGGGCAAGGACCACACGCTGTTTGCGCTCGAAGCCGGTCGCGTACGCTTCCATGAAGGCAAGCTTGGCCGCAAATACGTGTCCGTGGACATGATGGCTGAAGCCGCCGAATAAGCGGATGATCCGAAAAAGGGGTCATCCACCGGGATGGCCCCGCCGGGCGGCATACAGCCCGGCCATGAGGGAGAGGGGGCCAACCCGTCTCCCTTTTTTCGTCTCCCTCGCAAACACGGCGTCATATCTCTCCGCTACATAGGCAGCGCGGGGGGACGGATGCCGAGGGAGAATGGAAATGTTCATCCGGACCGAGCGGCTGTTCCTGCGGCCGGTGTTCGCTGAAGACTGGCGCGAGATTCTCGCAGGGGTCGGGCATGAGCAGATCGTGCGCATGCTCGCCCGTGCGCCTTGGCCCTATAGCGAGGAAGACGCGCGCAGTTTCTGCGAATCGCAGGATGATCCTGCCGCCTGCCGCTTCGCCATCACGCTGCCGGGGCCGCAGGGCGCGCCGGTAATCGGGACGATCGGGCTGGACGAGGGCGAGGGCGGCCTCGAACTCGGCTACTGGATCGCGCGGGAGCATTGGGGCCAGGGCTACGCCGTGGAAGCGGGACGCCATGTCCTCGCACTTGCTCGTGCGCTGGGCCATCGCCGGGTCCATGCCGGCCACTATATCGACAACTCGGCTTCGGGGCGGGTGCTCGCGCGGCTGGGTTTTGCCGAAACCGGCGAGTTGCGGCCCACCTTCTGCCGTGGACGTGGCGGAGAGATGGTGCTGGCGCGGCGCTATGCGCTCGATCTCGCCGATTGCGACGCCTGCCCGCAAGGGCTGGAGGCTTCTGCCTGAACGCCTGCTCCCCGTCGCAGCCTCAGTGCTGCGGCGGGAGCAGTTGGCTTAGGCTGCGGTGCCGTCTTCCTCGGTCAGCACCAGCCATCTCGGCAACAGTTCGCGGTCGATCGCTTCGAGGCGCAGATGGTCGATGGCGAGACCGATCGTCCCATGCTCCGCCTTGCGCCGCGCGGCATCCGACCGTTCCAGCGGCACCACCACCAGCCGGCGGTTGACCTTGCTGCGCCAGTTCATCCGGGCCGTGTTCTCCTGCCCGACGTAGCAGCCCTTGGAAAAGCTGACGCCGTTAAGCTCCACCGCATTGGTTTCCAGCCAGAGGATGTCGGCCATCTCCTCCCGGCCCTCGGGCACGCCCAGCCGCAGGCGGTGGCGCAGCCAGGCGTCATCCACCGGAACATCGTCGGGGCCGACGACAGCGATCCACCGCTGGCCCAGTTCATGCAGCCGCGGATCGGGGGCGCCGCCATCGCCCAGTTCGGCCTGCCAGAACACGCCCAGCGTTTCGTCGACCGCGATCACGATCTTGCGGCGCAGGCGATAGAGCGACAGGCGCTTCACCAGATCGTCCGCCGCGTCCTTCTCACAATCGATCAACAGCGATCCATGGGCGCCCGGCCAGACCAGAAAATCGAACAAGGTCTTGCCCTGCGGGCTGAGCAGCCCGGCATAGGCAGGCAGTTCGCCGCTCACATCATTGGTGACGAGGCCCTGCAGGAAGGCAGTGACATCTTCCGCCGGGTCCTCGGGCGCCAGACGGATCACGGAGCGGGAAAACAGTCTTTCATCGGCCATAGCGCGAACTTGGCGCCTGCCGGCGGCAAATCAAGCGGCTATCGTCAGGCGGCGATCCTTTGGCGTGAGGCGAAATAGGGCGCCACCGCCGTCGCTTCGATCGGGCGGCTGATGTGGAAGCCCTGCAAATGGGTGCAGCCGGCGTCCAGCGCGGGATCGATCAGCGCCTGCTCGCTGATGCCTTCGGCCACCACTTGGGCGCCGATCTTAAGCGCCATGGTCACCGCCGCTTCGAACACCGCCTTGCTGGTCGAATCGCGGCCCAGGTCCATGATGAGGCTGCGATCGAGCTTCAGCCGGTCGAAATGGAAATCCTTCATCATCGAAAGCGACGAATAGCCGGTACCGAAATCATCCAGGGCGATGCGGAAGCCGGCATTGCGCAGCAGGTCCAGCGTCAACAGGGCGCGGCTGTTACGTTCGATGCTGAGCGATTCGGTGACCTCCAGAATCAGCCGGCGGGGGCTGATCTCGTGCCGGCGGCAGGTCTCCAGCACGAAATGGACGAAGCCGTCCTGCTGCAATTGCAGCGGCGAGAGATTGAGGCTCATCACCAGATCGGGCCATTGCCGCAGATCGGTGAGCGCCCGGTCGATAATCCACTGGCCCAGCTGGGTCATCAGCCCGCTGCGCTCTGCGGCGGGGATGAAACGCGAAGGCGGAATGTCGCCCAGCTTGGGATGCGTCCAGCGCACCAGCGCCTCGATCTCGTCCTGATCGTCGCCGATCGGATGGATGGGCTGGTACACCACGCGCAACTGGCCCCGCATGATGGCGCTGGCGAGATCGCTCTGCAGTGCGCGGTCGAGTTCGCGCTCGGCCTCCAGTTCGGCGGTGAAGGGCACCGCGCGGTTGCGGCCTTCGTTCTTCGCTGCATAGAGGGCCAGATCGGCCCGGGCGAGCAGCAGGTCGATCTCATCCGCTTCGCCCGCTGCCAGCTCCACCACGCCCATGGAGGCGGTGATGGCAATGGTGAAATCGCCGAGATCGAAGGGATCGCGCAGCGCCACCACCAGGCGGGAGGCAGCCATCATCGCGTCTTCATTGTCGGTCAATTCGGTGAAGATGGCGAATTCGTCGCCGCCGAGCCGGGCGATAATCGCCCGATCTCCCAGCGCATCGGTCATGCGATCGCCGATCAGCCGCACCAGCTGATCGCCCGCGGGATGGCCGAAATCGTCATTCACATGCTTGAAGCGGTCGATGTCGGCGGCCATCATCGCATGGCGCCGATCGCTACCCCGGCAGTCGGCCAGACGTTTCCCGGCAAGATCGACGAAGGCCCGCCGGTTGTGCATGCCGGTGGAAGGATCTGTGAAGGCGAGGTTCTTCACCGCCAGCGCATTCTGGCGGAAGATTTCCAGCGGGCCGGAGAGCTTCTGCAATTCCTGCAAGCGGAAGGTCTCCACCTCCAGGTTCAGCTCTCCATTTGCAAGCCGGCGCAGCGCCCGATGCATGCGTCGCAGCGCAGGCAGGATGTTGCGCAGCAAATCCAGCAGGATGAGCAGCACGAGGAGGCCATTGGAGGCACCGGAGGCGCTCACCAGCAGGTGCCAGCGGTCCACTGCGCGATCGAGCCGCTGCTGAACCGCTGCGCGTTGCAGCGCGGCCATATCAGCAATGGAGGACGCGAGCGCGGCCATCTCCTGATTGCGGCCCAGAATGGCCGCCGCTGCGGAATCATCCCGCCCCAGTTGCGAGATGCGGGCAACATGGCGATCCAGATCCTGGAACACATTGGCGCGATCGCCAAATTCATAGAGCGGCATCCCCGCGAGGCGCAGTGCGTTCACCTGCTCCCCGATGCGGATGGCGATGTCCGTCAGTTTCTCGCCGTCGGCTTCCGCCGCCTCGTGCGACAATTCTAGATTGGTGGCGATGCGGAATTCGCCGACCAGCTCCACCAGTTGCTGCGCCTGTTCGGTCTCGCCCGCCGCGCGGGCCAGGGCGGCGCTTGCATCCCGCACCTGCAGCGCGGAATCCTGCGAAAGGAATTGCAGCGTCCCAATGCTCAGCAGGATCAGGATCAGCGCGCCGACCAGGCGCTTTTCGAGCGAACCGACTGTGCGTTGCACCAGGGCCACCGGCCCGAAGCGGAATTGCCGCGACATTTTGCCCTCATTGCTATCGGGGCGCGTTCCCAACCCCCTGTTTCGCGATTCCCCTAGGGGCTCAATAGTTGATATTTTACGGCTACTTGTGTCCATAAGTGGCCGAAAATTCGTCATAAAATCGTCACGGTTTCGGCGGGGCGGGCATAAGGCAGCTTGCTGCAGGAGCCGCGCGAACGTGCTACTCGGGTGCCATGCCGCTCCGCAGCTTCCTGCTCCTGGTGCTGATCTGCGCCGTCTGGGCGCTGAATGTGGTGGTCAGCCGGGTCGTCGTAGGCGAACTCGGCGTGCCGCCGCTGTTCTACGCTGCTGCCCGCGCGTCGGTGGTACTGCTGGCGCTGTTCCGCTGGCTGCGACCGCTGCCGGATCGCCTGCCGGTGGTGGCGCTGGTGACCTTCGCGGTCAGCGGCGGGTCCTTTGCCCTTCTGTTCATCGGCTTGCAGGTGGCGACCCCCTCTGCCTCGGCCATCGTCAGCCTCTCCAGCGCGCCGCTCACCGTCTTGTTCGCTATCGCCTTCCTTGGGGAGCGCATCGGCTGGCGTCGCGGGATCGGCATTGCGCTGACCTTCGTCGGCGTGGGCATTGCGATCGCCTCGCCCAGCGGCTGGTCGAGCAGCTTCGGGCTGCTGTTCGTCTTCGCCTCGGCGGTGGTCGGGTCGCTGGGCTCGGTCTTTCTCAAGCGGCTCGATCTCGGTCCGCTGCGCCTTCAGGCCTGGGCCTCTGCAGGCTCGCTCGCCGTGCTGCTGCCGCTCAGCCTCGTGCTGGAGCAGGGGCAGGGGGCAGCGGTGCTGGCGGGCGGCTGGCGCTTTGCGGCGGCACTGGGCTTTTCGGCGGTTATCGTCTCGCTCGGCGCGCATACGCTCTACTTCCGGCTTTTGCAGCGATTCGACGCCAATCTGGTCGCGCCGCTGACGCTGATGACGCCGATCATGACGATTGCCGCCGGCGCCGCGCTGACCGGCGATCCGGTGGGCTGGGCGCTGATCGCGGGGGCCGGCGTGGCGGCGGGTGGCGTGCTGGTGATTCTGGTGCGGCCCAGCGGCATGCTGTTCAAGCCCTTGCTGGTGCGCCCGCGCCTGTAGGCTCTGTTTTCGCCGGCGCTGCTATGCCATGGCGCAGCCCATGACGACCAGCCTGACGATCCGCCGCCCCGACGATTGGCATGTCCACCTGCGCGATGGCGCCATGCTGCGCGCAGTGGCGCCTTACACCGCCCGCCAGTTCGCTCGTGCGATCGTGATGCCCAACCTGGCACCGCCGGTCACGAGGACGGCGGATGCGCGAGCCTATCGCGATCGGATCATGGCCGCGCTGCCGGCCGGAGCGGCCTTCACTCCGCTGATGACCTGCTATCTCACCGACCATACCGATGGGGAGGATCTGGCCGCCGGCTTCGCGGAGGGCGCGTTCACCGCGGCCAAGCTCTATCCGGCCGGCGCAACCACCAATTCGGCCAATGGCGTGACCGATCTCGCCAATATCTACCCGGTGCTGGAGCGGATGCAGGCCATCGGCATGACATTGTGCGTCCATGGCGAGGTGACCGATGCGGAGATCGACATTTTCGATCGCGAAGCCGTGTTCATCGAACGGAAGCTGTCGCCGCTGCTAAAGGACATGCCGGGCCTGCGCGTGGTGTTCGAACACGCTACCACGGCGGAGGCGGTGGATTTCGTGGCGGCGGCGGGCGAGAATGTCGCGGCCACTATCACCCCCCAGCATCTCCACATCAATCGCAACGCCATGCTGGTGGGGGGCATCCGCCCTCATGCCTATTGCCTGCCGGTCGCCAAGCGGGAGCATCACCGCCTTGCCCTGCGGCGTGCGGCGACCTCCGGCTCGCCCAAGTTCTTCCTCGGCACCGACAGCGCGCCCCATGCGAAGGAGGCGAAGGAATCCGCCTGCGGCTGTGCCGGCATCTTCAATGCGCCCTACGCGCTGGAAAGCTATGCCGCCGTGTTCGAGGAGGAAGGCGCGCTTGATCGTCTGGAGGGCTTTGCCAGCCTCCACGGCCCGACCTTCTACCGCCTGCCGGTGAACGAAGGCACGGTGACCTTGGAAAAGCAGCCGGTGGAGGTGCCCGCGCGGATCGACACGGAAGCGGCGAGCCTCGTCCCCTTCCACGCGGGCGAGACGCTCGGCTGGCGTCTCGCTGCTAACTAGGGCGCAGGGTTGCGCCCGGCTTGCAGGGCCGCGCGAGCAGCCTTGCGTTCGCGGAGCAGGGCCCATGTAAACACGCCGACGGCCGCCCAGATGGCGATGAAACAGGCCAGTTGCGCCGGGCGCAGATCCTCGCCGAATACGAACAGGCCGATCAGGAACACCACCGTGGGGGAGAGGAACTGGAGGAAGCCCATCACCGTGTAGGGCATCCGCCGCGCCGCCAAGGCGAACATCAGCAGCGGCACCGCCGTCATCGGCCCGCTGCCGGCGATTGCCAGCGAGAGGCCCAGGCTGCGGCCCATCGCCGACCCGGCGGGACTGGCCGCGTACCAGGCGGTGACCGCCAGAGCGATGGGGAACAGGATCAGCGATTCGATGGTCAAGCCCACCAGCGATCCGGCAGCCACGGTCTTGCGCAGCAGGCCGTAAATGCCGAAGCTCGCCGCCATGCCCAGGCTTACCCACAGCGTAGTCAGCGCCCCGGCGGCCAGCGCGGCAACCCCCGCGCCCGCCAGTGCCACGGCGACCCATTGCAGCGGGCTGATCCGCTCCCCCAGCACCAGAAGGCCGAGCAGCATCATGGCCAGCGGCAGAATGTAATAACCCAGGCTGGCGGCATAGACATGCCCGCTCTGGATCGCCCAGACATAGAGCAGCCAGTTGCCCGCAACCATGGTGGCGCTGCCGAACAGCGTGAGGAAGGCGCGCCGGTCCGCCAGCACGCTGCGCAGTTCACCACCCATCCGCTTCCAGCCGATCACGGCCAGGCACAGCGGCAGGGTAAGCACGATGCGCCAGGCGACGAACTCCACGGGCGGCACACTCTTCACCAGCAACAGATAAAGCGGCATGGATCCCCAGATCGCATGCGCGCCCAGCGCATAGGGCAGGCCGCTGGCGGATTGAGGCGGGGGGCCGTTCACTTTCACGCGGTTAGACCGCGTGGAGCCGCCCCGCAAGCGCGACGAATTGATGCAAATCTGCGGTTTCTGTTGCCCGGCGTTCAGTATTGGGGGCGTAAACCTGAACCATCGAAGGCACAAACCGAATGGGAGCACGAGAAATGCGCAACATGATCAAGAACGCCGCTCTGGCCCTCGCTGCTGGTGGGCTGACAATCGCCGTCCCCGCAACCGCCGCGGACTTCGGTGGACCCGCCCAGCGCAGCGCCGCTCCGTTGCAGCAGGAATGGGCGCATGATCGGGGTCGTCATAATGGCTGGTCGCGTGACCGTCACGACCGTTATAATCGCTATGATTCGCGTTATGATCGGCGCTATGGCGAGCCGCTGCGCCGGGATACTCGGGTGTGGCGCGAACGGGACGGGCGTGTCTATTGCCGCAAGAGCGACGGCACGACCGGTCTGATCGTTGGCGGCGCAGTGGGTGCACTGCTGGGTCGCGAGATCGATGGTGGCCGTGATCGGACGCTCGGCACTATCCTGGGTGCCGCCGGCGGCGCGCTGCTCGGCAAGTCGGTGGACAGCGGTTCGCGCTGCCGCTGACGTCATGACTGAAATTGCGGCCGGGCCGGCCTCCTGAAACCGCCCGGCCGCTGCGCGGCACTGGCCTGTCCGGAATGCTGCGTGGGAGGGCGCCCGCTATGGATCATGCGGGCGCCCTTTCCCGTTTCGGGACGCGCGCGAGATTGTGGCGCGCGGTAAACCTTTTCGCGCGCGCCATGCGCTAATCCCGCCGCATGAGCACCACGCGCCGATTCATCGCCCTCCGCCCCGCAATCTTCCTGCCGCTGGCGGCAGCGCTCGCCCTCGCGGCGTGCAACGACAAGAAGGAGGAGGCGCAGGAAAGCGCGCAGGGCGATCCCGCGCTCGACGGCGCGCTGGGCGATCAGATCATGGTCGATCCGGATCTCGTCGGGCAGAACCGCGCCAATCAAGCGGCCGGGGTGCCGAATGGAGACGGGTCGGTGCCGCAGATCGATCTCGGACCCGACGCCGTGGCGCAGGCGCGCGCCGCAGCGCTTACCGATGTCGGCGGGCCCGGCAAGATGCGCAAGGCGCCGGAGGCAAAGCAGGTTGCCGGCGCATTGCCCCCGGATGCTACGCTAAGTGCAGCAGCCCGCGCTGCCGCCGCGCCCGGTGGCAACGGCGACTGTGCCGCCAAGGCGGAATATACCACGGCCTGGGCGGCCAAGCTGCCGGCGGCCTTCCCCGTCTATCCCAAGGGGGCCGTGCAGGAAGCTGCCGGGACGGATACAGGCACCTGCGCCCTGCGGGTGGTCAATTTCGTCACGCCCGTGCCGGTGGGCGAAGTCATGGATTATTACTACACGCGCGCCAGTGCCGCCGGCTTTTCCGCGCAGCGGGTGCTGCAGGATGGGGATAATGTGATCGGCGGCATCAAGGGCAAGGCGTCCTATGTCGTCTATGCCCGCAGCCTGCCGTCCGGGGCGACCGAGGTGGACCTGATCACCAGCGGCAAATAACCGCCGCTGCCTTCAGGAAAAGCCCACGCCCACGCTGGCGCGCGGCTGTTCCATCTCCGTGCTGGCCACGGGATAGGCGCAGTAATCCGCCGCATAGAAGGCCGCCGGGCGGTGGTTGCCGGAAAGGCCCACGCCGCCGAACGGCGCGGCGGAGGATGCGCCGTTGGTCGGCCGGTTCCAGTTGACGATGCCGGCGCGGATATTGGCCCATAAACGGTTGTATTCCTGCGGTGTGCCGCCCACCAGCGAGGCGGAAAGGCCAAAGCGCGTGTTGTTCGCTTCCGCAATGGCCTGATCGAAATCGTCCACCCGGACGACCTGCAGCAACGGCCCGAACAGTTCCACGTCTGGCCGGTCCAAAGCGCCCGTGGTGTCGATGATACCCGGCGTCAGGAAGGGCAGATCGCCCTGCGGCCGCCGCATGTGGCGGATCGCCTTGCCGCCATGGGAGATCAGGTAGAGGAAGCTCTCGGTCAGCTGGTCGGCCGTGTCACTGTCGATCACCGGCCCCATGAACGGCTGCGGTTCGTCGAAGGGGGCACCGATGATCATTCGATCGGTAAGGCGCTTCACTTCTTCCAGCACCGGTTCGTACATGGCGGAATTGATGATCAGCCGCCGCGCGGCAGTGCAGCGCTGGCCCGCCGTGGTGAACGCGGATTGCACTATCAGCGTTGCGGCGTCCTGCACCAGCGGCGTGTTCCACACCACGATGGGGTTGTTGCCGCCCATCTCCAGCGCCACGATCTTGCCGGGGTTGCTCGCCAGCTTGCGGTTGATGGCGATGCCCACCTGCGCCGATCCGGTGAACAGCACGCCGTCCACCCCGTCATGCGCCACCAGCGCCTTGCCCTCTTCGGGGCCGCCGAGGAGAAACTGCACCACATCCTGCGGAACGCCGGCGCGGTGGAAGCAGGCAACCAGCATCTCGCCCGTGGCCGGCGTCTTCTCGCTGGGCTTCAGCACCACCGCATTGCCGGCGATCAGCGCCGGGATGATATGACCATTCGGCAAATGGGCGGGGAAATTGTAGGGGCCGAGCACGGCCATAACGCCATGCGGCTTGTGCCGCAGCGCCGCCGTGCCCTGCAGGGCGCTGTCCAGCTTGCGCTGCCCCGTCCGCTCCGCATAGGCGCGCACGGAAATCTCCACCTTGGCGATCACCGCTTCCACTTCGGTGCGGCTTTCCCATAGCGGCTTCCCGGTCTCGCGCGCGATCAGCGCGGCGAAGTCATCCTGCACCTTGCGCACTTCGTTGGCGAAGCGGCGGAGCAGTTCGATCCGGTTGGCGAGCGGCTGGGCCGCCCATTGCGGCCAGGCCGCACGCGCGCGGGCCACAGCGTCATCCACATCGCCCACGGCGCCGCGCCACAATTCGGCGCCGGTGGCCGGTTCATACGATATGATCTGGGTTTCACTCACAGCTTGGTTGCAGGCTCACTTAAACAAGGATGGGGGGTGATAGCGGGAAGGTTGCGGGCTCGCCAATATAGGTAGGGCCTCGTGCGGTTTAATCAAACATGACCGGCCGGGTCGGGCACGGGGCCGAGCGCGCGGCCCATGTCCCGCAAGGCCGTGACCTTGCGTGACAGCGGCTCCCAATCGTCCTCATCCGCGATCGCGGACCAGATCGCCTCAACCTCCTCGATCAGCATGGCTTCGGGCGCTTCACCCGACCAATAGGGATGGGAGGCATCAACCGGTTCATAGCCCTGCAGGCGCTCGGCGAGTTGACCTTCCGCCGCCCGTCCGCCGCGATGAGCGAAGAAGAAGGCGTCGGGGCCGATCCGGCGTTCGCGCATGGTGCGCTCCGCCGCTTCGATGAGGGCGAAGTCGGCCTCGATCCCGCGGCTGGCGACACCTAGCCGCCAGGTGAACCGCCGGCTCATGGCGCGGTGGTAGAGATCGCCGAAGCGCTCGATCGCGCCCACCAGTGGCGGCGCGTCGGCAATGCGGCGCAGCGCGATGGCCAGTTGGGCCAGGTTCCAATTGATCGCTTCCGGCTGGCGGCCGAAGGCATAGAGACCTGCGTGGTCGAAGTAGGCGGCGGTGAAGCCCGGCTCCCACAACGGCAGCCAGCGCCACGGGCCATAGTCGAAGCTTTCCCCGGTGATGTTCATATTGTCGGAATTGAGCACGCCGTGGACGAAGCCCGCCACCATGTAGGAGGCGGCGAGATCGGCCATGCGTTCCACCGCCTGATGCATCAGCATGACCGCTGGCTCATCCCGCCCCGGCGCATCCTCGGGCGGGGGCGGGCCGGGGAATTGGCGCAGGCAATAGTCCACCAGCGCGCGCAGGTGCTCATCCTCCTCCAGCACGGCGAGGCGTTGGAAGGTGCCGATGCGGATATGCGAATGGCTGAGGCGCACCAGCACGGCGGAACGGGTGGGGGAGGGTTCGTCCCCCCGTTCGAGCGCCTCTCCCGTTTCGACGACGGAAAAGGTCTTCGAGGTATTCACGCCCAGTGCTTCGAGCATCTCCGTGGCGAGGATTTCGCGCACCGCGCCTTTCAGCGTCAGCCGCCCGTCGGCGGTGCGGCTGTAGGGCGTGCGCCCGCTGCCCTTGGTACCGCAATCGAGCAGCCGGCCGCTGCCATCGCGCATCTGCGCGAACAGAAAGCCGCGCCCGTCGCCGATCTCGGGATTGTACACCCGGAACTGGTGCCCGTGATAGCGCAGCGCCAGCGGCTGCGGCAGGTTGTCGGGCAGGGGGGAGAAGCGGGCAAAATGGTCCACCCATTGATCGTCGGAGAGGTCGCCCAGCCCCACGGTCTTGTCCCACCGCCGGTTGCGAAAGCGCAGCTGATGGCGGGGGAAGTCCGCCGGCTTGACCGGATCGCCCAGCCATTCGGCGAGCGAGGGGATTTGCGGATCCGCCTGATAGGCGGCGGCTTGCGGTTCGGCGCGCATGCTAGCATTAGTGGGGCCGCGATCGGGCCGGCGCAACCGCGTACGGCAAATCAATGGGACCGGAGATGGACGAAGCCCCCTTCACCGAAGGCGAATGGACCAGTGCCGACGGGCTGGTGCTGCGTTATCGCGATTATCCCGGGCGCATGGACCGGCCACCCATCGTGTGCATTCCCGGCCTCACCCGCAATGCCCGCGATTTCGAGCCCGTGGCGGAGACCTTCGCAGGCGAATGGCGCGTGCTGTGCCCCGATCTGCGGGGGCGGGGGCAAAGCGATTATGCGAAGGACCCCGCCAGCTACATGCCCGCAACCTATGTTGCGGATGTGCTGGCGCTGTTCGACCAGGCGGGGCTGGACCGGGTGGTGGCGATCGGCACCTCGCTCGGCGGGCTGGTGACGATGCTGATCGCGGCGCAGGCGCCGGAACGGATCGCCGGCGCCGTCCTCAACGACATCGGACCGGAGGTGGAAGCCGCGGGCATTGCGCGCATTCGCGACTATGTGGGGCAGGGGCGCAGCTTTCCCACCTGGATGCACGCGGCGCGCGCGCTGAAGGAGCAATCGGGGGCAGCCTATCCCGATTTCGAGCTGTCCGACTGGCTGCGCCTTGCCAAGCGGCTGATGTGCGTGAGCGGCAACGGGCGCATCACCTATGATTACGACATGAAGATCGCCGAGCCCTTCCAGCAGCCCGAAAGCGCCGTGGCGGTGGACCTGTGGCCGGCCTTCCGCGCGCTTTCCGGGCGGCCAGTGCTCGCCCTGCGCGGCGAGTTGTCGGACATCCTCTCCAACGCCACGCTGGCGCGGATGGAGAATGAAGTGCCGGGGCTGGAGGCGATCACCGTGCCGCACACCGGCCATACGCCCACGCTGGAGGAGCCGGAGGCGCAGGCCGCCATCGCCCGCCTGCTGGGCCGCGTGGCGTGAGCGGCGCGCGATGACCGGCAAGGGCAGCACGCCCCGTATCCTCCACCTGCATTCCTCCTTCGATGCGGGGGGGAAGGAATTGCGCACCGTCCAGCTGATCAACGCCTTCGGGCGCGGGGCGGAGCATGCGATCGTCTCCGCAGATCCGGACCGCCGCGGTGCGGCCGCCCGGCTGGCGCGCGAGGTGCGCGTGTCCTGGCCGGCGTTCCCCTCGCTCAAGGGCAAGCCCTGGCCGGGGCGGCTCAAGAAGATCGCCGAGGCAATGCAGGGCTATGACCTCATCTGCACTTACAATTGGGGTGCGGTGGATGCGGCGATGGCGCACACGCTGTTCGCCGATGTCTACAAGCTCCCCCCGCTGGTGCATCACGAGGACGGCTTCAACGAGGATGAGGCGCAGGGCCTGAAGCGCCGGCGCAACCTGTTCCGCCGCATCGCGCTGGGCCGCAGTGCGGCGCTGGTTGTGCCCTCGCGCACTCTGGAGCGGATCGCGCTGGAGGTGTGGCAGCAGCCGCGCAGCAAGGTGCGGCTGATCCCGAATGGCATCGACACCGCCAGCTTCGCGCCCAAGCCGGCGCGCGATGCGCTGCCCCGGCTGGTCAAGCATCGGGGGGAGAAGTGGGTCGGCACGCTGGCCGGGTTGCGCAAGGTGAAGAACCTGCCGGCGCTGGTGCGCGCCTTCCAGGCGCTGCCGGAGGAGTGGCAGCTGGTGATCGCGGGCGAAGGGCCGGAGCGGGAGGCCATCCTGGCGACTGCGGAGATGACGGAGATCGAACACCGGGTGCATCTGATCGGCCATGTCGCCGCGCCCGCCAGGCTGGTGGGCCTGTTCGATATCTACGCCCTGTCCTCACGCTCCGAACAATTTCCGATCTCCGTCCTTGAAGCCATGGCGGCGGGCCTGCCGGTCGCGGCCCCACGCGTCGGCGACATTCCCAGCATGGTGGCGAGTGAAAACGGCCCCTTCCTCACCGCGCCGGGCGAGGAGGGGGAACTGGCGGCCGCGCTGGTGCGGCTGGCGGGTGATGCAGCGGCGCGGCGGCAGATCGGCGCTGCCAATCGCGCGCGGGCCGTGGCCGAGTATGACGAGCAGCGGATGGTAGAGCGTTACCGCGCGCTTTACTGGAGCCTCATGGGCCGGCGCTGAACGCCGCCGCGCTTCATCGGCCATTCACCCGGGCGGGGACAGGTTCCATTCGGCAATTGAATTGACGCCTTCATCCGCCTAACAGCGCGGGCCAAGACTCTAACCCCGTCAAGAAACATCCCGGAAAACTTGTAGAAACGCCGTGGCTCTAACTCCCGATACAAACACATCGCGCACCGAGAAGCAGGCCCAGCGCGCCCGGGCGGAGCAGGATGTGCTCATGCGTGAGGTGGACGAAGCCGTGCGCCAGGACCAGATGGGCGACGCCGTCAAGCGCTATGCCCTTCCGGTCGGGATTGCCGTGGTCGTCGGTCTCGCGGCGCTGGGCGGCTGGCTCTACTGGCACGAGCATTCCGAAGGTGTGTTGGAAGAACGGTCGGAAGGGCTCGTTACCGGGCTCGACGCGATCGATGCCGGCCGCGCTTCGCAGGCCGATGCCGAGCTGGCCAAGCTGGTGGCCGACGATGCCGGCGGTGCCGCCATCCCGGCGATGCTGCTGCGCGCCGACATCGCGCTGCAGAACGGCAAGCCGGCCGACGCCGTGAAGCTGTTCGATGCCGTGGCCGCGAATGACAGCGCCCCGCAGCCCTATCGCGACATCGCCGCCATCCGCTCCGTCGCCACCAATTACGACAATCTCCAGCCGCAGCAGGTGATCGACCGGTTGAAGCCGCTGGCGACGCCCGGCAATCCGTGGTTCGGCAGCGCGGGCGAACTGGTGGGCATGGCCTATCTGGCGCAGAACAAGAACGATCTCGCCGGCCCGCTGTTTGCGGAAATCGCCAAGAACGAGAAGGTGCCTGAAACGCTGCGCTCGCGGGCGCGGCAGCTGGCAGGCATGCTCGGCTATGATGCGGTGGTGGATGTCGACAAGACGCTGGCCGAACTGCAGGAAGGCGCCGCCGCCGCACCCGCGGCAGCCACCGCGCAATAGGCCGGACGCAGCACGATGGATCTGATTATGCAAAGCGCGCTTGGGGCCCGGAAATCCGGCCGTGTACTCATGGCCGGCCTGCTGATGGCGGCTGTTGCCGGCTGCGGTGGCGGCAACAATGCTCGGCCGAAGACCCCCACCGTGGGCAATCGCACGCCGATCCTTTCCCACATCGCCAATGACGTGGAACCCGATCCCGCGCTGGAGAGCACGCAGATCGTGCTGCCTGCGCCCCGGCGTAACAGCAATTGGGCGCAAGCCGGCGGCACTGCCAGCAATGTGGTGGGGCATCTCGAGCTTGCTGCCGCGCCGCAGCGCGTGTGGACCGTAAGGATCCCCGGTTCCAGCAAGAAGCGCCGCCTCGCTTCCGCGCCCGTCGTGGGCGATGGCAAGATGTTCGTGATCGACACGGACGGCGTGGTGCATGCCTTCGATGCCAAGACCGGTGCCACTTTGTGGACGCATCGCATCGAAGTGGCCGACGACCTGGAAGATGTCGCCTTCGGTGGCGGCGCCAGTTACGATGAGGGCCGGGTCTATGCAACGAACGGCGCGGGTGACGTGGTTGCGCTGAATGCGCAGGATGGGTCGCAAATCTGGAAGGTAAAGCCTGCTGGTCCGCTGCGCGGCGCCCCCACGGTGGCCTTCAACGCTGTCTATGTGATGACGCAGGACAACCAGATCCAGGCGCTGAACAGTTCCGATGGTTCCATCCTGTGGCAGGAAGCGGCGGCGATGAGCCAGTCCGGCGTGTTCGGCGTTGCGGCTCCGGCGGCAGGGCAGGCCACGGTGATCGCCGGCTATTCCTCGGGCGAACTCGTTGCCTATCGCTATGAAAACGGCCGCAGCCTGTGGTCGGACGCGCTGGCGCGCACCTCGATTTCCACGCAGGTCGGCACGCTGACCGATGTGGATGCCGATCCGATCATCGACAATGGCACCGTCTACGCGCTGGGGCAGGGCGGGCGCATGGCCGCCTATGAACTGATCACCGGCCAGCGGCTGTGGGAGCTTTCGCTGGCGGGCATTTCAACCCCCGCGGTGGCGGGCGAATGGATCTTCACCCTCACGAGCGATTCGCGCTTGCTGGCGATCGCGCGTTCCACCGGCCGCATCCGCTGGATCACGCAACTGCAGCGCTGGCAGAACGAGAAGAAGCGCACCGGCCCCGTGTTCTGGGTGGGCCCGGTCCTGGCCGGCAACAAGCTGTGGATCGCCAGTTCAGAAGGCGAAGTGAAGACGGTGGACGTGCAGACCGGCACGGCATCCGATTTCGGCGATATCGGCGAAGCCGTTTCGCTCGGCCCGATCGTCGCCGATGGCACACTCTATATCCTCGACGACAGCGGCCGCATCACCGCCTGGCGCTGAACGGGTCTGAGCCGGGGGCGCGAAGCATTTCCCGCCCCTTAACCCTTTCTCGCCTAAGCCCGCGCGCATGAGCGCGGAGAACCCCGGCAAGCCGCTGCGGCGGCCAGCAAGCGACGTATCATGGCGGGTTGGGCTCGTCGGTGTCGCCACGCTGGCCGGGTGGATTCTCCTGTGCCGCTCCTGGCCGGCGCTGGTCGCGCATTTCGGACTGCCTGGCCCGCGGGCGGTGATGTCCGGCCCGCATTCCGCGTTGCTGTGCATGGTGCTGGTCGGCCTTGCGATGGCCAGCTGGTCCGTGCTGGTGGAGAAGGTCCACCGTCGCCCCTCCACCGGGCTGGACTGGGATCATCCGCGACGCTGGGGCGCCACACTCGATATCTCGCTGACCAAGATCGCCGGCCTGTGGGCCACCTGGCTGATCATCGGCGCGCTCTATTGCCTCGGCCGCTGGTATTGGGACGGGCAGTATCTTTTCGCCATGCGCGTGATCGCCGTGACGGCGGTGCCGATGTTCGTGCTGTCGCTGCCCTATGTGCTGTGGCTTGACCGATATCTGATCGAACCGCGCGACCATGCCTGGCATTTCGGCGCGCTGCTGACGGGGCGGCCGGGCTGGCAGGCGGGGCAGGTGAAGAAGCACTGGCGCGCCTGGATCATCAAGGGCTTCTTCGGCGCCTTCATGATCTCCATCCTGCCGCCGGGCTTCGCCAGCGTGGTGGAGGCCGATTTCGGCGCGATGCGCGGCAATCCGGTGGATCTGGGAAGCCATTTGTTCGACCTGTTGTTCGTGGTGGACGTACAGATCGGCACGGTGGGGTACCTGCTCACCCTTCGGCCGCTGGATGCGCATATCCGCAGCGGCAATCCCCTGCTTGCCGGCTGGCTGGCGGCGCTGATCTGCTATCCGCCCTTCGTCTTCGCCTTCATGGGCGATGGCGGCATCCTGCAATATGAATACAACACCGCCGGCTGGGGCTACTGGCTGGAGGGGCATCAGGCATTGCTGTGGGTATGGGTGGGGCTGCTCACCGTCCTGACGGCCATCTACGCCTGGGCGACGGTCGCCTTCGGCATCCGCTTTTCCAATCTCACCTACCGCGGTGTGATCACCAACGGGCCCTATGCCTTCACGCGGCACCCGGCCTATCTGTCCAAGAACCTGTTCTGGTGGCTTTCCACCTTGCCCTTTCTCGTCACCAGCGCATCGGCGGTGGACGCGATCCGCAACACCGTGTTCCTCGCTTGTGTCAGCGCAATCTATTACTGGCGGGCGCGGACCGAGGAAGCGCATCTGCTGGCGGAGGATGCGCGCTACCGTGAATATTACGCATGGATGGGGCAGCATGGCGCGATCACCGCGCCGCTTTCCCGCTTGCTGTCCCGCGCGCGGCCGCGCCAGGGGGCGCTGCAGCCGGCGGAATAGGGCTCAGGCGTTGCCCACCACGTAGCAGGCCAGCGCAACCAGCAGGCCCAGGAAGCGGTTGGAACGGAACCGCGCCAGCGGATTGGCGCCATCTCCCTTGTCCAGCGTGAAGGCCTGCCACATCAGCTGCGCGGCGGCGGGGGCAAGGGCGATCAGCGCCACCCAATCCTGCCGCATGAGCCAGAAGGAAAGGCCCCAGCAGGCGAGGGCGAGGCCGTAGAAGGCGATCACGCCGGCCTGCACCCGGTCGCCCAGCGTCAGCGCGCTGGAGCCGATGCCTACCAGCGCATCGTCTTCGCGGTCCTGCAGGGCATAGACCGTGTCATAGCCGATGCACCAGAACATGCAGCCGAGATAGAGCGCCGCGATCACCTCCAGCCGGTCTGACCGCAGGGCGATCCAGCCCACCGGCGCGGCCCAGGTGAACACCAGCCCCAGCCAGGCCTGGGGGAAGCCGGTGATCCGCTTCATGAAGGGATAGGCCGCCACCAGCAACAGGCTGCACAGGGCCACCAACTGCGCTTCCCAGCGCAATTGCAGCAGCACGATTAGGCCCACGCCGCACAGCGCCAGCAGCCAGGCCCAGGCCGCCTTGCGGCTCACGCGGCCGCTGGCGATGGGGCGGCTGGCGGTGCGGGCCACTTGCCGGTCCAGATCGGCGTCGACGATGTCGTTATACACGCAGCCCGCGCCGCGCATGGCGATGCTGCCCAGCAGCATCCAGGCGACCAGTTCCAGCTGCAAGCCCGCGCCGGCCAGCCCCACGGCCCAGGCTCCGGGCCAGAATAGCAGCCACCAGCCGATCGGCCGATCGAACCGCGCCAGCAGCGCATAATCGCGAATGGCTTGCGGCAGGCGGGCCACCAGCCCGCGGTGCTCGCTATCGGGGGTGATCGTATCGGCCATGCGCCGGACCTAGCGAATTGGCGCCGCCCCGTCATCCGGGTGATCGCGGATCGGCCCTGACTTTTTCGCCCGGCGCGCTATGAGGCGGACATGCCCGCCACTCCCGCATGGCCACCGCGCAGCGCCCCGCGCCTGTTCGTTCCGGGGCCGCTCTCGTCCGGAATCCCGCTGCTGGTCGAAGGGAATCAGGCGCATTACCTCGGCAAGGTCATGCGCGTGGGGCCGGGCGACGCGGTCGTGCTGTGCGATGACGAAACCGGCGAATGGGCGGCCAATGTGCTCTCCGCCGGCAAGCGCGCGGTGGAGCTGCTGCCGATGGAGCGGCTGCGCCCGCGCGAACAGGTGCCGGATTTCTGGCTGTGCCCGGCGCTGCTCAAGAAGGACCGTTTCGACCTGGTGCTCGAAAAGGCCACCGAACTGGGCGTGCAGAGCATCCGCCCGGTGCTTGCGCGGCGCTGCGTGGCGGACCGCCTCAATCCGGAGCGGGCACGGGCGATCGTCACCGAAGCGGCGGAGCAATGTGCCCGCACCGCGCTCCCCCGGTTTGCAGAGGTCGAGAAGCTGGAGGCGCTGCTGCGCGGCTGGCCGGCGGACCGGGCGCTGTTCTTCGCCGACGAGATGGGCGGCGCGTCGGCGGCGGAGGCCTTTGCCGCCGAAGCCGGGCCGGCGGCGCTGTTGATCGGGCCGGAAGGCGGGTTCGACGATGTGGAACGGGCCGCGGTGCGCGCGCTGCCGCAGGCGCGGCCGATCACGCTCGGCCCCCGCATCCTGCGCGGCGAAACCGCCGCCATTGCCGGCACGGCGATCTGGATGGCGATGCAGGGTGATTTCGCGACAAGCGCAGCACCGCAGGGGGAAAGGTAAATTGCGCTGGCGCGGCAGCGCTTAGTCTCCTAACGGCCAGCCCATGAGTACGCGCACGGCGTCTACGGGCGAAGAGCCGCCTATCGAGCGGCTGGAGGATCTTGTTGCCCCCATGCAGGCGGGCGAGAAGCCGCCGGCGGCGTGGCGCATCGGCACCGAGCACGAAAAGCTCGTCTACAAACGCTCCGACCATCACGCCCCTTCCTATGAGGAAGAGGGAGGTATCCGCGATATCCTGCTGCAATTGCGGGAGTTCGGCTGGGAGCCGGTGGAAGAGAACGGCCATGTGATCGCGATGAGCGGGGCGGACGGCACCGTCAGCCTCGAGCCGGCGGGCCAGCTCGAACTGTCGGGCGCGCCGCTGGAGAACCTGCATCAGACCTGCGCCGAAACCGGCCGCCACCTCGATCAGGTGAAGGCGATCGGCGAGAAATTCGGCGTCGGCTTTCTCGGCCTCGGCATGTGGCCGGACAAGACGCGGGCCGAACTGCCGGTGATGCCCAAGGGGCGCTATGCGATCATGATGCGGCACATGCCGCGCGTCGGCTCGCTCGGCCTGGACATGATGCTGCGCACCTGCACGATCCAGGTGAATCTCGATTATTCCTCCGAAGCGGACATGGCGAAGAAGTTCCGCACCGGCCTGGCACTGCAGCCGCTGGCTACCGCTTTGTTCGCCAATTCGCCCTTTACCGAGGGGCGGCCCAACGGCTTCCTCTCCTACCGCAGCCATATCTGGTCCGACACCGATCCGCAGCGCACCGGCATGTTGCCCTTCGTGTTCGAAGAGGGCTTCGGCTACGAACGCTATGTCGAGTACATGCTTGATGTGCCGATGTATTTCGTGTTCCGCGAGGGGCGCTATATCGACGCAGCGGGGCAGAGCTTCCGCGATTTCATGAAGGGCCAGCTGCCCGCGCTGCCCGGCGAATTGCCCACGGCGAGCGACTGGACGGACCACCTTTCCACCGCCTTCCCCGAAGTGCGGATGAAGAGCTTCCTCGAAATGCGCGGCGCCGATGGCGGCCCGTGGAACCGCATTTGCGCGCTGCCTGCATTCTGGGTGGGGCTGCTCTACAACGACAGTGCACTTGATGGGGCATGGGATCTGGTACGCCACTGGACGATGGAGGAGCGGGAGGCGCTGCGCGATGCCGTGCCGAAGCTCGCGTTGGACGCTCCGATTCCTGGCGGCGGCACGCTGCGCGACATCGCGGGGGAGGTGCTGCGCATCGCCCGTGCCGGCCTCGTCGCGCGCGGGCGGCTGAACGAGGGCGGCGATAACGAGGCCGGCTTTCTCCAACCGCTGGAAGAGATCGTGGCGACGGGCAAGGTGCCGGCGCAGCGGCTGCTGGACAAGTTCCATGGCGAATGGGGCGGCGACATCTCCCGCGTCTATGGCGAGAAGAGCTTCTGACGCGGGGCCGCCGCCGCGGCCCATCCTTCAGCTGTAGCTGACCAGTTCGAATTCCACTCCGTCCCAGTCGTAGAAATAGAAGCGGCGGCCCGGATCGTAATCATCGTGATTGAACGGCTCGAGCCCGTGGGCGATCACGATCCGTTCGGCAGCGTCGAGATCCTCCACCAGCAGGCCGACATGGTTGAGCGGCCGGCCCTTCACCTGGCCCGCATGGTCGCGGCCGTCGGTGTAGAGCGCGAGGTAGGAGAAATCTTCCCCCAGATGGAGCGACTCCCCGCCGTTCAGCGCGGGGCCGCGCCAGCGTTCGTGCCAGCCGAGCAGTTCGCGGAACAGCGCGGCCGATCGATCGATGTCGCTCACGGTCAGATTCACATGTTCGAGCCGTCCCTGTGTCATTGCATCAACTTTCCTAAGCAAGATCTTGATTATCCTGATGGCGCGCAGCCCGTGAAGGCCGGCGGCGAATCGCTTCGCTTGACCCTTGTGCAACCTCAAGCTAAGTTTAGGTCAAGCCTTCGGGGATAAATCCGGGACAGGGACCATGGTTGAGGACCGCTTCATCACCATCGGCCAGTTGGCCGCACGCACCGGCGTCGCGGTGTCCGCCTTGCGGTTTTACGAGGATCGGGGCCTGCTCTCGGCACACCGCACCGGCGGCAACCAGCGGCGCTTCCTGCGGTCGGACATCCGCCGGGTCAGCTTCATCCTCATCGCCCAGAAGCTGGGTCTCGCCCTCAGCGAGATCGAGCAGCAGCTGGCCACGCTGCCGCAGGGGCGGGCGCCCACGATCAGCGACTGGCAGGTTATCAGCCGGGGGATGCGCGGCGCGATAGACGAGCGGATCAACCTGCTCACCCGCACGCGCAACCAACTCGATCAATGCATCGGCTGCGGCTGTCTGAGCCTGCAGAAGTGCCAGCTCTACAACAAGGACGACCGGCTGGGGGCGAAGGGGTCCGGGCCGCGCGCCGTGCTGGACTAGGCCTTCCGCTCCCGGCCGCGTCGGTCAGTTCTGGATGCGGATGTAGAGCGCGAAGCGACTGCCGTCGTGGCGGTCCGCGTAGGGGGACGGGATACGGTCTTCCCGGTCGATCGAGGTGGTGGTGAAGCGCGCGCCGAGGGCGAAGGGGCTCATCACATATTCGGCACCCAGGCGATAATCCCAATAGCTGCCGCCGGGGCGCAGGCGGGCGGAGCGGCTGCGATCGTCCACCGAGCCGGAGGAATGGCCCACCCCCGCCAGCAGGGTGAAAGGCGTGCCCGGCACGCCGACATCGGCATCGGCGTGAAGATAGAGATTGTCCCCGCCGATGGCGTCCTGCGCCGGTGCGTAGCTGGCCCCCACCGCAACGGCTGCGGGTCCGAGCGTGTATCCCGCGCGCCCGGCCAGCTCCACATAGTTCAGCCCGCCATCGCCGCCGGTGAACAGGCGTGCCACCGGTCCGGCGGAAAGCGACCAGCCGCCGCTGCGCAGGCGATAGGTGGCGGCGAGGTCCACGCCCAGGTCGGCGCCGCCGTGTCGCGCGCTTTCGCGCAGCGTGCTGCCCACCGCCTGCAGTTCCAACTCCTGCGTGACCGGTACGGCGACGATGGCAGTCAGCGCCGGATCGCCATCGCTGCCGCTGAGGCCGCGCTGGCGATAATCGGTGGTCGCCTCGGCCGCGAGATAGGGGCCGGGCAGTGATTGCGCCGCGGCGGCGGTCGGCAGGGCGGCGATCAGCAGGGCAGCGGGGGCAAGGCCCGCGGCGGACAGTGTGGTTCGTGTCAACATGGCGGCGCTTATAGGGATCGGGCCGTGGCGAGGAAGGCCCGCGCGCGATCTTCATCCTCCGCTGCGGCCTGCGCCAGATAGCTGCGCACCTCGCTGCGCTCCGCCACCTCCGCCGGTTCGATGCGGTTGCGGCTCAGCCGGCAATTGCCGGGCATGGTGCCGCTGAAGCGGCGCGTTTCGGGCAGCAGGGTGCTCATTTCGCGTCCGCTGCGCGGATCGGTGATGCTGCGCTGCAGCCGCACCTCGGCGCGCCACAGGCACTTCATGGTGGAGGGGCGCGGGCCGGCGGAAGTGCCGATGGTCTTCCGCTCCACGCGGATGTCGGGCGAATAGGTCAGGCGATAGGCCGTGCCGCCGCTGTCCAGCACTCGTTCGTGGATTACCGCCCCGCCGCTTGCCGCAGCAGCGGCGACCAATGCGGCAGCCAGTCCCAGGTGAAGCATGCATTCTCTCCCTTGTCCGGTTTCCGGTTGGGGAGGGGATAGGAAAGTGAGATTTCGCGGTTGTTTCGCGAAGATGACGATCTGTTACGCCAGCTGGAAATCATTCGGCGGCGAGCAATTCCTCCGCGCCGCCGAGATCCACGCTGACCAGTCGGGAAACGCCCCGTTCCACCATGGTCACGCCGAACAGCCGGTGCATCCGGCTCATCGTCACGGCATTGTGGGTCACGATCAGGTAACGGGTCTGCGTCTCGCGCACCATCTGGTCCAGAAGGTCGCAGAACCGGTCGATATTCGCATCGTCCAGCGGGGCGTCCACTTCGTCCAGCACGCAGATCGGCGCCGGATTGGTCAGGAACAAGGCGAAAATCAGCGCCACCGCGGTCAGCGCCTGCTCCCCGCCGGACAGCAGGGTGAGCGATTGCAGCCGCTTGCCCGGCGGCTGGGCGAAGATTTCCAGCCCCGCCTCCAGCGGATCGTCGCTGTCCACCAGCGCCAGATGCGCCTGCCCGCCTTCGAACAGGCGGGTGAACAGGCGGCGGAAATGCTGGTCCACCGCTTCGAAGGCGGCGCGCAGCCGCTCCCGCCCCTCGCGGTTGAGATTGCCGATGGAGCCGCGCAGGCGATGCACCGCCTCGGCCAGTTCGGCCTGCTCCGCGGCGCTGCTGCCATGCTCTTCCTCGATCCGCGCCAGTTCCTCCGCGGCGACCAGATTGACCGGGCCGATCCGCTCCCGATCGGCGGTGAGCTTTTCCAGCGCAGTGGATTCCTCCGCATGGGCGGCCACATCGGCAGGTTCGAAGGCGAAGCGGCGCGCCAGCACGGGCGGGGGGCACTGGAAGCGCTCGCCGGAAATGCGCGCCATTTCCTCGCGCCGCACCTCCTCGTTTTCCGCCCGGGCGATGGCCCCGGCGCGCCCTTCCCGCGCGGTGGCCAGCGCCTCGTTCGCCTGCGCGAGCACGGCGTCCGCTTCCTTCGCTTCGGCCGTCAGGGTGGCCACGGCACCTTCGGCTTCGGCCAGATCGCGCGCCAGTCGATCACGCACGGCTTCGCCGCCTTCGATCTCGCGCATCAGCCCTTCGGGCTTGGCGGCGAAGACGGCGCGCTCCTCCGCAATTTCGGCAAAGCGCTGTTCCATGCCCGAAAGGCGGCGCGCGGCATCGCCGGCGCGGGCCTGCCAGCCCTTGATGTCCGCGCGTTGCGCCGCCACCCGCTCGCGCGCCACGGCCAGCGCTTGCTCATGCCCCGCCAGCGCCGCCGTGGCCGCCTGCGATGCGGTGCGCGCCGCTTCGTTGCGGGCCTGCGCGGCGGCCAGGGCGGCGCGGCCGGTTTCGGGATCGGGCAGGGCGGCGCGGCGCGCCTCTGCCGCTGCGATGTCCTGCCGGGCGGCGGCCTGCTGCTCGGCCAGCTCGGCAGCGGCTTCGTCGAGCTCGGCAAGGCGCAAAGCCAGCCGTTCGCGCGCGGCCTCCGCCTGATCCAGCGCGCGCAAGGCGGCGCGTTCGCGGTCGCCGGCTTCGGCGATCTCCCGCTCGGCGCCGATCAGCTCGCGCTGCAGGGCGGACAGCTCCTCCTGCACCTGCCGCTGGGCTTCTTCCGCCTGCTGCGCGGCGGATTGGAGCGCGGGGAGAGCGGCGTCCAGTTCGGCAAAGCGGTTCTCCGCTTCCAGCCGGGCCGCTTCGGCCGCGCCTTCGCCGCGCGCCACGAAGCCGTCCCACCGGCGCAGATGCCCGCCGCGCGTCACCAGCCATTCGCCGGGGGCGAGGGTGCGGCCGTCATCCTCCGCGCAGACATGCACCAGCGCCAGCCGCGCCGCGAGTTCGGGCGGGCAGGAGGGCACATGGGCGGCGAGGCTGTCCGCGACGCGCGCCGGAGCCTCGGAGCCGGTCCAGAAGCGACCTTCCGTGTCGGCGGCGGGCATGCCGAGCGGCGCCTTGGCATCCCGCCCCAGTACCGCGGCCAATGCGCGCTCATAGCCCGGTTCGGCGGTCAGCCGGTCAATCGCCGTGGCGAGGCCCTGCTTGCCCGAGGCCTGCCGGGCGCGCGCTTCCCGGTCGCGCTTCAGCGCCTGCCATTCGCGCTCCACCCCGGCGAGTTCGGCCCGGGCGGAGGCAAGCGCGCTGGCTGCCTCGTCACGCGCGGCGGTAAGCTCGTCCTTGCGGGCGCGCCGGGCGTCCAGCGTCTCGCGCAGCGTGGTGATATGCTGCGTGGCGGCTGCCACCGCTGCCTTCGCATCGGCGGCGGCGCGATCGAGATCGGCCTGCCCGGCGAGAGAGCGGCGGGATTCGTCCTGCCGCCGCGCTTCGCCCTCAAGCCGATCGAGCCGGCCGCGCGCCTGGGCCAGTTCGGCTTCCGCGACGCGCCATTCGGCTTCCACGCCGGCATGGTCGGCCGTGGCACGGGCGAGGGCGAGCTCGGCGGCGCGGCCGGCGCGCTCCGCATCTTCCGCTCGCGCGGCAAACTCCGGCTGGCGCGCCTCATCCGCCGCCAGCGCCTTTTCCCCGGCGGCGAGATCCTGTTCCAGCTTCGCGAGCGCCTGCGCGGCGTCGCGCGTCATCCGGTCCGCCTCGCCGCGATCCTCCTCCAGCCGGGCCTTCTGGCGGTCCAGATCGGCCAGGCGCTGCTCGGCGGCTTCCAGCTGGCTGGCGAGCGAGGCCATGCGGTGGCCGTGGGCGCTGGCATCGTCGCGCCGGTCGGCCAGTTCCTCGCGCGCCTCGTGCAGGCGCGTTGCCAGTTCGGCCTGCAGGCGTTGCGCCTGCTGCGCCGCCTGCTGCACCTCCTCCACCCGCCGATCCGCCTCGCGCGCCTGCGCGCGCGCCGCATCGGCGGCCGCTGCCGCATCGCGCCAGCGGGCGAACAGCAGCCGCGCCTCGGCCAGCTGGATCCGCTCGGTCAGTGCCTTGTAGCGTTCGGCCTGCTTGGCCTGCCGCCGCAGCGCGTTCATCTGGCTGTCGAGCCCGGCCATCAAATCTTCCAGCCGGGCGAGATTGGCCTCGGTCTGGCGCAGCTTCCCTTCGGCATCGCGGCGGCGGACGTGAAGGCCGGCGATGCCTGCCGCCTCTTCCAGCATCATGCGCCGCTCCGCCGGCTTGGCGGCGATCACCTGCGCGATCTTGCCCTGGCTGACGAGGGCGGGGCTATGCGCCCCGGTGGCGGCATCGGCGAAGACCAGCGCCACATCCTTGGCGCGCACGTCGCGCCCGTTGATGCGATAGGCGCTGCCCGCGCCGCGCTCGATCCGGCGCGTGACTTCCAGCTCCTCGCCATGCTTGTCGCTGGCGTGCAGCACCACTTCGGCGAAATCGCGCTGCGGCCGCCGCTCGGTGCCGGCGAAGATCACATCCTCCATCCCGCCGGAGCGCATGGATTTGGGCGAGTTTTCGCCCATCACCCAGCGGATCGCTTCCAGCAGGTTGGATTTGCCGCAGCCATTGGGGCCGACCACGCCGGTCAGCCCGGGATCGATGCGCAGTTCTGCCGGCTCGACGAAGCTCTTGAAGCCCGACAGCTTGAGCTTCCTGATCAGCATCGCGCGCCCCGGCCCCCCTTGCGCTTCCGGGGCTTACCTGGCCCCGGCCTGCTGCAACGCCGGCTCCAGGATCTCCCAGGTCGTGCCTTCGATCCGCTTGCCGTTGATGAAGAAGGTCGGCGTGCCGGTCACCGCCAGTTCGTCCGACTGGGTGTTGGACCGCTCCACGATCTCGCGCGCTTCCTGCGTGTTGGCGAGGCATTGCTGCGCCTTTTCACGGCTGATGCCGCGCGCGGCGAAGAAATCGATCAGCCCGGCAGCTTCGGCCATGCGCTGGAACCGGCTGTCATCCTGCGCCTGCATGGCGGATTGCATTGCCTGCGCATTCGACTGCGCCGTGCCGTAGATTTCCTGCAGGCTGGACCATGCCTGGCGGGTCAGCGGATGGAACGCTTCCGGCCCGTTGCAGCGGGCGAGCAGCGCGATCGTCAGGTCCAGCGGATCGTGGATCTGGTTGCGCAGTTCATAGCTGACGACGCCGCTCGCCACCATTTTCTCCAGCCCTTCGGCGCTTTCGGCGGCGAAATCGGAGCAGTGGGGGCAGGTGTGGCTGGCATATTCCACCAGCTTGATCGGCGCGTCGGGCTTGCCTTCGCGATAGCCGCCTTCGGGCGTGACGGCTGCCACTTCCGTCCAGCTGGTGCCCTGCGGCGCCGGGATGGCGGCGATCGGCTCGCTCTTCGGCGGGGCGCCTTCGGCCGTCTCGTCCGAAGAGCCGCAGGCGGCGAGGCCGAGCGCCAGCGGCGCGACGAGGCCGGCGATCAGCAGGCGGGGGAATGTCAGTCTGGTCATGGGATCGTTCCGTATTCTCGGCCTCGCGGGAACGCGGAGGCTAGACGAAGGCACAGCGGGGTTGAAGCGCGGGCGGGCTGTTTCCACAGCTTCGCCCACGCAAATCGCTATTGCAGGCGCGCGGCAAGCTGCGGGGACAGCAGGTTCCAGCTATGCGTGCCGGCCAGCACGGTGTCGTTGATGGCGAAGGACGGGGTGCCGCCGATGCCCGGCTTCTTCCAGTCGCGATCGGAAACCTTGGCGATCTGCTCCGCCGTCGCATCGTCGTTCAGGCAGCGGTCGGCATCGGCCCGGCTGTAGCCGCGCCGTTCCATGATCGCATAGAAGCCGAGGTCGCTGGCGATCGCGCGCCGCCGCGCGGCCTGTTCGCCGCTATACCACCGCTGTTGCTGCGCCTTGGTGGCCTTGCGCGCGGCCTCCATCCATTTGTCCTGGCCGAGCATGAAGGCCGAATGGTTGAGCGGGAATTTCCCCGCCGGCCCGCAATTGGCCAGCACCGCCGCGGTGAGATCCACCGGGTCGCGGATCAGGTGGCGTATTTCCAGGCTCATCTTGCCGGGCATCACATAGCCCGCCTTCAGCGCATCCTGCGCCTCACGCGTGAAATCGGCGCAGTGCGAACAGGTGTAGCTGACATATTCGGTCAGCTTCACCGCGGCATCGGGATTGCCGATGCGGTGGCCGCCGTCCACGCGGGCCACGGTGTTGTTCCAATTGGTCGTGGCACCGCCCAGGGCCACTGCCCCCACCGCCATCAGCATCGCCATGGCGATCCGCCTGAAGATCATTTCTGCCGTTCCTCCTTGGCGCCGATGCTCCGGGCCAGCGATTCGAGCACCGTGCGCAGTTCCGGATCGCCGATATCGCGCAAACTGTCCCCCAGTTCCATCGGGATGGGCTTGAGCGAAGGCGGCGCCTTGGGGGCGCTTTCATCACGCGGCGGCTGAACCACGCCTTGCCGCAGCTTGACCCGCGAGACGGCGTTGTAGCCGAAGAAGCGGTTCACCCGCTCCATGATCTCGGGGATCACATGCTGGATCAGCGGGGCGTGGGCCGGCAGCACCACCAGCTGCAATATCCCCTCGCTCTTCTCCCCCGGCGGGAATCGGATCGCTTCGGGGCTGCAGATCTTGGCATGCTGCGGCCCGACGATCTCGGGCCAGCGGGTGACGACGCTGGACTGGACGAAGCCGAACCGGCGGAACGCCGCCCGGCCGATCTGCGGCACGAGATCCGCCACCTGCCGTGCCGGCCCCCCGCGCGGTCGTTCATAGGGCTTTGGGCTGCGGCCCTTCTTCGTCTCGCGATCGCGTTCCATCTCGCCACGTGCCATGCCATAGCGCGGCGATGGATAACAGCGTCTCGCACGATCTCCTCGCCTGGTATGACGGCCATGCGCGGGCGCTGCCCTGGCGCGTGCCGCCCGGCGGCGGCGCAGCCGATCCTTATCGCGTGTGGCTGTCGGAAGTCATGCTGCAGCAGACCACCGTGGCCGCGGTGCGTCCCTATTTCGAGAAATTCACCCGGCTATGGCCCGATGTCGCGGCGCTGGCCGCCGCGCCGGAGGAGGCGGTGATGGCCGCGTGGGCGGGCCTCGGCTATTACTCGCGCGCCCGCAATCTCATCGCCTGCGCGCGCGCCGTGGCGGCGCGCGGCGGCTTTCCCGATACGGAGGAGGGGCTGCGCAGCCTGCCGGGCCTCGGCGCCTATACGGCGGCGGCGGTGGCGGCCATCGCCTTCGGCCGGCGGGCGGTGGTGGTGGATGCCAATGTGGAGCGGGTGGTCGCCCGGCTCTTCCTGATCGAGGAGCCCCTGCCCGCCGCGCGCAAGCCGATCCGCCAGGCGGCGGACACGATCACACCCGCACGGCGCGCGGGCGATTTCGCCCAGGCGATGATGGATCTCGGCGCCACCATCTGCACCCCGCGCAACCCCCGCTGCCTGCTCTGCCCGCTCGCCCCTGAATGCCGCGCGCGGATGGCGGGCCGGCAGGAGGAATTGCCGGTGAAGCCGGCAAAGAAGCAGAAGCCGCACCGTCGCGGCACGGCCTGGTGGATCGTGCGCGAGGGACGCGTGCTCCTCGTCACGCGGCCGGGCGAAGGCATGTTGGGCGGCATGCGCGCCCTGCCGGACGACGGCTGGAGCGCAGCCGGAGATGGCACGGGCACCCCGCCGCTGGAAGGAGACTGGCGCAGCCTCGGCACGGTGCGCCATGGCTTCACCCATTTCACCCTCGATCTTGCGGTGATGGCGCTGGAGGGAAAGGTCGCGGCGAATCCGCCGCAAGGGGAATGGCACCCGATCGCGGAACTGGAGACGGCCGGGCTACCGACCCTGTTCGCCAAGGCGGCGCGGATCGGGCTGGCGGAAGAAGGCTAAGGCTGCGCGCGTCCTTCGACAGGCTCAGGACGAGCGGGGGAGACATGGGCAAGCAAGCGGTGAGCGGCATCGCGCGCGCCACTCACTTTCGTCATCCCCGCGCAGGCGGGGATCCAGTGGGGACCGTCGCTCGACCGGATTCCCGCCTTCGCGGGAACGACGAGGGAGAGAGTTGCCTTCTCCTCCACGGAACGGTGAAGGGGGAATGGTGTCGGTGCAATGGAAAGCGCAGAGGCGCCGACGGCACCAAATCGGCTCGGCCTGAGCCTGTCGAAGGCCGCGCACTGCGCGCCTTCGGGGGGCGGTCACCCGGCCGCTTCGGCTTCCGCGGCGCGGCGTTCGGCGCGGACCTGTTCGGCTTTGGCGCGGTCGAGTTCGACGCGCTTCGCCTGGCTGGCGAGGCCGCGCCAGGTCTTTTCGGCGCGCAGGGCGCGTTCGCGCACCATGTCGAGCTGGGCGTTTTCCGCTTCGGTGGCGGCTTCACGGGCGCGTTCGTCGTAGAATTCGAAACTCTGGCTCATGGCCCTCTCCCTTGCTGAATGAATACCGGGGGCGGCGGGCCGCCCCCGGTTAGCGCGAGATCAGGCTGAGGCCAGATTGACGGCCGATTCCTTGCCGTTGCGGCCACGCTCGACTTCGTAGGACACGCGCTGGTCCTTGTTGAGCGTCTGCATGCCTGCCGCCTGCACGGCGGTGATGTGGACGAAGCTGTCCGGGCCGCCATCTTCCGGAGCGAGGAAGCCGTAGCCTTTGTCTTCGTTGAAGAATTTTACTGTGCCGATGGGCATATGCGTTTCCTTTCGAGAAACCGTGTGGTTCGCGCCGCACCGTGCGGAGCGAGGTCGTGCGTCAGGTCGTCAATCGAAAGGAAGTCGTCGTCAGGGGCGGGCCGCGCCGTTTTACCGGGCAAGCCTTGGTCTTAGCGCCGAAGTCCGTCGCAAAATTCGACGTCAGCAAAAGCGGTATACCACGCCCCGGCCGGATTACCTAATCGGCCGGGCGGGATGCGGTGAGCCGCCCCTCAGATCAGCCCGCCGCCGAGCATCAGGCGCACCGTGGCCAGCGCGAATACGATCAGGCAGAAGTTGCGCCCGCCGTTGGAACTCGACAGCGCGCCGAGCCCGGCGCCCACCAGCGCGACCGGCAGAACGAACCAGTTGCCCCAGCCGAGCAGCGGAATGGTGGAGGGAATCGCCAGCACCAGCGCGACGAAGCCGAGGAGGATGGAGAGCAGGTTGAACATGTGTCTTATATGGGCAACACACTGACGCAATGCAAGCGCCTTGCCTGTCGCTTCGCGAGTCCTCTAGGGTCCCGCCCGGGGGCGGGACAGGAAAGGTCGCCACAATGCCGCATATCGAGCCATCCCTGATCGACAGGCGCCTGTTCCTGCGCGGCGCGGCCGCCACCGGGGCGGGTTTTGCGCTGGGCGGCCTGCCGCTGCCCGCTGCTGCCACGGGGGCGGAGCGCTGGCGCGACGTGGAGGCGCTGATCGCGCCCTATGTGCAGGATCGCCGGGTGGCGAATGTCGTCTGCGCGCTGGGGGTGAATGGCCAGCCCACCGATTTCATCGCGCGTGGGCGTGACAGCTTCTTTGCCGAGCGGCTGGCGGATCCGGATTCGCTTTATCGCATCTATTCCATGACCAAGCCCGTCACCGGCATGGCGGCGATGATCCTGTGCGACGAAGGCAGGATTGCGCTGGACCAGCCGGTGGCCGAACTGCTGCCCGCGTTCGCGCAAATGGAGGTGCAGAAGCAGGCCGACGGGCCGATCACGGAGGACAATCTGGAGCCGGCCGAGCGGCCGATCACCATCCGCCATCTGCTGACCCACACCGCGGGGCTGGGCTATGGCCGGCTCGCCCAGCAGGGCCCGATCGCCGAGGCGTATCTCCAGCGCGGGCTGGTGCCGGCGCAGGTTTCGCGCCTGGAACTGCCGGGCATGATGCGCGGTTCGCCCGCGCCCAGCCTGGAAGCCTTCGCCGATGCGCTGGCGCAGCTGCCGCTGGTCTATCAGCCGGGCACGCGCTGGAGCTATTCGGTGGGGCTGGACCTGATGGGCCGGGTGATCGAAGTGGCCAGCGGCCAGAGCTTCGACAGCTTCCTGCAAGAGCGGATCTTCGATCCCTGCGCCATGGCGAGCACCTGGTTCCAGGTGCCGGAGGCGGAGAAATTCCGCTTCACCGCCAATTACTTCGTGCTCAATGGCGAGCCTGTGCCGATCGACCTGCCGGGCAATTCGGTGTTCCTTGACAAGCCGCCCTTTCCCTTCGGCGGGGCGGGGCTCGTCTCCTCCCCGCGCGATTACGATCGCTTCCTGGCGATGTTGGCCGGGGGCGGCGCGATCGAGGGGCGGCGGGTGATGAGCGAGCAGGCCGTGCGGCTGGGCACGTCCAATTTGCTGCCGGACACGGTGCGGCCCGGTTCGCCGATCCCAGACAGCATGGGCTTCGGTGCCGGCGGGCGGGTCAGCCGCGACGGCGCGCTCTACGGCTGGTTCGGTGCGGCGGGGACGACCGGCTTCGTCGACATGGCGCGGGGGCTGCGAATGGCTGAATTCACGCAGTATATGCCGGCGCAGGCCTATGGCCTGCCGGACGATTTCCTTGCCGCCGCGCTTGCGGATGCACGGCGCATCGCCGCCAACTGATGGACATTGCCTTCACCGGACAGCCGCTCGACCGGGCGGACCATCTGCGGCGCGATCCGGCGCGGCTGGCGGAATTGCTGCAGGGAGATGCTCTGCTGCTGGTCCTCGAAGGGCTGGCGCCCGCTGCGGAGGCCGGGACGCTGCGCTGGGTGCCGCTGGCCGAAGCGGGCGAAGGTGCGGAGCTGGTGTTCCTCGGCCTGATGGACGGAGTGCCGCGCTTTGCCGCTGTGCCGCAGGAGGGGGACCCCGATCCCGCCTATGCCCATCAGAAGAGCTGGGCGGCGATGGCGCTGCTCGGCGCGGTGGACCTGGCGATCTATGGCGCCGCGCGCAGCCTGGCGGACTGGCACGCGCGGCACCGCTTCTGCGCGCGCTGCGGGCACGAAACCCATCCCGCCAAGGGAGGGTGGCAGCGCGATTGCCCGGCCTGCGGTGCGCAGCATTTCCCCCGCGTGGACCCGGTGGCGATCATGCTGGTGGAGCATGACGGGTGCCTGCTGCTCGGCCGCCAGCCCCGTTTCCCGCCGCGGCGATTCTCCGCGCTGGCCGGCTTCGTGGAGCCGGGCGAATCGGTGGAGGAGGCGGTCGCGCGCGAAGTGTTCGAGGAAGCGGGCGTGCGCCTGCGCGATGTGCGCTACATCGCCAGCCAGCCGTGGCCCTTCCCGTCGCAACTGATGATCGGCTGTATCGGGCGGGCCGACGATCCCACGCTTGCGCTCGACCGCGAAGAGCTGGAAGATGCGCGCTGGTTCACGCGGGAGGAAATCGAGCGGGCGATGGCCCCGGGCAGCGATGGCGCCAGCTTCCTGCCCCCGCCGCCACAGGCCATTGCCCACACCATGCTGCGCTGGTGGCTGGAGCAGTAAGATGAACGATATTCCCAGGCTGTCGGTCGATATCTGGTCCGATGTCATGTGCCCGTGGTGCGCCATCGGCTACACGCAATTCGCCAAGGCGGTGGATATGCTGGAGGGGGAGATCGCGGTGGAAACCCGCTGGATGCCCTTCGAACTCAACCCCGACCTGCCCGAAGAGGGGAAGGAACAGGATCGCCATCTGGCCGAGGTCTATCGCCGCTCGCCCGATGATATGGCGCAGATGCGCGATCGCATCACGAGCACGGGGGAGCGGGTAGGTTTTCCGATGAAGCTCGGCAGCACCGATGGCGAACCGGCGATGATCTGGAACACCTTTGCCGCGCATCGCCTGCTTCGCTGGGTGCTGGCCGAGCACGGGCCGGAGGCGCAGACGCGGCTGAAGCTTGCGCTGCTCAGGGCGCATTTCCAGCAGCGGCGACCCGTCGGCCAGCGAGAGACCTTGCTCGATGTGGCGGAAGAAAGCGGCTTCGATCGCGCCGCCGCAGCGGAGGCTCTGGATGACGAGGCGCTGTCCATGGCCGTGCGCATGGAGGAAAAGCGCGGGCTGGAAGCCGGTATCAATTCCGTGCCCAGCTTCGTGATCGCGGGCCAGTATCTGGTGCCCGGCGCGCGCGAGCCGGAAGCATTTGCCGACATGCTGCGCCGGGCGCTGGCGCTCTCCACCGGGGCGGAGAGCGCGCCGGCCTGACTAGCTGTTGCCCGCGTCCTGCTCCTTCTGCAGCTTCGCGCTGCTGACGGGGCCTTTTTCCGCATCCTCCGCGGGGTTGTCGCTCCCCACGGCGCGCTCGCGATCATCGGGATCGGTGGCGCGGTTCAGCTCCGCACGCGTGCCGACGGCGCGATTGACGTTGCCGCCCGAGCGGGACTGCTGCCCGGGCGTGGGGTTTTCGCTCATTCGGTCGATCAGTTCGTTGTCGCCGTGGCGGGATTGGCGTTCGGGCATGGTTTCTCTCCTTTCCCGATCAATGGCGGAGGGGCGCAGTCCGTTCCGAAAGTGGCGGTGCCGCGTGCGAAGCAGGATCGCGGCGCCCAGGCAGAGGATCGCCCACGTCGCCAGAAGGGGTAGCGCATTGCCCCGCGCCGTCGGGCGCAGCGGATCGAGCTGAACTGCCGCGATCATGCCGATGAAGGCGAAGCCGGCCAGCATGATCGCCCGCCAGCCCGTCCCCAGCCGAACGAGGCGCGGCGCCATCATGCCGATCAGCGCCCAGAAAAGCGCGGCGGTGGAAAGGATGAAGAGGGCGAGGCTGAACAGATGCATCGGGCGTCCCCTCTTTCAACGGCCCAGCAGGCCGATGGCGATGACAAGCGCCAGCACGGCGCCGGCAAACAGGCTCGCCAGCAGCAGGTCGCGCGGGGTGAAGCGGTCCACATGGTCGGCGCGGAAGCGGCTGTAGCCGCGCCGGATACGCTCATTGCTGGCGACCAGCGCGACATCCAGCGAGGACGCGCGCCGGCGGAACCACTCCAGCAGTTCCTCCAGTTCATCGGGTGAGAGGTCGGGATAGGACGCAAGCAGGGCTTCCGCCCGCTCGCGCTGGTTCGGGCGCGCATCGGCGCCCGCTGTATTCTTGGACATGATGGATCATCCTGATCGCGGCAAGGTATGCGCGAGACAGCGCCCGCGCGCGGTGCGGATCAGGAGAGGGGAGGCGCCCTTGGCGAAGCCGCCGGGCCGCGCAAGTCGCGCGGCGGCGGACCGCGCGCCTGCACTGGGGGCCAGGCCGTGCGGCTGACCGGGACTGCGGGCCAGGCGGGCACAAGATCGGCATGTACGTGCAACAGGGCCGGCGCCTGCTCCACCACCTGCACCTCTTCCGCGCGTTCGCGGCGTGCGGCCACGGCCACTTCCGCCGTACTGACGCTGAAAGCCGATCCGTGATCGCGCTGGGGAAGCACCGGCCGGGCGGGCGTCGCCTGCAGCCCGATCGTCGCCAGCATCAGCGCGGCGAGCAGGCGGAACAGCAGGAAGGCGCGGGGCAGGGGCACGCTTGCGGATTACGCAGCGACGGCGGCAAAGGCAAATCCCCGGCGGACGCGCGCTCTCTCTTCGGTGGTGCCCGGCTGGATTCCCGCCTGCGCAGGAATGACGAAGATCGGGGGTTAGGCCACCAAGGCCGCCGTGCACCTCACCACACCTGCTCAGCCTGAGCCTGTCGAAGGCTGCGCGCCTTCGTTGCCGCCCGGTCGCCTCCGGAACATTACGGGCCGCGCCTTCAGGCCGCAGGGCGGATCATCGCGCCCATGCCCAATCCCGACCCACGCGATTCGTCGCTGCTGCCCGCCGGCCTCACCCGCCGGAACGTGCTCATCGGCGGCGGTGCGGTGCTGGGCCTTGCCGCGGCTGCCGGTGGCGCCGGCTTCGTGCAAATGGGATCGATGGCGGATTACTCGGCGCGCATGTCAAACCAGCGCGCCCCGTTGCGAGCGAGTGGCGGCCTTGTGGAACTGGTGCGTTACGCCACACTCGCGCCAAACGGCCACAACACCCAGCCATGGCGCTTCACCCTGGACCAAGGCAGCATCGCCATCGCGCCGGATTTTACGCGGCGCACGCCCGTGGTGGACCCTGACGATCACCACCTTTTCGTCAGCCTCGGCTGCGCGGCGGAAAACCTGGCACTCGCGGCGGCGGCCTGCGGCTTGCCGGGCGAGCTGCGTTTCGATCGCGGGCGGCTGATCTATGACTATGGCCGGGGCGAGCCGCGGCGGTCCGCGCTGTATGATGCCATTCCGCGCCGCCAGTCCACCCGCGCACCCTTTGCGGGCGGGGCCGTTCCGCCGGAACACCTTGCCGTGCTGGAGCAGGCAGCGGCGGAGGAAGGCGTGCATCTCCGGCTGCTCACTGACCGACCCGCCATCGCCGCCGCGCGCGATCTGGTGATCGCCGCGAACACGCGGCAGATGGGTGACGCGGCCTTCCGACGCGAATTGGTCCACTGGTTGCGCTTCAGCCCGCGCGCGGCGCTGGCCGATGGCGACGGCATCCCCAGCGTGGTGAGCGGCAACCCTCCGTTGCCGGAGTGGGTGGGCCACGCTATCTTTCCCCTCGTTTTCACCACGGAGGGCGAGAACGACCGCTACGCCCGCCTGATGGACAGCGCATCGGGCCTTGCGGTGTTCAGCGGCGAGCGCGCCGATCCCGAACATTGGGCGCGGGTGGGCCGGGCCTGCCAGCGCTTCGCCCTGCAGGCGACGGCGCTCGGCATGAAGCTCTCCTTCGTCAACCAGCCGGTGGAAGTCGCCGCATTCCGCAGTGACCTGGCCGCGCTCGCCGGAATGGGCCGGATGCGCCCCGATCTCCTGCTGCGCTTCGGCTATGGCGATCCCATGCCCATGACCCCCCGGCGCCCGGTGGCGGCAGTGATCGAAGCATGAGCCGCCCCCTGGATTCCCGCCGGCGCGGGAAGGGGGGAGCGGGGGGTCCGCAATTCACCACATCCGCTCAGCCTGAGCTTGTCGAAGGCCACGCGCTGCCATGGCCCCCGTCCGACAGCTTTGTGCGCGTCCTTCGACAGGCTCAGGACGAGCGGGGGATGGGGGCGCTGTCACTGCAACTGCCGGGGAATTGCCCGCCACCCTCGTCATCCCCGCGCAGGCGGGGATCCAGAGCGGCAATCACCAGCGCCCGACTGGATTCCCGCCTGCGCGGGAATGACAAAGGGGAAAGTGGGTGTTCCGCAATTCACCACACCCGCTCAGCCTGAGCTTGTCGAAGGCCACGCGCTGCCATGGCCCCCGTCCGGTAGCTTTGGTGCGTGTCCTTCGACAGGCTCAGGACGAGCGGGTGGGGGCGCTATCACTGCCACTGCGGCCGACTTCCCCCTACTCTCGTCATCCCCGCGCAGGCGGGGATCCAGAGCGGCAGGCGGCGGCGCCAGACTGGATTCCCGCCTGCGCGGGAATGACGAGGGGGGCGGGTGCCGGCGCGAAACCACGATGGCAGGCGCAGCCGTCCCCCGCGCTACACCAGCCCCAGCTTGCCCAGCTCGCGGACCAGCCGGATCGGCAGCACGTCGCCTGCCACGTCGCCGGGGGCGAGGTCGGGTGGGGCGTCCTCTTCCTCGAGATAGCGCCAGCCCTGATGGGCGCGCTTGGCGCGGGGGTGGACGAGGATCAGGCGGGGAGCGAGGCGGATGGTCCAGCGCCCGTCCTCGCGCTGCTCGAAGCCGAGGATTTCGCTGCGGGCGACCATCGCGTGTTCGATGATCCAGTACAGCGATCCGCCGATCATCTCCGCATGCCGCTTGGGCAGGTAGCGGGTGGTCATATGCGCCTCTGCGCCACTTTCGACCCACTGGCGCAGGGCGTCCACACCGGCGGAGCGATAGGCGATCTTCGTCATGCTGAGCGGCATGGCCGCAATGTAGGGATTACCGGCCGATCCTGCGAGTGCGGACAACGCCGGCCTGTCCTACAGCCGCGCCCTTGTGAACAGAGGCGGGATGGCCCGCATCCCCTTCCATACCCCTGCAATCCTGCGATTTTATACCAGATCCGGGGGCGCAGGTTTTTTGCGCATGAACCCTGTTCCAGCGTGTTCCAGGCGGGCGCGTTCAGCCTACCAGACCGCTCGCCACGGCGAGGCCGAGGAAGGCGAAAAAGCCCATCGAATCGGTGATCATGGTCACGAACACGCTGCTCGCCACCGCCGGATCCTGACCCATGCGATCGAACAGCACGGGCACGGCCACGCCCGCCAGCCCGGCGGTGAGGATGTTGATCGTTACCGCCACCGCGATCACTATGCCCAGCGCGGGGGTGAAGATCACCGCGGTGGCAATTCCGATCAGCGCGGCCACGGTGGCGCCGTTCAGCATCGCCACGCGAAATTCGCGCCACAGGATGCGGCTGGTGTTGGACTTGGTCAGCTGGTTGGTGGCGATGGCGCGCACGGTCACGGCCATGGTCTGCGTGCCGGCATTGCCGCCGATGCTGGCGACGATCGGCATCAGGATGGCCAGCGCCACCAGCTGTTCGATCGCGGCGCCGAAGGCGGCGATGATCAGGCTGGCGACCAGCGCCGTGCCGAGATTCGCGACCAGCCAGCGCACGCGCGCGGAATAGGCATCGCGGATCGGCTCGTTGATGTCGCCTTCGCCCGCGCCGCTCATCAGCAGGGCGTCCTCGCCCGCTTCTTCCTGGATGATGTGGACGATGTCGTCGACGGTCAGCTGGCCGACCAGCCGCCCACTTTCGTCCACCACGGCGGCGGAAATCAGGGCGTATTTCTGGAAGCGCAGCGCGACCTCTTCCTGATCCATGTCCACCGGGATCAGCGTCTGGTCGCGCATCATCACATCGGCCAGCGGCACATGGCGCGGCGTGCGCAGGATCCACGAAAGCTGGCAGGCACCCACCGGCCGGTGGCGGTGATCGACGATGAACACTTCCCAGAACTCGGTGGGCAGATCCTCGTTCTCGCGCAGGTAGTCGATCAGGTCGCCCACCTTGAGATGTTCCGGCACCGCCACCAGCTCGCGCTGCATCAGGCGGCCGGCCGTCTCGTCCGGATAGGACAGCGCATTCTCGATCGCCGCGCGGTCTTCCGGCTCCATCTCGGCCAGGATGGCGCGCTGGTCCTCTGGCTCCAGATCCTCGATCAGCTGGACGGCATCGTCCGTATTCAGCTGTTCGGCGATTTCGGCCACGGCGCCCGGTGGCAGCGCCTCGATCATGTCGTCGCGGACGTAATCGTTCAGCTCGGTGATGACCTCCACGGTCATCAGGTCGGTGATGGCGGCCGCCAGCCGGTGGCGGCGTTCGGGCTGGAGCAGCTCCAGCAGGTCGGCGATGTCGGCGGGGTGGAGCGGCTCGACCAGCTCGTAGGCCCGGCCTTCGTCGCCGCTCTCCAGCGCCTCGACAACCGAATCGACGAATTCCGGCTTCAGCCGATTCTCCTCGTCCAGCTGCTCGTCTTCCTCGCGGGGAAGCTCCTCGGTCAGCGTGGGGAGATCGTCGTCGGCCATCCCGGCGGTCCTATTCTACCGCACTGCAAAAGCAAGCGGGCGGGTGACATCGCCGCACATCGGCCTATATCGCCCCGCGAAACCCCGAGAGGAGATTGCACCTATGGCCGATGACACGCTGACCCTGACGCTCGACACCGGAAATGGAGAGGGTGGTGACGTGGTGATCAAGCTGCGTCCCGATCTCGCGCCCGGCCATGTCGAGCGGATTACCGAGCTTGCCAAGGAAGGCTTCTACGACGGCGTGGTGTTCCACCGCGTGATCCCCGGCTTCATGGCGCAGGGCGGCGATCCCACCGGCACCGGCATGAGCGGCAGCGACAAGCCCGACCTGAAGGCGGAGTTCAACAAGGAACCGCATGTGCGCGGCACCTGCTCCATGGCCCGCACCCAGGTGCCGGACAGCGCCAACAGCCAGTTCTTCATCTGCTTCGACGATGCCCGCTTCCTCGACGGCCAGTACACCGTATGGGGCCAGGTGGAGAGCGGCATGGAGCATGTCGACGCGCTGCCCAAGGGTGAGCCCCCGCGCGCGCCGGGCAAGATCGTCAAGGCGACGGTCGGCTGATCATAAGCGAAGGGGCGCCACCGGGGCGTCCCTTCCTTTTTACGGCCTAGCGGGCGGTGGTTATTCCTGCTCGCGCGGCGGGGCGACGTTGCGGCTTTCGATCAGCCACTTGCCGCCCACCTTCACCACATCGTCCACCCCATTGCCTACAGCGGCGACTCTCGGCTCTGGCTTGCTTCCGGCGGGCCCGCCGAACACGGTCTGCCAATAGTAATGCACCCGCGCGCGGGTGGGGGAAAGGAACTCGATCGACTGGTTGGACATGATGTGGTGCATCGCCCCCAGTTCACCGCGAGCGCGGCGCGGGGCCTGGCTCTTCTCCATGTCGGCGATCATCTTGTGGAGTGCGTCGTGGCCCTTCACTTTCAGGAAGGCGCCGTCCTCGGTGAACACTTTCACATACTCGTCGGCATTGAGCGTGTCCGCGGCGCGGACATAGTCCCACATCAGCTTTTCGATGGCCGCGCGCTCCACCGATTCGCGCAGCACCGTGTCCACGTCCAGGCCATTGGTCTGCTGGGCGCCCGCGGGCAGGGTGGCCGGATCCCAGTGCTCGTCGGCCTTGCCGTCCACGAAGCGCCAGGTGTCGAACCAGGTGGTGGTGTAGCTCTTCGTCGGATCATCGGCATAGGGCACCTGGCGGACCGTCAGCACGGTGACGTAATCGCCTTCCGCCTGCACCGCGACGATCGGGTTGGTGAGCTTGGTGCAATTGTCCTTCGGCTGGCGCTTGGCCACTTCGATGAAATAGCGCTGCACCCCGGCGAGGCCCGAGGCGGCGAGCGGATTGTGCTGGATATAGCGATCGGTCAGCCACTCGCCCGCGCGCTGCCATTGGTCGCATTGCAGCAGTTCGCGCATGATATGCAGCGCGGCCTGCTTGTTGCGCTGGAGCTTGGGATCGTTGCTGGTGAACAGCGATTCCGGATCCGGATGCGCCACCACCGGATCGCTCAGCGCGCGCATCTGCGCCTGGGCGGTGAACGGGCTGCACGCCAGCACGGCGGCAAGCAGATAGATCGATTTCCTCATTGGCATCCCCCTTGGGTGTTTTCCTACCCTTCGCCGGCTTTGTAGCCGGGGGGAGGGGCCTTGGGAACAGGGAGCTAGAGGCCGGCGCTCTTCAGCCAGTCGTGGAAGATGCGCACCGGGCGCGTTTCCAGATCCACCGGGCGGCACACGAACCAGTAGCTGTAGGGGCTTTCCACCTGCAGCCCGTCGAACAGCTTGGCGAGGCGCGGGTCGTTGTTTCGCCGCATGTGATCGTCATGCATCATGGCGATGCCAAGCCCCTGCGCCGCCGCTTCCAGGATCAGCTGGCCGGAATCGTAATGATCCACCGCGCTGGGCTGCAGCGCCTGATAGCCGAGCGCCGCTTTCCATGCATCGAAGCTCAGCGGCATGTCGGTGTGGAGGAGGAAGGTCTGCTTCTCCAGCTCGGGGATACCGGGGGCAGGACCGAGCTCTTCCAGCAGGCCCTTGTTGCACATGGCGTGGATTGTGTTCTGGTCCAGCTGAACGCCATGGAACCCGGCTGGCGGATTGGTGGTGAGCAGGATCGCCGCATCCAGCGTATCGCCCACTCGGTCGATCAGATGCGGCCCCGTGTCGATATCGATATGCAGCCGAGGGTGCAGCTGGCGCAGTTCCGGCAGGCGAGGGAACAGGCGCTGCGTGCCGAACAGCGGCAGCACGCCCAGCCGCAGGCGCAGCAGCTGGAAATTCTCCGACTGCGCTTCCACCGCGACCGCCAGCGATTCCAGATGCGGCGCCACCGCGTCATAGAAGGCGCGGCCCTCGTCCGTCAGCTTCATCGCCTGCCCGGTGCGGGAGAACATCTTCTTGCCGGTGAAGTCCTCCAGATTGGCGATTCGCCGCGACAGTGCCGACGGGCTGAGGCCGAGTTCGTCCGCGGCGGCGCGGGCGGAGCCCAGGCGCACGACACGCACGAACGCCTCGAGTGCGCGGAGGGGAGGAAGACGGCGCATTGCTTTCAGTGTTCAGAAAAATGCAACAGAGTCGAGACGGGAATTGCGCATAGTCGGGGATGATTTGGCAGGTTCTTGATTAATATCTTTATTTTGTCGCACCTGCGAAGCGAACCCGGTCACTCAAGCAAGTTGAGAAGGTCATGCGGCAAGCGCAACACCTCCGCACTACCTCCTGCGCCTTTCCGCGGCGTGAATGCCGCCCGGCTTACTCCTCCTCCGCTTCCGCTTCCTCGGGCGGATGCAGGCGCAGCCGGGTGACATGCGTTTCATCCCCCGCCGTCACCTCGATCCGCCAGCCGCTCGGATGGTCCAGCACCGCGCCCGGCTGCGGCACCTGGCCGGCCAGCACGAAGGCCAGGCCGCCCAGCGTATCGACCGCCTCCTCCACTTCGGCGAGGCGCGGATCCTTCACCGTCTCCGCCACGTCGTCCAGCTCGGCGCGGGCATCAGCATCCCACATGCCTTCGCCGATCGGCACCACCAGTTCGATCGGCGCCTCGTCATGCTCGTCCTCGATGTCGCCGACAATCTCCTCCACCAGATCCTCGATCGTGATGATTCCGTCGGTGCCCGAAAACTCGTCGATCACGATCGCCAGATGGATGCGCCGGGCGCGCATGTCGGCCAGCACGTCCAGCGCGCCGCGCGCCTGCGGGACATAGAGCGGCTGACGCATCAGCACGGTCCAGTCCGCCGGCGGCGGCTTGCCGTTGGCGAGATAGGGAAACACATCCTTGATGTGGATCATGCCGATCACCCGGTCGAGCGTGTCGCGATAGACGGGCAGGCGCGAATGGCCGTGCTCCGCAAAGGCGCCGACCACCTCTTCCCAGCTCGCCGCGGCCGACACCGCGATGATCTCGCCGCGCGGGATCGCCACGTCATCGGCATCATGCTCGCTGAAATGCAGCAGGTTGCGCAGCATGGTGAGCTCGACCGGCGAAAGATCGCCGCTGCCGGGCAACTGGCCGGCGGCCTGCTCCCCTTCATGCTCGTCGATTGCTTCTTCCAACTGCGCGCGGAGCGACGTGCCGCCCCCCTCGTCGAAGAGCCGGCGGATCACATTCCACAATCCGCCCCTACTGTCCGCGTCTCCCTTGCTGGATTCGCCCGGTCTGGAATCTTCGGGCATCGCCCTGCCACTTTCCCCTTGTTGTGCTGAGCCGTTCATCACCGAACGTCGCGGTCGCCATATGGGTCCGCGATTCCCATGAAGGCAAGCGCCTTTGTTTCGAGCGCTTCCATCGCATCGGCATCCGCGGGCGAGATCTCATGGTCATAGCCCGCCAGATGGAGCAGTCCGTGCAGCACCAGATGCGCCGCATGATCCTGAAGCGAAACGCCTTTCTCCGCCGCCTCGCGGGCGCAGGTGTCATGCGCCAGGGCGATGTCGCCGAGCAATTCGGGCGGCCCCTCCGGCGCCAGATCGAGCAAGTCCTCGCGCTCCAGCATGGGGAAGGACAGCACATTGGTCGGCTTGTCGCGCTGCCGCCACTCGCGGTTGAGCTCGTGCACCTCCGCATCGGAGGTGAAGATCACGCTGGCCGAAAGGCGCGGATTGCCCAGCTCGGGTGCCACCTTTGCCGCACACTCCGCCACCCGCTCCGCCAGCGCCTCCCACTCGCCCGCCGGCCAGGGTTCCGCCACATCCATTTCAAGCTGCATGAGGCTCTCGGTTCGTCGCAGCTGGTGCACGCTTGGAACGCCGTGGAACAGGGTTCATCGGCAGAAAACCGGGCCTGAGGCGCGCGGGCGCTTTGCCGGGTGCGGGACGGGGGGAGGCGGCTGTGGACATGGCCTGCGCATAGCGCGATCGGCGGCCGGTAGGAAATGCTGAGGGCGGGTGTTGGTCAACGCCGGGAGGAAGGCGCGTGGCCTTCGACAGGCTCAGGCTGAGCGGGTGGGGTGTGGGGGGTGACCCCCAGCTAACCTTCGTCATTCCCGCGAAGGCGGGAATCCAGCCGGAGGCAGCGCGGCCCGCACTGGATCCCCGCCTGCGCGGGGATGACGAAGGAGGGGCTAGGCCGCACACGGCTCTGAGAGGTGACGAGGTTGGATGCTGCGCGGCCGCCTTCCCGGCGGCGCGGCCACCACCGCTCGTCCTGAGCCTGTCGAAGGACGCGCGCGGCGGTCAATGGCGCTGCTTAGCCACCCCTGCTTTGCAGATAGGCCTTCAGGCCGACAGGATACAAATCAGGCCTGCCATCCAAATCCAACTCATCGAGATCGAACCACCTCGCCGCGCAAGTTCCACCATGAGCCTCTTTGAAGTCGATGCGCTCGCAGTCTTCAAACTTTCCTCTCGGAAAGCAAACGTCGAAGACCGCCAGGATCTCATGTCCAGTGGCGCCCTCGTGAAGGTAAATGTTCTCGAAAAAATGCGGGCTTCCCAGAGGTGCGACGCACACACCTAGTTCTTCCTCGAACTCCCGGATGACTGCATCCTTCAACGTCTCGCCGAATTCCACACTGCCACCCAATGGCCGTACACCCTTCAGTCGGCCATTATCGTCTAGAACCTCGGCAGCCAGCAACCGGCCATCACGCCAATGCAGACCAATGGCCTTTACGCGGATTGCCGAGTCGGGGCGCCATGTAGTCATACGAAGATGCAGTAGCGCATTACGCAGTCGGGCGCAGGGGCGAGGGGCGCGCAGGTGCGCTTTACGCCAGACGTAGGCGGTAGCGCGTGGCCTTCGACAGGCTCAGACTGAGCGGGTGGGGTGTGGGGGTCGACCCCCAGCTAACTTTCGTCATTCCCGCGCAGGCGGGAATCCAGCGGGAGGCGGGCGAGGTCCGCGCTGGATCCCCGCCTGCGCGGGGATGACGAATGGGGGGAGGTTCGCGCGGCGCGGGTGATGACGCGCAGCGCGCTCCTAAGCGTTCGGCCCCTCGTATGCCTCGACAATCCGCCCCACAATCGGGTGGCGGACCACGTCGGCGGTGGTGAAGCGGGTTATGCCGATGCCGTCCACGCCTTCCAGCCGGGCCACCGCGTCGGCAAGGCCGGAGTGGCCCATGCCGCCGGGGATATCCACCTGCCGCGGGTCGCCGCACACCACCATGCGGCTGTTCTGGCCGAAGCGGGTGAGGAACATCTTCATCTGTTCGCGCGTGGTGTTCTGCGCTTCGTCCAGGATCACGAAGGCATCGGCCAGCGTGCGGCCGCGCATAAAGGCGATCGGGGCGATTTCGATTTCGCCGCTGGCGATGCGCCGGTCCACCTGTTCGGGCGGCATGCAATCATACAGCGCATCGTAGAGCGGGCGGAGATAGGGATCGACCTTCTCCTTCATGTCGCCGGGCAGGAAGCCCAGCCGCTCGCCCGCTTCCACCGCGGGGCGGCTGAGGATCAGGCGCTGGACGCTGCCGGTGATGAGCTGGCTGACCGCCTGCGCCACGGCGAGATAGGTCTTGCCGGTGCCCGCCGGGCCGAGCGCGAAGATGATGTCGCGGCTGGCGAGCTGGCGCATGTAATCCGCCTGCATCGCGCTGCGCGGGCTGATCGTCTTGCGGCGGGTGCGGATCATGATCGGCGGGCCCTTGGCCTCGCCGGTGATGATGCCATCCAGCATCGGCTCGTTCGACATGGCGATCATCGCTTCGATGGCACCGGAATCGAGTTCGCCGCCGGCCTGCAGCTTCTCATGCATGGCGACCAGCACCTGGCGCGCGCGGGCCACTTCGTCTTCCGTGCCTTCGATCACCACCCGGTCCCCCCGGGCAGCGATGAACACGCCGAGGCGGTTTTCGATCTGGACCAGATTGGCATCGAATTGCCCGAAGAGGGGGCCGAGCATCGCCTGCTCGTCAAACCGCAATTCTGCCCGGGCGCGGCGCGCGGCGTCGCGGCGGTCTTCGGGATGGGCGAGTGCCGAATCGCCTTCGGCACGGGATGCTTTGCGGGCCATGCGCTCCTTTCGGGCTGATGCTCGAAAGATAAGGCCCGCGGGGCGGGAGGCAAGCCGCCAGCTGTCATATGCCGGTGGAAAGTCTTGCAAATGCCATGGACCGCCGGTCAGGCGATGGCGGGTTGCTCCACTCGCCCGCGGACCGAATTGGGCCCGGCCTCGGCCAGTTCCACGCGGACCAGATCGCCGATCGCCGCCGCGCCGCCCGCTGCTTCATCGAAGAACACCGATTGCAGCCAGGGGGATTTGCCCAGCCACTGGCCCGGATGGCGGCCGCGGCGTTCCACCAGCACATCGCAGCTGCGGCCCACGGAGGCCTGGTTGAAACCCAGCTGATCGCGATTGAGCGCGGCCTGCAGGCGCTGCAGCCGGTCGTCCATCACCTCGCGCGGGACTTGCCCTTCCATGGTGGCGGCAGGGGTGCCGGGGCGGGGGGAATATTTGAAGCTGAAGGCCTGGGCATAGCGGACCGCGTCCACCAGCCGCAGTGTCTCTTCGAATTCGGCCTCGGTCTCGCCCGGGAAGCCGACGATGAAATCGCCCGACAGCGCGATATCGGGCCGCGCGGCGCGGAACCGGTCCAGCAGGCGCAGATAGCCGTCCGCCGTATGGCTGCGGTTCATCGCCTTCAGCACCCGGTCGGAGCCGCTCTGCACCGGCAGGTGGAGATAGGGCATGAGCTTGTCCACCTCGCCATGCGCGGCGATCAGCCCGTCGGACATGTCGTTGGGATGGCTGGTGGTGTAGCGGATGCGCGCGAGGTCCGTGATTTCCGCAAGGCGGCGGATCAGCCCGTCCAGCCCGACGGCGCGGCCGCGATCGTCCTCGCCCGACCAGGCGTTGACGTTCTGCCCCAGCAGCGTGATCTCGCGCGCGCCGCCAGCCACCAGCCGCTCCGCCTCGGCCAGCAGATCGGCGAAGGGGCGGGAGATTTCGGCGCCGCGGGTGTAGGGCACCACGCAATAGGTGCAGAACTTGTCGCAGCCTTCCTGCACGGTGAGGAAGGCCGAAGGACCGACCTTGCGCCGCGCGGGGAGGGCGGCGAATTTGGCGTCGGCGGGCATCTCCGTGTCGGTGGCGCGGCGGCCGGCGACGGCCTCGTCGATCATCTGCGGCAGGCGGTGATAGGCTTGCGGGCCCACGACCATGCCCACCGCGGGGGCGCGGGCCATGATCTCCTCCCCCTCCGCCTGGGCGACGCAGCCGGCGACGGCGATCATCGGCGGCTTGTCGCCACCCGCCTTCACCAGCCGGCCGATATCGGAATAGACCTTCTCCGCCGCCTTCTCGCGGATATGGCAGGTGTTCAGCACCACCAGATCGGCTTCCTCGCCTTCGGGCGCGGCGGACAGGCCCTTCTCGGCCAGCAATTCGGCCATGCGTTCGCCATCATAGACGTTCATCTGGCAGCCGAAGCTCTTGACCCGATAGGTCCGGGGGGCGTCACTCTGTCGCATGGCAGCCGCTTAGGCGAAATGGCCGCGAAATTAAAGCGGGCGCGGGGGCGCGGGTGGCAGGGCGGCAGCGATGGCCGCGCGCGCCGCCTCCGCCATGGCCTTGCGCGAATGCAGCGCCTCGTGCGCCAGCGGATCGAGAAAGCGGATCGTCAGGCGCACCGGGCGCGTGCGGCACAGGATGCGGCGGACATTGTCGGCGCCCGGCTCGTCCCCCAGCCAGGCGATTCCTTCCGCATCCTCATAGACCAGCGCGACGGGCTGCACGGTGAGATCGTCGAGATCGTCGCCCGCGCGCTCGACGGAGGAGAGCAGCGCGCTCTTGAAGGGCAGCAGGCCGCGCCCGTCGCCGGTGGTGCCTTCGGGAAATACCGTCATGCGCCGGCGGGCGAGGGCGGCGCGCAATTGCGCCACTTGCCCGGCAATCGTGCCGCGCCGCTCCCGCGCGATAAACAGCGTGTCGTTCTGGTCGCACAGCCATTTGAGCAGGCGGTGCCCGGCAAGGCCGCCATGCGCGACGAAGGCGCTGCGGCTGACACCGGCGAGGGCCAGAATGTCCAGCCAGCTGACATGGTTGGCGAGCAGCAGCAGCTTGCCGTGCGCGGGGCGGCCGATGCAGCGGATGCGCAGCCCGCACAGCCAGCCGACCACGCCGAGGAAATGCGGCGGGATCGCGCGGCGCAGGCCGCAGGCGGTCAGCAGCAGCTGGAACGGCACGACGCAGGCGAAGACGCACAGGATCGCGCCCACCCGCAGGACGAGGAGCAGGCGGCGCGGCGGTGCTTGCGCGCGCTCAGTCCTCGCGGTCGATGCGGACGCCGTAGAGCTCCATGCGGTGATCGACCAGGCGATAGCCGAGCTTTTCGGCAATCACGCGCTGGAGCGCCTCCAGCTCGGGATCGACGAATTCGACGACCTTGCCGGTCTCAACGTCGATCAGGTGATCGTGATGCGCTTCGGGCGCCGCTTCATAGCGGGCGCGCCCGTCACCGAAATCGTGCCGGTCGAGGATGCCCGCTTCTTCGAACAGGCGCACGGTGCGATAGACCGTGGCGATCGAAATCTTGGGGTCGATCGCCGATGCGCGCGCATGCAGCGCCTCCACATCGGGGTGATCACTGCTTTCCGACAGCACGCGCGCGATCACGCGGCGCTGCTCGGTTATCCTCAGCCCGCGTTCGGCACACAGCGCTTCGAGGTCGATGGCTTGCTGCACACTCTATCCCGTTCAAATGCAAAACGCCCCGCCACTATGGTCGGGGCGGGGCGTTTTTACAACCGCGGTGGTCGAGCTGTCCTCAGCTCGACGCGGCGGCCTTGCGGCGCCCGCGGCGCTGGCCGGGCTTGCGGCCGAGACCGATCTCCTTGGCGAGGGCGCGGCGCTTCTCCGCATAGTCGGGTGCGACCATGGGATAGTCTGCCGGCAGGCCCCAGCGCTGGCGATATTCGTCCGGCGTCATGTTGTACTGCGTCATCAGGTGGCGCTTCAGCATCTTCAGCTTGCGGCCGTCTTCCAGGCACACGAGGTGATCGGGCTTCACCGAGGCGCGGATGGATACGGCCGGTTCCGGCTTTTCATCCTTCTGCGGTTCGGCGCCCAGGCCGGCAAGCGCGCCGTAGACGTTCGAAATCAGCGAGGCCACTTCATTCACCGCCACCTCGTTGTTGCTCACATGCGCGGCAACAATGTCGGAAGTAAGCGTGATGAGGGTCTCATTCATATCTGTTTCGAGATTATCCATCTCATCTCCTTTTTCTTGATGCGCCGCGCCGCGCTCTTCAAATCAGGGCGTCGCAGCTTCACCGCGGCGCCATGTGCAACACGGGGCGTCCATTTACAAGGCTCGGCAAGTAAAAAATCGGCCGAACTACTGGTCCAGCTGCGGTATTTAATTGTTCTGATTGTCGCGTCCGAAGGTAATCGCGTCGATCGGCTGGCCTTGACCCCGGCGATAATAGTTCTTTCGCCGACCTATCCTGTGAAAACCATGGCGCAGATAGAGCGATTCGGCCGGATTGCCATCGCGCATTTCCAGGAACAGCCGCGTGGCGCCGCGCCCGCGGGCGGCATCGGCAAAGCGTTCGATCAGCCGCGCGCCCACGCCGTGGCGGCGGCAGGCAGGGTCGACCGCGATCAGCAGCAGTTCTTCCTCGTCCAGCACCCCGCGCGAGAGGACGAAGCCCACCGCCGGCGCGCCCGGTGCGGGCGGTGCGCCATCCGTGCCCGCCAGCAGGTAATGCGTGTTCGGCAGCGCCAGTGCGTCCTCGACCTGCCGCCGCGTCCAGGCTTCCCCGAAGGCGGGATCGAAGGCCGCCTCCATCACCGCCATGATCCGATCGAGATCGTCCATCATCACGCTGCTCATGCACCGCCTCCGGGCAATTTGGCGTCGGGAGCGCGACCATAGAGTGGCGTCAGGCGCTCCGTCAGGACAGATTTCGGCAACAACGGCACGTATCGGGCATCGGGCAGCAGCGGCAGCGCACGCCCGCTGCCGCGCTGTGCCACCAGCGCCTCGGCCTGATTGCCGCAGACGAGATCATGCCGCAGCGCCTGCGCCGCACGATCGGGTGGGAGCGAGGCCAGCGGCCCTTCCGCTTCGCCGCCCGGGGCGAAATCCTGCACGAACCATTCGCCATGTCCGCCCGTCATGCACACCGAAACGCCCCGCTCCTCCCCCGCTTCCCTCCGTGCCATGGCGGCGAGCAGGGCGAGGGTGGGGTAGCCGAGGATCTCCGCATTCCACGCCAGCGCCAGCGCGCGAGCGGCGGCGAGGCCGATGCGCACGCCAGTGAAGCTGCCGGGGCCGAGCGACACGAGAATACGCTCCGCCCGGCCGCGCCCGGGCATCTCCGCGATCATCGGCACGAGCCGTTCGGCATGGCCGCGACCGATGGTCTCGGCGTTGCCGGCCAGCAGCACGCCATCTGCGAACAGGGCGGCCGAGCAGGCCTCCGTCGCGCTGTCTATCGCCAGGATGCGCACGTGGAGGCGGAGCTACAGCAGCTGGTTGAAAACGTCGAAATCGGGGCGGGGGCTGCGGGGGAACAGCGTATCCCGGTCCCCATAGCCGATGGAGCAGATGAAATTGCTCTTCCACTTGGGGTGGTCGGCGAAGAAATCGGCATCCACCGCCGCATTGTCGAAGCCCGACATCGGCCCGCAATCGAGGCCCAGGGCGCGGGCGGCGAGGATCAGATAAGCACCCTGCAGCGTGCCATTGCGGAAGGCGGAGCGCTTGCGCGCTTCCTCATCCCCCGTGAACCAGCTGCGCGCATCGGTGTGCGGGAACAGCCAAGGGAGCTGTTCATGGAAATCCTCGTCCATCGCGATGATGGCGCAGACGGGCGCGGTGAGGATCTTCTTGCGATTGCCTTCGGCGGCATGCTGCGCCAGCCGTTCCTTCGCTGGGCCGGACTTACACCACACGATCCGCGCCGGGAGCTGGTTGGCCGAAGTCGGCCCCATCTTCACCAGTTCCCAGATTGCATGGATCTGCGCATCGGTGACTTCGCGATCCTGCCATTCGCTGAAGCTGCGCGCTTCGCGGAACAGCTGGTCGAGCGCGGCGGAATCGAGCGGTTCGGCCATGGCGATTACTCCCTGTGCTATCCTTGCGAATCCGATCTGTCGGCCGTGGCCGGCGGGACGATCAGGCGGCGCGGACTTCGCTTACTTCGGGAACATAGTGCTTGAGCAGTCCCTCGATCCCGTTCTTCAGCGTGGCCGTGGAACTGGGACAGCCCGAACAGGCACCCTGCATGGTGAGATAGACAACGCCTTCGCGGAAGCCGCGATAGCGGATGTCGCCACCATCGCCCGCCACGGCGGGCCGCACGCGGGTTTCGATCAGTTCCTTGATCTGCGCCACGATCTCCGCATCGGCGGGATCATCGCCCATGTCCTCGTCCTCCGGCGGGACGGCGATGCCGCTGGCGCTGCCGGCGGCGAACAACGGGGCCTGGCTGACGAAGTGATCGAGCAGGACCGCCACCACCTGGGGCTTCAGCATGCTCCAGTCCACGCCCGGCGCAGCGGTAACGGACACGAAATCGCGGCCGAAGAACACGCCCGTAACTTCGCCCGTATCGAACAGGGCTTCCGCCAGCGGGGAGGCTTCGGCCTCTTCCGGGCTCGCGAAATCGCGCGTGCCGGACGGCATCACCTGCTGCCCCGGCAGGAACTTCAGCGTGGCGGGATTGGGCGTGGTTTCGGTCTCGATGAACATGCCGCGGATGTAGGAGCCGCGGGCGCGCGCGGCAAGGCCGCAGGGGCGGCGGAATGGCGATGGCCGCGCGTGGCCTGCGACAGGCTCAGGCTGAGCGGGTGGGGTGGCCACGCCAACGTCACCCTTCCTTCGTCATTCCCGCGCAGGCGGGAATCCAGTCCGGCGGCGGCGCATTTCGCGCTGGATCCCCGCCTGCGCGGGGATGACGAGGGGTGGAGCGGATCACCCCTCCCGCTCGTCCTGAGCCTGTCGAAGGACGCGCGTTATTCACTGTCCCTTCATCCCTAGCCCCCCTATTGACGGGCCATGACTTTCTCCCTGCGCGCCCTGCGCTTCCTTGCCCCGCTGGCTCTTCTCGCCCCGCTTCCCACCGCTGCGCAGCAGGCGGCCGCGCCGCTGCCGGTGGCGCCCGAGCAGGCGGCCATTCCGCTCTATGCCCAGCCGGACGATCCGTGGATCTATCGCGGCACGGACATTCCGGTGGATGGCGACTGGCTGTTTGGCGAGATGCCGAACGGGGTGCGTTATGCCGTGCGCAACAACGGTGTGCCGCCGGGGCAGGTGTCCATCCGCGTGCGGATCGACGCCGGATCGCTGTATGAAACCGATGCGGAGCGGGGCTTCGCCCATCTGATCGAGCATCTGGTGTTCCGCGAATCGGAATATCTGGGTGATGGCGAGGCGATCCCGCATTTTCAGCGACTGGGCGCGAGCCTGGGCAATGATACCAATGCGATCACCAGCCCGACGCAGACCGTGTTCAAGCTGGACCTGCCGAATGCCCGCCCGGCGACGCTGGACGAGAGCATCCGCCTGCTTTCCGGCATGATCCGCGAGCCGGTGCTGAGCCAGAAGAACATCGACACCGAGGTGCCGATCGTGCTGGCCGAACGGCGCGAGCGGACCGGGCCGGAATCGCGCATCGCCGATGCCACGCGGCAATTGTTCTTCTCCGGGCAGCGACTGGCGGAGCGAGGCCCGATCGGCGATACGAAGACGCTGCAAAACGCCAGGGCGAGCGCCGTGCAGGCTTTCCACGATCGCTGGTATCGCCCGGAAAACGCCGTGATCGTGGTGGTGGGCGATGCCGATCCGCAGCAGCTGGCGGTACTGGTGGAACGCTATTTCGCGGACTGGAAGGTGCCGGGCAAGCCCGCGCCGCAGCCCGATTTCGGCAAGCCGGATGCGCCCAAGGGCGCCGATCCAGCCAATCCCGTGGGAGAAACGCGGGTGCTGGTGGAACCGGGCCAGCCGCGCGGGCTGACCTATGCCATCCTGCGTCCCTGGCATCAGGTGACGGACAATCTCGAATACAATCGCGGCCTGCTGATCGATGCCATCGCCGAGGCGATCATCAACCGGCGGCTGGAAACGCGCGCGCGGGCCGGCGGCAGCTTCCTGTATGCCGCCATAGAGGAGCAGAAGACCAGCCGCTCCGCCGATGCGACCTATGTCGCCTTCGCACCGCTGACTGCGGACTGGAAGACGGCGCTGGCCGATGTCCGCGCGGTGATCGCCGATGCGGTGGCCGAGCCGCCGAGCCAGGACGAGATCGACCGCGAGCTGGCGGAATATGACGTCGTCTTCGCCAACATGGTGGAGCAGAGCCGCATCCAGGCCGGTTCCAAGCTGGCGGACGACGTGGTGAATGCGGTGGACATTCGCGAAGCGGTGGCCTCGCCCGAAACGGTGCTGCAGGTGTTCCGCACCATGCGCGATCGCTTCACGCCCGAGGCCATTCACGAACATACGCAGGAGCTGTTCTCCGGCCCGGTGATCCGCGCCATGCTGCTGACGCCGGAGGCGGGGGAGGCAACCGCGGCCGATCTGCGCCAGGCGCTGCTGGCGCCGGTGGATATGAGCCGCGCCGGGCGCAGCGATGCCGCGCCGATCAGCTTCGCCGATCTTCCGCCCGTGGGCGTCCCGGCCGATCCGGTGACGCGCGAGCCGCTGGGCGTGTTCGATGTGGAGAAGGTCACCTTCGCCAATGGCGTGCGCGCTCTGCTGTGGCCGACGGACAACGAGCCCGGCCGCGCCACGGTGCGGGTGCGCTTCGGCCGCGGCTGGCAGGCCGTGGGCAAGGATGAAGGCGCCTATGCCGCGCTGGGCGAGATGGCGCTGGTCGGCTCGGGCGAGGGTGCGCTGGGGCAGGACGAGCTGGACCGGATCGCCACCGGCCGCAAGCTGGGCTTCGACTTCCGCATCGAGGACGGTACCTTCGTGTTCGAGGGGCAGACCCGGGCGGAGGATGTGGCGGACCAGCTCTATCTCTTCGCTGCCAAGCTCGCCATGCCGCGGTGGGATACGGCGCCGCTGGAACGGGCCAAGGCCAGCGCGCTGCTGACCTATGATTCCTATGCCGGCAATCCCAACGGAGTGCTCAACCGCGATCTCGACTGGCTGCTGCATGATCGCGATCCGCGCTACAAGACCCCGACGCCGGACGAGCTGCGGGCGACCACGCCCGAAGGCTTCCGGGCGGTGTGGGAACGCCTGCTCGCGCAGGGGCCGGTAGAGGTCGACATCTTCGGCGATTTCGACCGGGAAGCGGCCGTGGCGGCGCTTTCCCGCACCTTCGGCGCGCTGGCGCCGCGGCCGATGGAAGGGCCGGCGGTGCTGCCCGCCCCGGCCGAATTCCCCGCGCCCAACAGCAAGCCGATGGTGCTGACCCACAATGGCGAGGCGGATCAGGCAGCGGCGCTGATCGCATGGCCCACGGGCGGCGGATCGGCCGGGCTGCCGGAAAGCCGCAAGCTGGAACTGCTGGCGCAGATCTTCTCCAACCGCCTGCTGGATGCGCTGCGCGAACGGGCGGGGGCGAGCTATTCGCCTTACGTCGCCTCGGGCTGGCCGCTCGATATCGACAATGGCGGCCGCATGCTGGCGCTGGCGCAGCTTTCGCCCACGCAGGTGCCCGCCTTCTTTGAAGCGGCGGACAAGATCGCCACTGACCTTGCCGCCACCGGTCCCACTAAGGACGAGATGGGCCGCGTGACCGAGCCGATGCTGCAGTTGCTGTACCGGCTGCAAACGGGCCACACCTTCTGGCTGAACCAGCTGCAGGGGGCGAGCTTCGACCCCAACCGGGTAGACAAGCTGGGCAGCATCGTGGCCGATTACACCCAGACCACGCCGGAGGAGATCAAGGCGCTGGCAGCACGCTATCTCGCGGCGCATGGCGGCTGGCGGATGGCGGTGATGCCGAAGGGGACGGAAGCCGCCGCCGCCCCCTGATCGGCCCTTCCCGATCGCTGGCGCCCGCCCCCGCGCGGGTGGCGCCAAAGCGATAACCGATGTAACATTTGCGCGGCGGCGCCTGCGGGAGTAGGGGCTCCGCCCTTATCCGCACATCCCCATCCGTAAGCTGGATTTTTGACGTGGCACAGAATTGGACCCCGCAGGGCTGGAAGAGCTTCGAGGCGAAGCATCTCCCCGCCTATGAAGACGCAGAGGCGCTGGAGGCGGCGGAGCGCACGCTCGCCAATTATCCGCCGCTCGTCTTTGCGGGCGAGGCGCGCGCGCTGAAGGCGGAACTGGCGGAAGTGTGCCATGGCCGCGGTTTCCTGCTGCAGGGCGGGGATTGCGCGGAAAGCTTCGCGGAATTCCACCCGAACAACATCCGCGATACCTTCCGCGTGCTGCTGCAGATGGCGGCGGTGATGATCTTCGCCAGCAAGATGCCGGTGGTGAAGGTGGGCCGCATGGCGGGCCAGTTCGCCAAGCCGCGCAGCGCGCCGACGGAGACGCAGGGCGATCTCACCCTGCCGAGCTATCTGGGCGACATCATCAACGGCATCGATTTCAACGAGGCCGACCGCCGCAACGATCCGCAGCGGATGATCCGCGCCTACAGCCAGTCGGCCGCGACGCTGAACCTGCTGCGTGCCTTTGCCGGCGGCGGCTATGCCAATCTGCGCCAGGTGCACAACTGGACGCTCGATTTCATGGGCCGCAGCCCCTGGGCGGACCGCTTCAGCGACATCGCCGACCGCATCGGCGAGGCGCTGGACTTCATGGAAGCCTGCGGCATCGATCCGGAAAACACCCCGCAGCTGAAGAGCGCGCCGTTCTACACCAGCCACGAGGCGCTGCTGCTGCAGTACGAGGAGGCGCTGACCCGGCAGGATTCGCTCACCGGCGACTGGTATGACACCAGCGCCCACATGCTGTGGATCGGCGATCGCACGCGCTTCGATGGCAGCGCGCATGTGGAATTCCTGCGCGGCGTGGGCAATCCGATCGGCATGAAATGCGGCCCCAGCCTGGAGCCCGATGCGCTGCTGCGGATGCTCGACACGCTGAACCCGGGCCGCGAGCCGGGGCGGATGACGCTGATCAGCCGCTTCGGGCATGACAAGGTGGAAGCGGGCCTGCCCCGGCTGGTGCGCGCGGTGAAGCGCGAAGGCCATCCGGTGGTGTGGAGCTGCGACCCGATGCACGGCAATGTCATCAAGGCCGAAAGCGGCCTGAAGACGCGCCCGTTCGACCGCATCCTGTCCGAGGTGAAGGGCTTCTTCGCCGTTCATCGCGCCGAAGGCACCCATGCCGGCGGCGTGCATATCGAAATGACCGGGCAGGACGTGACCGAATGCACCGGCGGCGCGGTGGCGATCACCGACGAGGCGCTGGCCGACCGCTATCGCACCCATTGCGATCCCCGGCTCAATGCCGCGCAGTCGCTGGAACTCGCCTTCCTGCTGGCCGAGATGCTCAATCTCGAAGTGCAGGAACGGCACAAGGACGCCGCCTGATTTTCGTGCTGCCGGCTGCCCTGTAGGGGGCGGCCGGCGAGCGACTGGTGCGCACAGCGGGGCGGGGGCTGGGCTTCCGCCTCGTTTCCGATTTTAGTGCGGCCGTAGCGCGCGTCCTTCGACAGGCTCAGGACGAGCGGGGGGAGTGGCCCGCTGCCCCCTGCTTGGTTATTCCCCCGCAGCGGGAATACCCCCCTTTTCGTCATTCCCGCGCAGGCGGGAATCCAGCGCGGCCCTCGCCACGCCCGCTTTCCCGCTCCACTCAATTCATCGCGCAGCAACGCTTGGAACGCCGTGGAACAGGGTTCATTGGCGGAAAAGCTGGGCCCGCATGAGGGCGTGCCTTCGCTGCGCCTGAGGCCGGAATTCACGGTGGAAAGAGCTCCGTCGGCGTAGCGAAGCGGTGGGGTGTAGGACATGCGGAAGGGGCGGGCATTTCCCACCACCGTCGTCATCCCCGCGCAGGCGGGGATGACGCGCGTGAGCTGCCGACGCCGGACTGGATTCCCGCCTGCGCGGGAATGACGAAACTAATTGATTGAGGACTGGGCGATGCCGAACTCACCCTCACCCTCGTCATTCCCGCGAAGGCGGGAATCCAGTCCGGCGGCAGGGCGCCGTGGTTCCCTTCAAAAGGGAACATCTTTTTCGATTGCGCTTTAAGCTGTCACGACCGTTCGCCATATCAGGACGGCAAGGGAGGACACGCGCTATCGCTTCTCAGCAGGCCCGCCACGGCGCGGACGATGCAGCCAAGCCTACATTGGCGCAGCGTTTCGCCGCCACTCGCCGGCTCAGCACCGCGCTGGCCGAGCCCCTGTCCGAAGCGGACGCGACGGTGCAGTCCATGCCCGATGCCTCCCCGGCGAAATGGCATCTGGCGCACACCACCTGGTTCTTCGAAACCTTCCTGCTGCGCGATCACCTGCCAGGCTATCGCCTGTATGAGGATCGCTGGCCCTTCCTGTTCAATTCCTATTACGAGGCGGAGGGCGCCCGCATCGCGCGTGACCAGCGCGGGCTGATCTCCCGCCCCTCGCTCGATGAAGTGCATGACTGGCGCGAATATGTGGATGCGGCGATGGAGCCGCTGCTGGGTGATCCGGCACTGGCAGGGCTGATCGAACTCGGCATCGCGCATGAACAGCAGCATCAGGAATTGCTGCTGACCGACATCAAGCACGCGCTGAGTAAGAACCCGCTCGGCCCCGCCATGTGGCGCGGGCGCCACGCGGGTGCGCCGCTGCTGCGGGCCGACCAGCCGGAATGGCTTGCCCACCCCGGCGGCATCGCCCGTATCGGCCATCAGGAAGAGGGCTTCGCCTTCGACAACGAAGGCCCCGCGCATCGCGTGCTGCTGGAACCCTTCGCGCTGCGCAGCACGCTGGTGACCAATGGCGAATGGGCGGAATTCATCGCCGACGGCGGCTATCGCACGGCGGCGCTGTGGCTCTCCGACGGCTGGGCCTGGGTGAAGCGCCGCGGGATCGAGGCGCCGCTCTATTGGCGGGGCGATGAGGCCTTCACCCATTGCGGCTGGGAAGCGCGCGATCCGGCGGCGCCGGTGACGCACATCTCCTATTACGAGGCGGATGCCTTCGCCAGCTGGGCGGGCGCGCGCCTGCCGACCGAATTCGAATGGGAAGCGGTGGCGCGCGGGCAGGGCGAGTCCGCCGAACCGGCGCATGATCCCGCAGGCGGCAACCAGCTGGACGCCGCAGCGCCGCCGCTGCCGCGCGGCGGGCATGATCTGTTCGGCGATTGCTGGCAATTCACCCGCTCCGCCTATCTTCCCTATCCCCGCTTCGCCCCGGCGGAAGGAGCGGTGGGCGAGTATAACGGCAAGTTCATGGCCGGGCAGTGGGTGCTCAAGGGCGCCAGCTGCGCCACGGTGCGCGGCCATTCGCGCGCTTCCTATCGCAATTTCTTCTATCCGCAGCAGCGCTGGCAGTTCACCGGCCTGCGTCTGGCGAAGGACGTCTGATGGCTGCTTCCGGCATTGCCCTGGTCGAACTGGATGAGCGCGGGGTGGACAAGGCCTTCCGCGCCGATGTGCTGGAAGGCCTGTCGCAATGGCCCAAGGCGATCCCGGCGCGCTGGCTCTATGACGACGCCGGATCGCAATTGTTCGAGGATATCACGGCCCTGCCGGAATATTATCCCACCCGGTCGGAGCGGCAAATCCTCGAGCATCGGCAGGCGGATTTTGCCCGGCTGATCGGCCCCGGCCGGGCGGTGGTGGAATTCGGCTCCGGCTCGTCGGTCAAGACGCCGCTGTTGCTGGGCGCGATCGATCCGGCCGCCTATGTGCCACTGGATATTGCGGGCGATTTCCTGCGCGCGGCGGCGCGCGACCTTTCGGCCAAGTTCCCCGGCCTGCCGGTCTATCCGGTGGAGGCCGATTTCATGAAGCCGGTGACCCTGCCGGACGAAGTGGAAGACCTGCCCAAGCTGGGCTTCTTCCCGGGCTCCACCATCGGCAATATGGTGGCCCGTACGGCGGTGGATCTGCTGCGATCCATGCGCCAGACGCTGGGCGAAAGCTCGATGCTGCTGATCGGCATGGATCTGATCAAGGATCCGCAGGTGCTGATCGCGGCCTATGACGATGCGCAGGGCGTCACCGCCGAATTCAACCTGAACCTTGCCCGCCGGGTGAACCGCGAGCTGAAGGGCACGATCCCGGTGGACAAGCTGCGCCATGTCGCGCGCTGGAACGACACCTTCGCCCGGATCGAAATGCACCTGGAGGCGCAGGAGGATATTGCCTTCGAAATCTCCGGCCGCGCCTTCGCCATGGAGAAGGGCGAGACGATCCACACCGAAAACAGCCATAAGTTCGACCGGCGCAGCCAATATACGCTGCTGCTGGCGGGCGGCTGGACGCCGGAGGAGCGGTGGCTGGACAGCGAGGGGCGCTTCTCGCTGGTGCTCGCCAGTGCAACCCGGCCGCGCAACGCACCGTGAGCGGGTGGCCGCGCCTCGATTACGCGGTGGACCGGCCGACGATCGAGACGATCCACGCATTGCTGCAACTGCTGGGCAAGCTGCCCGTGCGGCTGCATCCCTGGCTCAACCACGGCTGGCACGTGGCCTTGCGGATGACCCCCTGCGGGGCGATCACCCGCAGCCTTCCGGCGGGCGGGCGGCATTTCACCGCCGAATTCGATTTCCTGCGCGGGCGCATCCGCCTTGCCTGCGACAATGGCGACAGTGCCGAACTGCCGGTGGTGGGCAAGAGCGTGGCCGAAGTGCATGGGGAACTGACCGCGCTGCTCGGCAGCCTCGGCCTGCCAGCGCCGCTATGGGGCGGGCCGAATGAAACGCCCGATCCTGTGCCCTTCGCACAGGATCATGCGCCGCGCCCATGGAATGGCGAAGCGGCGCGGCGGCTGCACGGCGCGTTACTGCAGGCAGATCGCTGCTTCACCGCCTTCCGCTCGCTCTATCGCGGCAAATCCTCGCCCAGCCATCTGTTCTGGGGCAGCTTCGATCTGGCGATCACGCGCTTTTCGGGGCGTGCGGCGCCGGAGCATCCCGGGGGCATTCCCGCGCTGCCCGATGCGGTGACGCGGGAGGCCTATAGCCAGGAAGTGATCAGCGCGGGCTTCTGGCCCGGCGGTGGCGGCTATGACGAGGCGGCCTTCTACGCCTATGCCTATCCCGTGCCAGCGGGGCTGGGCGAACAGCCGCTGCGCCCGCCGCAGGCCTTCTGGCATGCGCCGCTGGGTGAGTTCCTGCTGCCCTATCGCGCCGTCAGCGAAGCGGCCGAGCCGGAGACGGTGCTGCAGGAGTTCCTGCAATCGACCTATGCCGCCGCGGCGAAGCTGCTCGACTGGCCGGAAGGGCTGGTGACGGCGGAGCAGCCCTGCATCGGCCACCCGCCGCACGCCGATTGACTTCGGTCATCGAAAAATCAGGCGGGGCCGCCTATATCGCCAGCATGAATCTGGCACCCGTCTGGGATCAAATTTCGCACAGCCTGCAGGAACTGCCCCAGTCGGGGCTGCTGATTGCGGCGGTGGCGGCGATGTTGCTGGGCATCTTGGGCGCGCTGCTGATGCGCTATGTGCCGGCGCTCGGCCGCCTGCTGCGCATGGTCAGCACGCTGGGGCTGGTGGGCGTGCTGCTGCTGGTGGTGCTGCAGGTTTCGCGGATGGACCCGCGCTTCGATCTGGCGGTGCCGGAGATCGGCCTGCCGGAACAGGTGGTGGAAGGCGGCGAAACGCGCATCCGCCTGGCGCGTGACGGGCACTTCTGGCTGCGCGCGGACGTGAACGGGCATCCGGCCAATTTCCTCGTCGATACCGGCGCCACGCTGACCGCGGTGTCCACGCAGACGGCGGCCGAGGCCGGGCTGGAGCCGCGCCCGGGCGGCCTGCCGGTGCGGATGCAGACGGCCAATGGCGCGGTGGCGGCGGATCTCACGGCGATCGACGAGCTGCGTTTCGGCAATATCGCTGCGCGGGGGCTGGATGCCATCATCGCGCCCGGCCTCGGCACCACCAATGTCATCGGCATGAACTTCCTCGGCCGGCTGGCATCCTGGCGAGTGGAGGGGAATACGATGGTGCTGGTGCCTCACCACCCACAGCCAGAGGTGCCGGTTTCCTGAGAGCGGCGAGCGTTGCTTAATCGTCACGATCGTTACGACATCGTAACGTTCGTTAAGTTTCCGCTTGCCTAGCCGCAGGGTCTGACCGTAGCAATCGCCCAAAGCCCGTCAGGGGTGAGTTTGGGAGAGCTCTATGTATTCGCATCGTCGCCTGAGTTCCGTCTGCGCAGCGGGGGTTGCTGCAGTCGCGCTGATCCATGCCATGCCCGCGCTTGCGCAGGATGAAGCCGCACCTGCGGAGCCTGCCGCCGGCACCTATCAGGGCAATTCCATCGTGGTGACGGCGCAGTTCCGCGAACAGAACCTGCAGGATACGCCCATCGCCATCACCGCCATGGACGCGGCCACGCTGGAAGCGCGCGGCCAGACCTCGGTGACCGACCTCGGCGATTTCGCGCCCAACGTGGCGCTGGAGCCGGCCACCGGCCTGCAGGGCAATTCCATTGCCGCCTTCATTCGCGGCATCGGCCAGGCCGACGCCAGCTTCGCGCTGGAACCGGGCGTTGGCGTCTACATCGACGATATCTATTACGGCACCACCTTCGGCGCGGTGATGGACCTCACCGATCTGGACCGGGTGGAGGTGCTGCGCGGGCCGCAGGGCACGCTCGCCGGCAAGAACTCCGTGGGCGGCGCGATCAAGCTCTATACCGAGAAGCCGGACGGCAGCGGCGATGGCTTCGTGGAGGGCACCTATGGCCGGTTCGACCGGCTGGACATCCGCGCCAGCGCCGACTTCGCGCTGACGAAGGATCTGTTCGCCCGCATCTCCGGCGTCTCCAAGACCTCCGACGGCTATATGAAGCGGCTCGATTATGGCTGCGTGAACCCGACCAGCGGCGTGCCGCGCAGCGGCGGCGCGGGCGAGGATTGCGTGCTGGGCACCGAAGGCGGACGCGATCTGCAGGCGGTGCGGCTGGCGCTGCGCTACGCCCCCGAGAACTCCCCGCTGGAGATCAACCTGCGCGGCGATTACGCGACCGACAATTCGGAGATCGTGGCCACCAAGCTGCTCTATGCGGGCAATCCCTCGGTCCGCAGCTATGACGCTGCCGATCCCACGGGCGGCGTGCCGTTCGATGGCCGCTTCATCACCGGGCCGGAAAGCTACACCACCTATGCGACCTACAGCACGGGCGGCAATTACACGACGAACTTCGGCTTCCCCACGCAGATTACACCGGGCGGCTTCTCCGCGCCGCCGCGCGCAACGGCCGACAGCTGGGGCTTGAGCGGCACGATCGATTACGAACTTTCGCCCGATCTGAAGCTGACTTCCATCACCGGCTATCGCCATGCGAAGGGCACCAGCGGCATCGATGTGGACGGTTCTCCGCTGGCCATCCTGTTGCAGCAGTTCACCTTCAAGCACGCGCAGTTCACGCAGGAGCTGCGGCTGTCCGGCCAGTTCGGCGACGGGCTGATCGATGCCACGGTCGGCGGCTTCTATTACGATGCGAGCGATCGCGTTTATGGTCGCAACCAGATCCCCACGCTGCTGTTCGATTTCTATCAGGACGACAATGTTTCCAACCGCAGCGTTTCGGCCTTCGGCCATCTGGAAGTGCACCTGACCGATCGGCTCAATCTGGTGGGCGGCCTTCGGTATACGGATGACAAGAAGACCTACAACTATCAGCGGCTCAACCTCGACGGGACGGAGCCGTCCGGCGTGCCGCTGACACCCAATTTCCTCGTCGCCGGCCTCAGCGGTCTGGAAGGCACCTTCACGGGTGACCGCCTGGATTATCGCATCGGCGTGAATTACGAACTGGCCGACGATTTGATGGTCTATGCGCAGGTTTCCACCGGCTTCAAGGGCGGCGGCATCAACCCGCGCCCCTCCGCGGCGGATCAGGTGCGGACCTTCGGGCCGGAGAAGCTGACCACTTACGAAGGCGGCTTCAAGTCGCAGCTGTTCGATCGCCGGATGCGGCTGAACGGTGCCGTCTTCCTCAACGACTACAGCGATATCCAGCTGATCCGCTATCAGTGCCCGGACAGCGTCGTGCTCTCCTGCTCGGTGCCCAGCAACGCGGGTGATGCGGAGATCTTCGGCTTCGAGCTCGAAACCTTCGTGGAGCCGGTGGACGGCTTCCAGATCGACGGATCGATCGGCTATCTCGATTTCGATTACACCGAGATCACCAACCCCGCGACGCTGGTGACGAAGGACATGATCGCGCCCTTCATCAGCAAATGGCAGGTCTCCGCCGGCGTGCAGTATGCGGTGGAAATGGCCGGCGGATCGCGCATCACGCCCCGGCTGGACTGGTCCTACCGCTCGGACTTCTACTACAACTCGATCAACAATCCCTATAACCTCATCAACGGCTATAGCCTGTTCAACGGCCGGCTGACCTATGACAGCCCGCAGGGCGACTGGTCGCTGAGCGCCGCAGTCACCAACATCTTCGACAAGTTCTACTACACCGGCAAGGCCGAGAATATCGGCAGCTTCGGCGTGGTTACGGGCAATCCGGGCCGGCCGCGCGAATGGTCGGTGACGGTCCGCAAGGAGTTCTGAGCGGGGGCCGGGGCGGGCGCGCAATCGCCCGCCCCGGCCAACTCAGCCTGCGGGCAACTCGATCAACTCGATCTGATGGCCTTCGGGGCTGGCGATCATCGCCACCTGCACCGGGCCGACCGGGAAGATTTCCGTCAGCTTCACCGCGCCGTGCTGCAGGGCATGGTCAAAGCTGGCGGCAATATCCGCGCACACCAGCCCCACCGGGCCATGGCCGCTGCCGATATTGACCTCGCGCCCGTCCTTGCTTTGCACCAGCAGCAGGTTCGGCCCGGCCTCCTGACCCGGCAGCGCCATGATATGTTCGATAAAGCCGTCTTCATCGAAGGTCTGGACCACGGCAAAGCCGAAGGCCTCCCGCCAGAAGGCAAGCGCAGGCTGAATCGCCGGGACATTGAGCTTGAAGAAATTCAGGCGAACAGGCGGCGCTGTCATGTGATCCTCCCCTTTTGGCCCATCTAGCGCCCGCAGGCGCGGCAAGGCAATTGGGCGGATGGAGCAGGGCGCGAATCAGCCGAGCGCGAAGGTGATCGGCACCAGCACCCAGGCCTCGCGCGGCTGGCCGGCCTGGCTGGCGGGCACGAAGCGCCACCGGCGGACCGTCTTCGCCGCCGCCTCGTCAAGCCGGCCGAACCCGCTGGTTTCGGACAATTGCACCTGCTTGGCCGTGCCATCGGCACCGACGAGCACCTTGAGCCACACCACGCCTTCTTCGTGCGCGCGCTTGGAGAGGAAGGGATAGGCGGGCTTGGGATTGTTGAGCTGGGCGGCGTTGAAATCCGGCGGCACCACCGGTGCCGACACCGCCTGCGCAGGAGCGGCCGGGGGCGCGGGCGGCGCCACCGCCAGCGGGGCCACAGCCGTGGTGCGCGCGGCCATTTCCACCGGCACCGCGGCGATCTGCGCCGGACGCGGGAGTTCGAGCGGCGGAGCCGGCGCCACAACCGGGGCGGCTGCCTGAACCACCGGGTCCGCGGGAAGCGGCTCTGATGGCGGGGGAGGGGGTGGCGGCGGCGTGACGGAGAAGGTGGTCAGCCGCTGTTGGTGTTCGTTGAGATTGGCCTGGTAGCGGGCGGTCGCCAGCGCGGCGATCGCCAGCACATGGAACAGCACGATCGCGCCCAACACTGTCCAGCGGGGGCGGGCGGCCTCGCCATAGGCGGAACCGCCGGCACGGCGCGATTCGGCCAGCGGTGCAGGCGCAACCAGGCGAACGCCCGCCGCAGGGGCCGCATCGCGGCCTCCCCCGGCGGGCGCCTGGTCTTCAAAGCTGTCGCCCGCGAAGGCATCCAAATGCATGACTCTCATCATCGGCTCTCATGCTTGATGCTGCAAGTCAGTTTCATTTGCGCCTTATCCTTCGCGGGCGAATTGACAAGCCTCAATAACGCGCGGTCAGCGTGACCAAGGCCTGCCGCCCGGCGGCGGGCGTGGCGAAGTGCGGATTGCGCAGCTTGGCGATGTAGCGCTTGTCGGTCACGTTGTTCACATTCACCCGCACCGCGAAGTTCTCGTTGATGTCGTAGCTCGCATGGGCGTCAAACCGCACATATCCGGGCGCAGACACGAGATTTGCGCTGTCTGCATAGCGCTTCGACGCGCCATAGGCCCCGCCACCGATGCCGAACTGCGGGGTGACCTGCCAATCCACCGTCGCCGCGACATTGTGCTTCGACGTCTGGGGCAGGGCGTTGCCCGTGCCGTCGCGCACTTCGCTGTCGAGATAGGTGTATCCCACCAGCATGGACACCGGGCCGGCCCGACCGCTGGCACCCAGTTCGAAACCCTTGATGCGGGCGGATTGGATGATTTCGGGATTGGTGGCCATCGGATCGCGGTCGATGATGTTGCCGCGGTCGATCTGGAAGATCGCGCCGGTCAGCAGCAGATTGCCCTGGAACAGCTCCGTCTTGGCGCCGGCTTCCCAGTTCTCCATCGGGCTCGGCTCGTAGAAATCATTGGTGCCGCTGAGATTCTCCGCGCCTTCGCCGATCGTTGTGCCCGGAGGCGTCTTGGAATTGGCATAGGAGATATAGACGCTGGAGGTCTCCGTGGGCTTCACGATGGCGCCGCCCTGATAGGACCAGAACTTGCTGCGGTTGGAGACTTCATAGGGTGTGCCGCCGCTGACGCCCGTCGCCGTCGCCTCGTAATCCGTCCAGCGCACGCCGCCGTTGAGGACGAAGAGATCGCTGATGTTGATCGTGTCGAACAGATAGAGGCTGTATTCCCGCCCGCTGGCGCTGGACGGCGTGGCGCTCGGCGTCACCGAACCGGCCCACGGATCGTGGGGGTTCGGATTAGCCAGCGTGGTGCAGTTGTAACTGCCCAGCGCCACGTCGTTGCAGCCCGTGCCCGGACCGGTGAAGCGATAGTTGCCGGTGGCCACCGTGTAGTTTCGGTTGGTCGAGTCGATGTCGTTGAATTCGAAGCCGGCAGCCAGGCTGTGCGTCGCGGCGCCCGTATCGAAAACGGCGCCGAGATTGGTGTTGCTCACCCAGCCATCGCTCTGCGAATTGCGGCTCTTGGTGTTGCGCCACACATAGCCATTGGCGACATTGCCGGCGCTGTCGTCCGGGTTGGTGACGATATAATTGTTGCTGCTGTCGCTGTAGCGAGTGGTGTTGGACAGGGTGATGCCGCTGCCCAGGGCGGCCTTCACCTGCAGCGTGCCGGCGTCGATCTTGGTCTTCTGGAAATCGCGCGACAGCAGGCCGTAGAAATTGTCCGCATCGACATCGGCCGGTTCGCGCACACCGCCGGGCAACTGGCCGCGCGAGGTGAGCGGCAGGCCGTAATCGGGCATGGCGTCGGTTTCGTAGTGATAATAGTCGAGCGAGACGGTGATCGGCCCGCCTGCGCCATAGCTGATCGAGGGTGCCACGCCCCAGCGATCGTCATGCACCTCGTCGCGCCCGGCGACCTTGGAATCGTGGTACATGCCGACCACGCGCACGGCGAAGCCACTGCCCAATTCCTGGTTCACATCGCCGACCACGCGGATCAGGTCGGACGTGCCGCCCGTGACCTGCACGCTGCCGAAATTGCCCTGGCGTGCCACCTTGGTGACGAGGTTGATCGCGCCGCCCGCAGCGCCGCGGCCGCCGAAGGCGCTGCTCGGGCCCTTGGACACTTCGATCGATTCCAGCGCGAAGCTTTCCCGCGTCTGCGAGCCGACATCGCGCACGCCATCGACGAACACGTCGCCAGTGGCATCCACGCCGCGGATGAAGGGGATGTCGGCGCTCGCCACGCCGCCTTCACCGGCGCCCAGGGTGATGCCGGCGACAGTGCGCAGCGCGTCGGTGAGGGTGAAGGAGGCGGTATCCTGCAGCACCTTGTCGGTGATGACATTCACGATGCGCGGGGTGTCGAGGATGGGCGCGGTGGCCTTGGGGGAGGAGAGTTCCTGCACCTTGTATTCCTCCGTCGCGGCCTCGTCAGTAACGGTGACGCCTTCCAGACGGGTCGGCTCCTGCCGGTCCTGCGCCATGGCCGGCGCGCTGGCGATAAAGCCGACGCAGCTCAATGCCACGAAACTGCCGGCGGCGCCGCGCGCCTTGCTTGTCTTCCTCATTATTACCCTCCTGAGTGTCCTTGCGACTTCGCGGCGCGCTATCACGAATCGCTCGCAATAAGTCAACTCTAATGAGACTTAATCGCAGTACGGAGGGAAACTCGCAGATTTATGCGCGTTGCCGGGGGGCGTGGCTCAGGCGTCGGCCCAGCGGCGCATCAGGTTGTGATAGAGATTGGTAAGCTCCAGAACCGCTTCATCCGTGCCGCCGCGCTCTTCGCTGAGGGTGCGGATGGTGCGGTCCAGCCGATACAATTGCTCGCGCTCGCCATTGTCGCGCACCATGCTTTGCAGCCAGAAGAAACTGGCGACGCGCGCCCCTTGCGTGACCGGTTCGACGCGGTGCAGGCTGGATGCGGGATAGAGCACGAGATCGCCCGCGGCGAGCTTCACCCGGTGTTCGCCGAACAGATCCTCCACCACCAGTTCGCCGCCCTCGTAATCCTCCGGCTCGGCCAGGAACAGCGTGCAGGACAGATCGCTGCGGATGCGGAAGTCCGTGCCTTTCACCTGCCGCACCGAATTGTCGACGTGATTGCCGAAGGTTTCGCCGCCTTCGTAACGGTTGAACAGCGGCGGGAAGACCTTGAGCGGCAGCGCCGCGGCGATGAATTCGGGCGTGCGGCCGATGGCGTTCAGCACCATCTGCCCGGCCTCCGCCGCCGCATCGCAATTCTGCTTCAGCTGGCGATTGCGCTTGGCAAGCCGCGACTGGTGGCCGGAGGTTTCGTTGCCGTCCACCCACGGGCCGGCGTCGATGATCTCGCGGAAACGGGCGACCTCGGCCTTGTCGATCACGCTTTCGATCTTCATCATGGCACTATTCTCAATTCAGCCAGCTGCGCCAGCGAGTGGTGGTGTGGGTGGCTTCGGCGGTGACGATGCGAGCAGGGATGTCGTTCCATTCGGCGAACATCATCCCGGCGTCTGGGCCCAGTACCATGATGGCGGTCGCCAGGGCATCGGCGGCCATGCACAGCCGGTCGAGCACGGTGACGGCAAGGATCTGGTCCCCGATCGGCCGCCCGCTCTCCGGATCCAAGGTGTGGGACCAGCTCTCGCCCCCAGCCTCCCGGCGGCGGTGGTAATGGCCCGAGGTGGCAACGGACCAGCCGGTCAGCCCAATGCGCGCATGCGGCGCGTCGGAGCCGGGAGGCGTTTCCACATCCACCCACCAGGGCATCCCGTCCTCTCGCAGGCCGATCGCGCCCAGTTCGCCGCCGATTTCCAGCAGCGCGTTCTCCACCCCGCTGCGCCGCAATTGCGCCAGCGCCATGTCCACCGCAAAGCCCTTGGCGATACCCGAAAGGTCGAGCCGCAATCCGCCCGGCTGGAACAGCTCCTGCGCGGCGGAAAAGGTGATCGCCTGCCAGCGCGGCGCGGAATTGCCGCCGCTCTCGGCGGGCGGCACTGTCGGGGCGGGGGAGGCGCCGAAGCCCCATAGCTCGCTTGCATCGCCCAGCGCGGGATCGAAGGCCCCGTCGCTCATGCGGGCGATCTTCATGGCCTGGTCCAGCACGATGCGGAATTGCGGCGAAATGGGATGCGTGCTGCCCGGCGCACCGCGGTTGAAGCGGCTGAGCTCAGAATCCGGCTCCCACTGGCTCATCTGGCGGATCACCGCCTGGAACACCCCATCCAGCGAGGTTCTGATGCGTGGTTCGTCCAAACCCTTCGGCGCGACGGCCGACAGGCGCCAGCCGGTGCCCATCGTCTCGCCGCCCATGGTCAGCATCCGCCCGGCCGGAACGGGGCGGATGCTGTCAGGGGCGATGTCGGGCGGAAGCAGCAGTTCGGCCACTTCGCCCGTCTCGCCGAAAGGGCCGGACTGCGCGTTCAAAGCCGCATGAATTCCAGCACGGCGGTGTAGGACGCGCGCCGCGCCGGCGTGTCGCCCTGCGCTTCGCCGCCGCTTTGCGAGGCTTCGATATAATACATGCCGGGTTCGTCGGCGGAGAACGTCACCATGCCGTCAGCATCGGTTTTCAGTGTCTTGATACCGGGATCGTCGCGCCAGCGCGTGCCGCCTTCCACGAACTCCACCTCCATATTCGCGGCCGGCTTGCCGTCCATCAGGAAGCGCATCTGCGCGGGCTCACCCGCCAGCAGATCGTTGGGATGGGTCACAGGGACCATCTCCAGCCCCTTGCCGGTAGGGGCCAGCGCCGTCTCGCTCGGTGCGCCCAGCGTCACGAAGGTCTCGATCCGCTGGGCGTTGTTCATGACGCGCACATTGGTGGCGCCGGCGGGCACCTGATCGGCGCCGCCGCGGAAGCGGTGCCGCTGCCCATTGAGTTCGTACATGCCGGAAAGCCCGTCCATCACCACCGCGATGCGGTAGGTGCCCTGCTCGTTCAGCGGCACTTCGAAGGCGCTGCGATAGCGGCCCTTGCCGATGATCGCGGGATCCACCGGCTTCCCGTCCGGCCCGGTGATCGTGAGATCGTCCAGCCCCAGCGCATTGTGTTCGAACAGGAACAGTTCGTTCGATGCGGCGGCGTCCACGCTGGCGATGGCACTGTCGCCGGAATAGGTCGTCATCGTCGGCAGCAGCCAGCGGCGATGCGCCTCCGCCTTTCCGGGCATGAATGCGGCGAGGCCGAGCGCGAGGCCGGCGGCGAAGAGGCTGGGCTTGATGAACATGGCGGTATCTCCCCTCGGGTAAAGGATCAGGGCTTGATGGTGAGGCGCACGGCGCCGAGTTCGGTCTTTCCGGTGGCGCTGGCGCTCTTGCTGCCGGCGGGCGGCCACTGGAAGGGAACGGTCACGACTTCGCGCCCGCCCACTTCGCGCGCCGCTTCCACGCGCAGATTATAAGAGCCGGGCGCCAGCTTCTTCAGCGGGCCTTTGCCTTCGACGAACTTGAGATCGTAGCGGCCGGGCGCCTGCGTGGGGCCGGTGACGCCGTTCACCGGCATGGTGAGCGAGCGGCCGGCGCGGCGCCACCACAGGCGCAGGTCGGACAGCCACTTGTCGCCCTTGTCCTTGCCCTTCAGGTCGACATCGTACCAGACGTCGAGATTGGACACGACCTTGCCGGCCTGGTCCTCGATCCAGATGGCGACATAGGGATTGTGATATTCCGCCACGCGCAGGCGGGGGATTTCCAGCGTGACGGCCAGCTCTCCCGCATGGGCGGGGGCGGCCAGCGCACCGCTGGCGGCAATGCCGGTCGCGGCGAAAAGGGCAGGATTGCGCATCATGTGTCCTTTGCGGCTCAATGCATGAGGAAGATCAGGAGGAAGAGCGGGATCACCACCCCCGCGCCCACGATCGGCCAGGTGGAGCGGCGCTTGCGCGCGTGGATCTGCAGCAGCAGCAGGCCGGTGACGCAGAACACGACGCAGGCGACGGCGAAGATGTCGATGAACCAGGCCCAGGCGGTGCCGGTGTCCCGCCCTTTGTGCAGATCGTTGAGATAGGCGATCCAGCCGCGGTCGGTCTTCTCGTAGGTCACGTCACCCGTGGTGCGGTCCACGGCGACCCAGCCGTCACCGCCGGGGCGGGGCAGGGGGATGTAGAGCTCCAGCTCGCTCCATTCGGGCACCCGCCCGGCGGTGGAAATGCCGAACTCACCAGCCAGCCAGTCCGCCACCGGGGCTGGCACGGGCGCGGGGGGCGTGCCGCTGGGCGCGGCGGTGGGCATGGATTCGAGGGTGCGCAGGACGCTGCCGGGCATGATCGCCTCGCGCGTGGCGATGGCTGGCTCCGCTTCGATGTCGCCAGCGTGGTTCAGCGTGATGCCGGTGACGGCGAACAGCACCATGCCGACCAGGCAGATCGCGCTGCTCATCCAGTGCCAGGTATGGAACTGGCGCTTCCAGAACGCGGACATGCCGGTCTTGCGCGGCTTCACCTGCCGCGGCGGCGATGCCTTCGCCGGATGTATCTCGTCAAAATCGGTCTTCATCACGCTGCCGGCTGATCCCTGAAGTTCCGGCCAATGCTGCAATTGAGAATAAAGATCAATAGTGGTCGTGGGGGCAAAAGGGCGTTTTGTGCTCCCTTGCGGTCACTCTTCCGGGCCGCCCGCGCGTTTGCGCCTGCTGGAGCCGTGGCACCCCTTGGCGCAGCAGGGTTGGGAGGCGGGCGTCGCGGGCGGGCCATCCTGCAGCGGCAGCGAGACGACGCCGCCCCGGCACAGCGAGAGGCTAAGCGCGCCGGCACCATGCTCGCTCGCCACCGGCCCGACCATGGCGGGGAGCAATGCGATGGCCGCGAACAGCGAAAGGTCCAGCGTCATCGCTCTTCCTCCTCGATCAGAATGCGGGCGGCGGCGCCGTCGGGATCCTCGAACTGCCCGTCACGCAGCGCCCAGAAGAACCCGGCGAGGCCGAGCCCGCCGAGCAGCAGCGCCACCGGGATCAGGAACAGCAGCCCCGTCATCGTGCTGCCCGCGCAAGGCGCAGCGAATTGGCGATCACCAGCAGCGAGCTGGCCGACATGGCGATCGCCGCGATCAGCGGCGTGACGAGACCCGCAAGCGCGAGCGGCACTGCGCAGGCGTTATAGGCGATAGCGAGCGCGAAATTCTGCCGCACCACCCGCATCGTGGCGCGCGCGGCGCGGACGGAGCGAGGCAGGGCGAGGAGCGAATCCTGCACGAACACCAGATCGGCCGCCTGCAGCCCCACTTCGCTCGCCGTGCCGGGCGCGATGGAAGCATCGGCGGCGGCGAGGGCGGGGCCATCGTTGAGCCCGTCGCCCACCATCAGCACGCGGCGCCCGGCCTTGCGCAGCCGGTTGATCGCGTCCTGCTTGTCGGCAGGCGACGCGCTGGCCTGGGCGGTGAGGCCGGTGGTCCGCGCCACATCCGCCACCGCCGCGGCATTGTCGCCCGAGAGGATCGAGCATTTGACGCCGAGGCGCTGCAGCCCGGCGAGCGCATCTATCGCGTCCGGCCTGAGCCGATCGGCGAAGGGGATCAGCCAGACCGGTTCCCCAATGATTTCCAGCGTGGCGGCGGTGCCGCTGGCGCTGTCCGGCCGGCGCAAGGCCACATGGTGCGTGCCCCAGCGGGCGAAGACGCCTTCGCCGGGGCGTTCCTCGACCAACTGGAGTTCGGCCGCCTTGACGCCTGCCGCCGCGAGAGCACCCGCCAGCGCCCGCGAAAGCGGGTGCCGGCTGTGCGAGGCGAGGGCCAGAGCGATCGCCGCGACCTCCGCAGGAAGCGCCGCGAGCGCCGCCGCATCGGGCACCGGGCGGCCGAGCGTGAGCGTGCCGGTCTTGTCGAGCAGCGCGCGATCCACCGTGGCGAGGCGTTCCAGCGCAGAGCCATCCTTCACCATGATCCCGGCGCGCATCAGCGATCCGCTGGCGACCACCTGCGCCACCGGCACGGCCAGGCCCAGCGCGCAGGGGCAGGTGATGATCAGGACGGCGACGCCGATCACCAGCGCCTGATAAAGCCCGGCACCCGCGATCAGCCAGCCGACCACGGCCAGCGCGGCCAGCGTATGCACCGCCGGGGCATAGAGCCGCGCGGCGCGATCGGCGATCCGCACATAGCGGCTGCGGTTCTGTGCGCTCGCTTCCATCAGGCGGGCGATCTCCGCCAGCGTGGTGTCATGTCCCGCGTGCGTTACGCGCACATCGACCGGCGCATCCAGATTGAGCGTGCCCGCCATGACTATGGCGCCCATGTGCGCCGCCACGGGGGCGCTTTCGCCGGTGAGCAGGGACTGGTCGAACCGGCTCGATCCGCGCAGGATCTCCCCATCGGCGGCCAGACGCTCGCCGGCGGCGACGCGCATGATCATTCCGGGCAACAGGGCATCGGCCTCCTGCCAGGAGAGGCTGCCGTCTGTCCCCACCACCATGGCGCCCTGCGCCGCCTGGCTGAGCAGCGCATCCACGCCGCGCCGGGCGCGATCGCGCATCATCGCGTCCATCACCCGGCCGGCGAGCAGGAAGGTGAGCAGCATCAGCGCGCCGTCGAACCACGCATCCGCCCCGCCCAGCATGGTTTCATAGAGGCTGAGGCCGGTGGCGATCAGCACGCCGATGGAGATCGGCACGTCCATATTCGTCGTGCCGTGGCGCAGTGCCTTCCATGCCGAGCGGAAGAAGGGCTGCCCGGCATAGGCGATGGCCGGAATGGCGATCAGCGCGGAGATCCAGTGGAACAGCGATCGGGTGGAGCCTTCGGCCCCGGCCCAGACGCTGACCGAAAGCAGCATCACATTCATCGCAGCGAAGGCCGCGACCGCCAGCGGAGCCAGCAGCGGGCGGACTGCGGAATAGGGCCGCGTGGTCGCCTCGCGCCGTGCCTGCGCTTCGAAGCCGATCTCGGCGAGAGCGGCCACGAGGTCGTGGCTATCCACCTCCGGCCCGTGGCTGACCGTGACCATGCGCGAGGACAGGTTGACGCGCGCATCGGCAATGCCGGGAAGCGCCTTCAGCCCGCGCTCGACCTTGCTCATGCAGCCGGCGCAATGCATGCCCGGCACGGCCACCACCGTGGTTTCGAGGGGGCTGGCGGAGCGGGGCAGGGCAGTCATTACAGGGTCTCCTGCCGGCGCCAGTCATGCGTGCCGTCGGTTATGTCGAGCCGCAGCGTCCACCGTTCGGCGGGCAGCACGCCATCGGAAAGATAGCGGCCACCGCCGATGGCGGTGAATTCTAGGAGGTGATCGGGCAGGCGGCCGAGCGGGTGGCGCGCATCGCCCCGCACCGTCAGCCCGGCGGGTGCCCTGGACACCTGTACCACCAGTCTGCCGTCCGGCCGCCAGGTTGTCACCACGTCCCAGCCGAGCTTTTTCTGCGCCTCTGCCTGTTCCAGCCAGCCGTTGAAGTGCTGGCTGGCGACGTAGGAATTCTCCACCACGATGCCGCCGAAGGTGGAGCTGGCGAAGCGCGCCATGGTGAAGTTCACCAGCATGACCACGCCGAAGAAGGCCACCAGGATGCCGGTCATGTGCCAGCCGGTGAAGGGGCGCGCTGCCCGCTGTGTGCCCTGCGCGGTCATTGTTCGCCTCCCGGAGTTTCGAAATAGGTCTCGCTGGTGTCCATTTCCGCCTGCTCGTCCAGCGACGTCACCGTGAAGGCGAAGTCCTGCGACGCGGTGCCGGCAGGTGCGATGACATACAGCCGCAGCGGCTTGGTGGCATCGGCGGGCACCGGCATGGTGAGGACGCGGGCGGCATCGGCGCGGGCGATCTCGTCGGTCCACATTTCCGCACCGGGCAGTCCCTCGATCGCCACGCGCATGTCGCGCGGGCGGCTTTCCATGTTGCGCAGCTTCACCGTGTAGGCGTTGCGCACGCTGCCGTCGCTCATCAGCATGAAGGGCGGGTTGCGATCCGGCGCCACGGAAATATCCGTGTGGCTGCGTACGCCGAGCGCGAAGAGCAGCCCCAGGCCGATCGCGGCCCAGATGGAGAAATAGATGATCGTGCGCGGATGCAGCAGCGCCTTCCATGCCGGCCGCGCCGGCTCCCCGGCCTGTTCCCGCTCGCAATCTTCCAGTGTGGCATAGTCGATCAGCCCGCGCGGGCGGCCGACTTCGCGCATCACGCGGTCGCAGACATCGATGCACAGCGCGCAGGTGATGCAGGCGATGTCCGGCCCCTTGCGGATGTCATAGCCGGTGGGGCACACGGCCACGCACTGGTTGCAATCCACGCAGTCCCCGAAGGCGCCGGGGTTCTTTTCCGCCTTCTTCACGCTGCCGCGCGGTTCCCCGCGCCAGTGCTTGTAGGTGACGATCAGGGATTTCTCGTCCACCATGGCGCCCTGGATCCGCGGCCAGGGGCACATGTAGATGCACACCTGTTCCCGCATGAAGCCGCCGAGGATGAAGGTCGTCGCGGTCAGCACCGCCACGGTGGCATAGGCCACCGGCGCCGCCTGCCCGCTCCAGAACTCCTGCGTCAGCGTGGGGGCATCGGCGAAATACATGATCCACGCGCCGCCGGTCCAGAAGCTGATGGCCAGATAGATGGACCATTTCACCGCGCGATGGGCGATCTTCTTCGGCCCCCAGGGCGCGCGCTCCAGCCGCATCTGCGCATTGCGATCGCCGTCCACCAGCCGGTCCACATGCTGGAACAGGTCGGTCCACACAGTCTGCGGGCAGCTGTAGCCGCACCATGCGCGCCCCACGGCGCTGGTCACCAGGAACAGGCCGATGCCGGCCATGATCAGCAGCCCGGCGACGAAGTAGAATTCCTGCGGCCAGATCTCGATGCCGAACATATAGAAGCGGCGGTTGGCGAGATCGACCAGCACCGCCTGATCGGGCGCATAGGGGCCACGGTCCCAGCGGATCCAGGGGGTGCCGTAGTAAATGGAGAGGGCAACCACCATCACCAGCCATTTGAAGCGGCGGAAGGGCCCGTCCACCTTCTGGGGGTGGACGGGCTTGCGCTTCTCATAGAGCCGCGCCGCTCCCGGCGCGGTCACCGGTTCAAGGTTGCTCATTGGGGTCGGCCTTCGTCTGGCCCTCGGTTTCGACGGCCTCCTGGAAGTCTTCGCCCCCCCCGAGCGAATGAACATAGGCGGCCAGCATCTTGATGGTCGCCGGGTCGAGGCGGCCCGACCACGCCGGCATCACGCCCATGCGCGGCTGGGTGATCTGCCGGATCACGTCCTCGCGCGTTCCGCCATAGAGCCAGATCGCATCGGCCAGATTCGGCGCGCCGAACTGGCGCAGGCCCTTGCCGTCGGAACCATGGCAGACAGCGCAGTTTTCCTCGAACAGCTTGGCGCCGGCGGGATTGTCCTTCGCCTTGCCGGAGAGGCTCAGCACATGGTCAGCCAGCGCGCCGATCTGCTGCGGCGTGAGGAAGCCGTCGCCAAAGGCGGGCATGATGGAATTGCGCGTCTCGTCGTCGCCCGGCTGGCGGATGCCGTGCAGCAGCGTAGTCTCAATCGTGTTGAGATCGCCGCCCCACAGCCAGTCGTCATCGTTCAGATTGGGATAGCCGGGCGATCCGGCGGCCCCCGCACCGTGGCACTGGACGCAATTGACCTTGAACGCCGCCCGGCCGCCGGCCACCGCCGCGCGCATCAGCTGCTCATTGCCCTGGATCTTGCCGATCGGCAGGATCGCCAGCTGCGCCAGCGTGCCCGCGCGGCGCTGGTCTTCCACCGCCATCTCCTTCGCCAGCTGCCCGCGGCTGGTCCAGCCGAGAACGCCCGCGGTCGCCCGGTCCACCAGCGGCCAGGCGGGATAGGCGATGCAATATCCGATCGCGAACACGATCGTGGCGTAGAAGCTCCAGATCCACCAGCGCGGCAGCGGATTGTTCAGCTCCTCGATACCGTCCCATTCATGGCCGACGGTTTCGACGCCGGTCGCTTCGTCGATGTGCTTATTGGCCATCGTTCTCGTCCTTGAAGATCAGATTGGCGGCATCGTGGTTGTGCCGGCGGGCGCCGGGCCGGAAGGGCCAGAGCGAGAGGCCGACGAAGACCACCAGCATGGTCAGCAGCCCCCAGCTGTCCGCCAGATGGCGGAGCGCTTCATAGGTGGAATGGTCGCTCACCGGCCTGTCTCCATGGCCAGATCTTCCTGCGCGGCGGCGCTATCCACATCCACCAGCGTGCCCAGCATCTGCAGATAGGCGATCAGCGCATCCATCTCCGTCAGCCGTCGCGGATCGCCGTCGAAATCGCGGACCTGCGCCTTGGGATAGCGTTCCTCCAGATCGCCCGCATCGGCATCGGGATTGCCCTGGGCGAGCATGTCGGCCTTGGCCATTTCCAGATCGCGATCGGTGTAGGGGACGCCCACCATCCGCAGCGCGCGCAGATTGGCCTCCGGATCGCCGATCTGAAGATCGGTTTCGGCCAGGAAGCCATATTGCGGCATGACGCTTTCCGGCACCACGCTCTGCGGGTTCTTCAGGTGCTGGACGTGCCAGCTGTCCGAATAGCGCCCGCCCACGCGGGCAAGGTCCGGCCCGGTGCGCTTGGAGCCCCACTGGAACGGGTGGTCATACATGCTTTCGGCCGCCAGGCTGTAATGGCCATAGCGTTCCACCTCGTCACGGAAGGGGCGGATCATCTGGCTGTGGCAGACGTAGCAGCCCTCGCGCACATAGATGTCGCGCCCGGCCTGCTCCAGCGGGGTGTAGGGGCGCACGCCCTCCACCTTCTCGATCGTGTTGTCGATCCAGAACAGCGGCGCGATTTCCACGATGCCGCCGATGGCGACCGTGATCAGCGCGCCGACGCCGAGCAGCGTCACGTTCCGTTCGAGCTTCTTGTGTTGTTCGGTAATGCTCACTGGATGTGCTCCTACTCGGCCGGAACAGTGGTGGCCGGGACGGCGGGGCGGTCGGCTTCGGGATCGTATTTGGCTGTGCCCATCGGTGTTTCGGTGCGCAGCTTGCCCAGGATCGTGGCCCAGACATTGATCACCATCACCACGGCGCCGGTGAGATAGAGGGCGCCGCCGAAGGCCCGCAGCAGATACATCGGGTGCAGCGCGCTCACCGTTTCGGCGAAGCTGTTCACGAGGTAGCCGTCAGCCCCGTATTCGCGCCACATCAGGCCCTGGGTGATCCCCGCCACCCACATGCTGGCAGCGTAGAAAACGATGCCGGCGGTCGCGAGCCAGAAGTGCCAGTTGACCATGCGCAGCGAGTAGAGGCGCGAGCGGTTCCACAGCCGCGGGACGAGGAAATAGACTGCGGCGAAGGTGATCATGCCGTTCCAGCCCAGCGCGCCGGAGTGCACATGGCCGATGGTCCAGTCCGTATAGTGCGACAGGCTGTTGACCGACTTGATCGACATCAGCGGCCCTTCGAAGGTGCTCATGCCGTAGAAGGCGACGCTGATCACCAGCATGCGGATGATCGGATCGGTGCGGATCTTGTCCCAAGCGCCGTTCAGCGTCATCAGGCCGTTGATCATGCCGCCCCAGCTCGGCATCCACAGCATGACCGAGAAGACCATGCCCAGCGTCTGCGCCCAGTCGGGCAGGGCGGTGTAGTGCAGGTGGTGCGGGCCGGCCCAGATGTAGAGGAAGATCAGCGCCCAGAAGTGGATGATCGACAGGCGATAGCTGTAGATCGGCCGCTCGGCCTGCTTCGGCACGAAGTAGTACATCATCGCCAGGAAGCCGGCGGTGAGGAAGAAGCCCACGGCGTTGTGGCCATACCACCACTGCACCAGCGCGCCCTGCACGCCGCCGAACAGCGGATAGCTCTTCGATCCGATCAGGCTGACGGGGATGTCGAGATTGTTCACCACATGCAGCATCGCCACGGTGATGATGAAGGCGAGGTAGAACCAGTTGGCGACGTAGATATGGGGTTCCGACCGCTTGACGATCGTGCCCAGGAACACCGCGAGATAGGCGAGCCAGACGATCGTCAGCCACCAGTCCACATACCATTCGGGCTCGGCATATTCCTTGGACTGGCTGATGCCGAGCAGATAGCCGGTGGCGGCCAGCACGATGAACAGCTGGTAGCCCCAGAACACGAAGCGGGCGAGGCCGGGGAAGGCCAGCCGCGCGCGGCAGGTCCGCTGCACGACATAGAAGCTGGTGGAAATCAGCGCATTGCCGCCGAAGGCGAAGATCACTGCGGAGGTGTGCAGCGGGCGCAGCCGGCCGAAATTGAAGAAGGGCTCGATATTCAGCCAGGGAAAGGCGAGCTGCAGCGCAATGAACAGCCCGGCAAGGAAGCCGGCCATGCCCCAGAAGACGGTGGCGATCACGCCCCAGCGAACGGGATCGTCGTCATAGCGGCTCTCGTCGCCCGGCATGCGCAGGATACCCCGCGCCACGGCGGAAAAATCCGCCGAATAGACGTTCCAGACCAGGCCGATGAACGCCGCGATCGCGACGATGGTCATATGCGCGGCAAAGCCCGCATCCCGGGCCACGGCCACTCCGGCCACGGCCAACAGCACGAGGATGTACCAGATCCCCGTGCGCGTCATTAAAGCTTCCATGAGTCGGCGCCCCTTCAGTGTCTTCGCCGCCGTGCCCGCAGGCACGCCGATCGACATTGACGGAGGTCAATTGCTCAAAGGCAGGGGGATGGGCGGCCGGGTCAGTTGATGGCGGCAACCGGCCCATGCGGAATTGTCCCGGCCGCCTTGGCTGCCAAAAGCGCCGCTTGTTCCGATCGATTTTGGCAGATATGGCGTATTACAACGGCAACACGCCTTGAGGATGAATGCGGTGGATGGTTTGGTCGCCCTGGGCGGAACATTGGCCCTGCTGCTGATCGCCGGTTGCATCGTCGGTTTTGCGGATCGCCGGAACTTCGATCCTCGCTGGCTGATAGCTGCCGCGATGCTGGTGCTCGTGAACGACGCCTGCCTGACGAGCGCCTACGGCCTGATACCTGATGTGATCGGCGGGCAATGGAACTGGCAAGGCAAGCTGCTCGCCCTGTGTGCAACTCTTGCCATTGCGGCGCTACCGGCTTTCGGTTGGCGCAGGTCCGGCATCAGGCTTTCACAGGAAGCCGGCAGCCTCAAGGCGGCGCTCCCGGTCGCGATGCTCTATTGCGCTTTCTTTCTCGCCATTGCTCTCGCTTTCCCCGGCGGCAAGACCGATGGAGAAGAGGTCGCTTTCCAGCTCACCATGCCAGGCTTCGAGGAGGAACCCTTCTATCGCGGGATACTCCTGCTCGCGCTGGATCGCGCCTTCACCGGCCGGGTCCGCTTCCTCGGCGTAAGCTGGGGCTGGGGTGCGGTGCTGTCGTGCGGTCTGTTCGGAATGGCGCACGCGTTCGGCTTCTCCGACGGGCAGTTCTCGTTCGACGCGATGACGATGGCGCTCACAGCGCTGCCGTCTTTCATTGCCGTCTGGCTGCGCCTCAAAACGGGCAGCCTGCTCCTGCCCGTGTTCCTGCACAATTTCGGCAATTCTCTATCGCTTCTGGTCTAGAGGTTGCCCCTTGAGCCACAGCCTCGCTGATCTGCATCGGAGCGCCGGGGAAGATTGGCTGGGGCGGCAGGAGACGGAGACGAGGCTCCTGTGAGTCGCGAATCGTCCGGGTAATGGAGGAGCCAAGCCATTCTGGAGGGAAAGTCTCGCGCAGGCAGAGGCCCTGTCGATGACCGCAACTGTTATCATGCAGTGGCGCCGTCCGCCTCTCAGGCAGTTCCCGGCTGCGGAAGCTGTGGGGTGAACCAACAGGCCGCAGGGGCAGGTGCATTGCCTGCCTCGGACCATGACAGAGATGCGGGCCGCTGATGCCGCGCTGGGCCTGAGGGCCGTTCAGCGTGACAGGTTCATGCGCACTGTCCCAGTTTTCCTCTCTTCCACAGGACAAGCAGCCGATGATCGGCTCCGACGACAATCCGGATAGACAGCACCTGGAGAACAGCCGCCCGTTCGTCTGGGACCGCTCCTGCGAGGCTGACGAAGTACGGAGGTGGCAAGCTTCTTGCAAACCATCGTGCCAGCGCAAGTACTGCCCCGTCGCCCAGTTCCGACACCGGTCTCTGGTCTAGGCAGCTAGAGAGTCCCCACCGTTATGGTAGGGCAATGGGGCGCAGACCCGCTGCAAGCGGGGTGAGCACATGTAAGAGGAAAGTTAGCAACAGACCCGAACTTAAGTCTGCGCCGCCTTGTCTTGGCATCGGGACAGAAGCCGAAGCAGAGAAAAAGGTCCTACTGGTGCCCCTTCGGGGATTTCAGATTGTTCACCTTGGCCTTGATAGACCTTTTTTCGTAGACTCCCAACAGCACGTCTTCCAAGACGTCTGCTGCGTCGAACAGCGCTTCCTTGGAGACGGCCCCGCCGTGCGTTCCGAGGTTTCCAATGTACCGGAGGCCGTGCAAAGCGTCTTTGGCATCTGCGCCACTCGCAGTTCCTGCGTAGACATCTATGCGCTCGGCAAGGTCCATCCGAGCCGTTTTCCCGCTGCTCGTCAGCTTCTCTCGTGGTACTTTCTGGTCGTCCAAAAGCAGCTCAACGGCCGTCCGAAGCCTGCCTACAGCCGAAGAAAAATCGGTCCAGAAAAGCTGAAAAGCGAGTCGCAACTGTTCTCCCACCAAGTGTGGAGTCCTCTCCGGTATACGGAACAGTGGCGGTGCCGGAAAAACCGCACGGGGGCGTAGAACCTCGTCCTCAACCCAGCCGGAATAGTGATCTTCATCCACGTGGACGGTCACCAACTCGGTGTCGCCAGCCATTACGACCAGTTCGCCGCAATCGGCCTCGTCACAGCGCAAACGCGCACTGAACCTGCTGGCTATCCAACTCGGATCCCAGTCGTCGTGGCTGTGAGCCGCCGCTGAAAAGGGCGGCTCCTCCAAGCAAAATGACCCTTGGATGAGCTTCAGCTTGCCCGGCGCACATGTCGGACACGGCAGCCCTGGAAAGGAGTTCTGATCGAACAGTGTTTTCCAGACCGACCGATTCACTGACATGCTATCTCGTCCGATGAAAGCGACGCCCCCGGCCGACACTCGGGGCAACAAACGTGGCCCACAAACATGGCCCACACGAGTGGAGGTCTAAGGTCTAAGTGTTTGTTTTGTGGTAGTAGTTAGAAGTTGGCTGGGGCGGCAGGATTCGAACCTGCGAATGGCGGCACCAAAAGCCGCTGCCTTACCACTTGGCGACGCCCCAGCGGCCCGCGAGCGGGCGAGGCGCCCATATAGCGGCGCCTCGCGTGAAGGAAAGGGGGGTTTGGCGGGGCGTCAGAAATCCGCCTTCTTGCGCACCGGATCGAGCAAAGCCTTGTCCAGCGTATCGAAATCGCTGGCCGAATGGCGCTCCGCCAGGCCGCTTTGCGAATTGACGAGGCGGCCGCGGATGGCGCCGGGGCGGGCGTCGATCGCCTTCACCCAGCGGCCGACATTCTCGTATTCCTGCAGGCTGAGGAAGATGTCGCAGCGGTTGTAGGCGCCGTGATAGAGATTGCCGAGCCAGGTGTAGGCGGCGATGTCGGCGATGGAATAATCGTTCCCTGCCAGATATTCGGTCTTGCCCAGCTGCATGTCCGCCACGGAGAACAGCCGCTTCGTTTCCATTGCATAGCGATCGATGGGATACTTATAGCGTTCGGGCGCATAGACATAGAAATGGCCGAAGCCGCCGCCGATGGAGGGGGCGCTGCCCATCTGCCACATCAGCCAGCTGAGCACTTCGGCGCGGGCGGGGTTTGTCTTGGGCAGGAGATAATCGAACTTCTCCGCCAGATGCACCAGGATCGCGCCGCTTTCGAACACGCGGAAGGGCTGCGGCCCGCTGCGATCGAGCAGGGCGGGAATCTTGCTGTTGGGGTTCAGCTCCACGAAGCCGGAACCGAACTGGTCGCCGGCGAAGATCTTGATCATCCAGGCGTCATATTCCGCGTCCGAATAGCCGGCTTCCAGCAGCTCTTCGAACATGGTGGTGACCTTCACCCCGTTGGGTGTGCCGAGCGAATAGAGCTGGAAGGGGTGCTCCCCAACCGGCAGTTCCTGTTCCTGCCGCGCGCCGGCGGTGGGGCGATTGATGCCGGCGAACTGGCCGCCGTTCTCGGGATCGAAGGTCCAGACTTCGGGCGGGGTATAGACGTCGGACATCGTGTCGCTCTCCTGGCATCTGCGGTTTGGTTGGGCGGTAGATGGGTCATCGGCGCGCCGGCCGCAAGCGAGGAAAATCTATCCGCCGTTGCGCCCGGCGCTTGCGGGAACCGCTTGCGGATCGCGGCCGTTCACCCGTGCCATGGCAACACGCCCGACCAAGCTGATCTTCGTGGATGACGACCTTCCGGGGATCACGCGGCGCAAGGCGGGGCGGGGCTGGGCTTATTACAGCCCGGAAGGCGAGCGGATCACCGAACGCGCGGAGATCGACCGGCTCAATTCCATCGCATTGCCCCCGGCCTATGAGGATGCGTGGTTCTGCCCGGCCGACAACGGCCACATCCTTGCCACCGGGGTGGATGCCAAGGGGCGGAAGCAATATCGCTATCATCCCGATTTTCGCGCGCAGCGGGAATCCGAAAAGTTCGATTCCTGCCGCCTGTTCGGCGAATTGCTGCCGCTGGTGCGCCGCCGGGTGGAGGAAGACCTGGCCGGGCGGGAAGTGACCCGCAGCCACGCTATCGCCAGCGTGGTGCGGCTGCTCGATCTCGGCGTCGTGCGCATCGGCAATGAAGCCTATGCGCGGCAGAACAAGAGCTTCGGCGCCACCACGCTGCGCCAGCGCCATGCCACCGTGACCCGGGGCAGCCTGCGGCTGCGCTTCAAGGCCAAGAGCGGCAAGCAGCGCGAGGTGACGATCAATGACCGGCGTCTGGCTCATTTTGTGCGCAAGATGCAGGATCTGCCGGGGCAATATCTGTTTCAGTATCTCGGCGAAGATGGTGAGGTGCATCACGTCGGCTCGGCCGAGGTGAACGCCTATCTGTGCGAGACGATGGGCGAGCATTTCACCGCCAAGAACTTCCGCACCTGGCACGCCACCGCCGTCGCCTTCGGCCTGCTCGCCCACGCGAAGCAGCCGCTGACGATCCGCGCGCTGATGGAGGAGGTGAGCGAGAAGCTGGGCAACACGCCGGCGATCGCACGCAAGAGCTATGTCCACCCCGCCGTGGTTGCGCTGACGGAACGGCAGCTCAAATGGCGCGAGGCGCTGAAGCTGCCGCGCAAGACCCGCTGGCTCAGCCGCGAGGAGCGCGGCCTGCTGGCGCTGCTCGAACAAAGCCCCCCGGCCGAGGAACTGCTGGCCGCCTGAGCGCACCCCGGTTAGGCGTGCGGGAAAGGAGGAGGCAGATTATGGCGCAACTCTATAACGGCAAGTGGATGGACACGGCCCCGGCGGCCGAGGAAGTGGGCAAGGACGGGCAGTTCCGCCGGATCGACAGTGCCTTTCGCGACACGATTGGCGGCGATGCGGATGCGACCTATCCGGCCGAGGCCGGGCGCTATCACCTGTGGGCGGCACGGGTGTGCCCCTGGGCCTCGCGCGCGCTGGCCTTCCGGGTGCTGAAGGGGCTGGAGGATGTGATCCCCGTCCATTACGCGCTGCCCGGCCTGCCGAAGGAGGGCTGGACCTTCGCCGAAGGGCCGGACGGGCCGGTGGACGGCGGCTATCCGCTGCACCGCCTCTATACCGGGCACGATCCGCAGATGACGGGCAAGGTCACCGTGCCGGTGCTGTGGGACAGCAAGACCGGCCGGATCGTGAACAACGAAAGCTCGGAGATCATCCGCATCTTCAACACCGCCTTCGATGGCATCACCGGAAACCGGCTGGACCTCTATCCGGAGCCGCTGCGCCCCGAAATCGACCGCTGGAACGAGCTGATCTATCCCACGCTCAACAACGGGGTCTATCGCGCGGGCTTCGCCAGCAGCCAGCAGGCCTATGACGAGGCGGTGGCGGGCATCTTCCAAACGCTGGATGCGATGGAGGATCATCTCGCCGGCAACCGCTATCTCGCGGGCGAATATTGCACGGAAGCGGACTGGCGTGCCTTCACCACGCTGGTGCGCTTCGATGTGGCCTATCACGGCGCATTCAAATGCAACCTGCGCCGGATCGAGGATTATCCCGCGCTGCGCAATTATCTGCGCGAGCTGTATCAGTGGCCGGGCATCGCCGGCACCGTCAGCTTCGCGGAGATCAAGCAGGGCTATTACCAGCTGGCCGACAAGCACGGCATCGTGGCCATCGGGCCGGAACTGGACCTCACCACCCCGCATGATCGCGCGCGCCTGCCCGGCAAGGGCATCTGGACGCGATAGTGCGCGCGCCGGGCGGGTCTTGCATGGCGCATGCCCCTCCCGCAGAAGCGAGCGTGGACGGAGGAGGTGTGGCCGATGCAGGGTGATGCGGATCTTATCGTGGTGGGCGGCGGGTCGGCGGGGCTGGCCTGCGCCGCGCGGCTGGCCGAATCCGGGCTGAAGGTGCTGCTGGTCGAAGCCGGCAAGGGGCACAAGGACATCCGCCTGGCGATCCCCGCGCTGATGAGCGGCATCGTCCACAAGCCCGATTTCGACTGGTGCTATTCCGCCGAACCCGATCCCAGCGTGGGCGGCCGGCCCGATGTGTGGCCGGCGGGCAAGCGGCTGGGCGGCGGTTCCTCGATCAACGGGATGATGTTCATCCGCGGCCACCGTTGGGATTACGACCACTGGGCCGAACTGGGCGCCACGGGCTGGGACTACGACAGCGTGCTGCCCTTCTTCCGGCGCATGGAAGACAATGAGCGGGGGGCGGATGAATGGCGGGGGACCGGCGGCCCGATCGCGGTGTCCGAAGTCCGCTCCCGCTACGGCGTCACCGACGATTGGGTGAAGGCGGTGGAGCAGGCCGGCTATCCCCGCTCGCCCGATCTCAATGGCGAGAGGGCGGAGGGTGTCGATTACATCCAGCTTTCACAGCGTGGCGGGCTGCGGTGCTCCACCGCCGCCGGCTATCTGCGCAATCGCCCCGCCAGCCTGGAGATACTGCTGGAAGCGCAGGTGCTGCGGATCGAAATTTCCAATGGCCGGGCGAGCGGTGTGACGATTCGCCGCGGTGGGGAGGTGCTGACGCTCACGGCGCGCCATGGCGTGATGCTGAGCGCGGGCGCGCTCAACACGCCGCGCATGCTGATGCTCTCCGGCATCGGCCCGCCCGCGCATCTGGCGGAGCATGGCATCGACGTGGTGGCCGATCTGCCCGGCGTTGGCGCCAATCTGCAGGAGCATCCGGGCTGCCATCTGGTGAATGACGTTTCCGCTCACACGCTGAACGACGATGCGCGGGGCTTGGCCGGTGTCCGCCAATTGCTCGCATTGGCGGCGAGGAGAAGCGGCGCGCTTACCACCGGCATCGGCCACGCCCAGGCCTTCATCTCCACGCGCGAAGGGCTGCCGGCGCCGAATATCCAGATCGCCTTTTCCGCCTTTGCCTTCGATGTGACACCGCAGGGCAACCTCGCGCTGCGCGCCGATAGCTCGGTTTCCAGCTTCGTCGCCCTGATGCGCCCGAAATCACGCGGGCGGATCATCCTGCGCGGCAACGATCCGGATCTGCCGCCGCGCATCGAACACCGCCTGCTGGGAGAGGAAGAGGATGCGGCGCAGCTGGTCGAAGGGCTGCAGGTGGCCCGCCGGATCATGGCGCAGCCAGCGATCGCGGGCGAGGTGAAGGGCGAGGCGAGGCCCGGCGCCGCGGCCGACAGTGCCGAGGCGCTGCGCGGCTATGTCGGACTGGCGACCATTCCGATGTACCACCCCGTCGGCACGGCGCGGATGGGCGCGTCGGACGATCCCATGGCGGTGGTCGGCCCGGATTGCCGGTTGCGCGGCGTGGCGGGGCTGTGGGTCGCGGATGCCTCGATCATGCCGACCATTCCGCAGGGTAACACCAACGCCACCTCGATCATGATCGGCGAGAGGGCGAGCGCGCTGGTGCTGGAATCGCTGAAAGCGGCGCAGGCGGCGTGACCCGCGCCCGTGCAATCCTGAAGGCCGGCTTCGTCCTGCTGTGCGCGGTCATCTTCTGGCTGGCGGTGCGGCCGGGCTCCGGGGCGCCCACTCTGGGGTGGGACAAGCTGGACCATATGGCCGCCTTCCTCGTGCTCGCCGCCTATGCGCGGGTCGCCTGGCCGCGGGGCAGTGCGGTTGCCATCGTGCTGTCGCTCGCGCTGTTCGGCGGGCTGATCGAAATCGCGCAGTGGCAGATGGGCTGGGGCCGCGATGGCGACGTAATGGACTGGATCGCCGATGTGGCGGCTACGCTGGCCGGATTGGCGCTGGGCACGCTGGCCTGCCGCCTGTTGCCCCGGTGGTTGACCACCGGAGGGTAAGGCTCAGGACGAGCGGGGAGGGAGTGTGCGCGGATGGGCCGCTTAACCTTCCCGCCCCGCTTCGTCATCCCCGCCTGCGCGGGGATGGCGAGGGAAGGGCTGCACCCTGATCCGCTCGGCCTGAGTCTGTCGAAGGCGGCGTGCCGGCGCGGGCCGGATCAGTCCTTGTCCGGATATTCGTATTTGAACGGGTCGGTCACCGCCGGCTGCTTCGGCAGCGGTTCGCGCGGCAGGGTTTCGCTGTCATTCGCGGACTGCAGCAGCAGCCCCGCAATCACCACCGCAGCCTGGCGCATGTCGTCCATCTTCATGTGGTCGAGCGTGTCGATATTCGTGTGGTGCAGCCGCGCCGAATAATCGAGCGGATCCTGCACGAACTGGAAGCCGGGTAGGCCGATCGCCTGCAGGAACACGTGGTCGGTGCCGCTGGTGCTGCCCGATACCACCGCATCCGCGCCCAGCCCGGCGAAGGGTGACAGCCATTTCTTCAGCAGCGGTTCGGCCGCCACATTGCCTTCCGCATGGATGCCGCGCAGCTTGCCCGATCCATTGTCCATGTTGAAATAGGCCTTGAGATCGTAATAGCCGGGCTTGGCCTCCACCGGCCACAGGTCACCCCATTTGTAATAGGTTTCCAGCGAGGCGGAGCCGTCATCGCCCTTGCGGGTGACGAGGTGCTGGCGAACATAGGCGAGCGAGCCCAGCAGGCCCTGTTCCTCGCCAGACCACAGCGCGAAGCGGATCGTGCGCCGGGGCTTGGCGCCGATGGTCTTGAGGATGCGGGCCGCTTCCATCACTGCCAGGCTGCCCGCGCCATTGTCTACCGCGCCGTCGCCCATGGCCCAGCTGTCGAAATGTGCGCCCGCCATGACATAGCCGGCCTTGGGATCGGTGCCGGGGATTTCGGCAATGATGTTGTAGGCCATCGGATCGGTGTCGACGAAATGCGCGTCGCTGCTCAGCGCCAGCACGGGGGCCGGGCCGGTCTTGGCGAGGCGGGTGAGGCGGCGATAATCCTCCGCCGCCATTTCGAAGCCGGGCACCACCGGGCTCGAACCCTCGGCGAAGGTATAGCCGCTGCCGTGCAGCAGCTTGCCGTCGCGGTAGGATATCTTGACCATGGCCAGCGCGCCTTCGCTCTTCAGGAAGGAATCGAGCTGCATCGCCCATTCCAGCCGCTTGAGCCGGCGGTTGTCCGCATCCGGATCGTAATCGGGTAGGGCGATCTCGTCGCGCTTGGCGATCTCGCCCGCATCCAGCCGGCGGAAGGGGGCCTTGTCCGGCTCGTCACCCGTGCCCGGCAGGTCCACCAGCACGATCTTGCCCGCCAGCTTGCCGCGATAGGCATCGAAATGCTCCGGCTTGCTCATGGGGGCGACGACCACCGGCGCCTGCACCACTTGGCCGCCCGTGCCCGGTGTCCAGGCGATGGGCGCGGCGGTAAGCTGCAGCGGCCGCGGCGCGACCATGGTGGCGCTGGTGAAACTCGCTTCCCAGCCGCGGCCGAAATAGAAGCCTTCGCGGTGGACATTGCTCAGCCCCAGGCTGCGGAATTCCTCCAGCGCCCATTCTTCGGCACGCCGCATGGCGGGCGAATTGGTGAGCCGCGCGCCGATCCCGTCGAGCAATTCGCTGGCCGTTGCGGGAATGGCGCTGCGGTTCAGCCCCTCGTCCATGACCTCCGCCATCTCGGCGGGGTCGCCGGCAAGCGCCGGGTATGCGGACAGAGCGAGGAAGGCCGCGCCGGACAGCGCGAGAAGGTGTTTCGGATGCATGGTGCCCCCATGGTGTCGTGGCTGCGCAAGACGCGCGTTGGACCGGTGATGCACGCAAGCGGGGGCGGCGGCAAGGCGGCGGTGACGACCTAGAGCGGCGGTTCCGCTCGCACTGCCGCGGCGTGGCAGGGGCAAGTGCTTACGCTCTCCGACCGCTGGACGGCGCGGCCACAGTCGGGGCAGCTTTCGTGGCTGCCCGGCGCAAGCCCGTGGCCGACCGCCACGCGCGCGTCGAAGACGAAGCATTCGCCGTCCCACAGGCTTTGCTCCGTCGGCACTTCCTCCAGATATCTGAGGATGCCGCCCTGCAGGTGGAACACCTGCTCCACCCCTTCCGCCTTCAGGAAGGCGGTCGATTTCTCGCAGCGGATGCCGCCGGTGCAATACATGGCCACCTTCGGCGGCTTGCCCGTGCCGCCCAGCAGCCGCTCCCGCTCGCGGCGGAACCAGGCGGGGAAATCGCGAAAGCTTGCCGTGGCGGGATCGAGCGCGCCGCGGAAGCGGCCGATCGCCACCTCGTAATCATTGCGCGTGTCGATCACGATCGTCTCGGGGTCGGAGATGAGCGCATTCCAGTCCTGCGGCGGGACATAGGTGCCGACGCTCGCCAGCGGGTCCACCTCCGGCTGGCCCATGGTGACTATCTCCCGCTTCAGCCGCACCTTCATGCGGCCGAAGGGGAGGGCGGCGGCGCGCGAATATTTCACGTCCAGATCGGCGCAGCCCGGCAATTCGCGGATCGCGGCAATCACCGCGGCGATCGCCTCGTCATCCCCCGCAATCGTGCCGTTGATCCCCTCCTTCGCCAGCAGCAGCGTGCCGCGCAGGCCATGCCGCTCGCACAGCGCCAGCAGCGGATCGCGCAGGGTGGCGGGATCGGCAAAGGGCGCGAAGCGATACAGCGCGGCGACGCACACCGGCAGGCGGGCGGATTCTGTCATGGGGGGCGAGCGGCGGGAGGGGCTCAGCCGAGCCGCATCACCCAGCCGTGCTTGTCCTCGGCAGTGCCGCGCTGGATGGCGACCAGCCGCTCGCGCAGCCGGCTGGTCATCTGGCCCGGGCCGCCGCTGCCGATAGTGAATTCGCCGTCATGCCCGGCCACGCGCCCCACCGGCGTCACCACCGCCGCGGTGCCGCAGGCGAAGGTTTCCACCAGCCGGCCGCTTTCGGCATCGCTGCGCCACTGGTCGAGGCTGTAGCGTTCCTCGCGCACGGTCAGCCCTTCCTCGCGCGCCAGCGTCAGCAGGCTGTCGCGGGTGATGCCGGGCAGGATCGTGCCGCCCAGCGGCGGGGTGATCATGCTGCCATCGTCGAACACGAAGAACAGGTTCATGCCGCCCAGTTCCTCGATCCACTTGTGCTCCGCCGCGTCGAGGAACACGACCTGGTCGTGCCCGCGCTCGATCGCTTCGGCCTGCGGCACGAGGCTGGCGGCGTAATTGCCGCCGCACTTGGCCGCGCCCGTGCCGCCGGGCGCGGCGCGGGTATAGTCGCTGCTCACCCAGATGCTGACGGCCGGCGCGCCGGACTTGAAGTAATTGCCCGCCGGGCTGGCTATCACTAGGAATTTGTAACGCTTGGCCGGTCGCACGCCCAGGAAGGCTTCGGAAGCGAACATGAACGGCCGCAGATAGAGCGATCCGCCATCCACCTTGGGGAACCAGTCCGCATCCGCGAGGGTGAGCATCCGCACCGCTTCCACGAAGGTTTCCTCCGGCAGGGCGGGCATGGCGAGGCGCGCGGCCGAGGCGTTGAAGCGGCGGGCGTTCTCCTCCGGCCGGAACAGCGCCATGGTGCCGTCCGCCAGCCGATAGGCCTTCAGCCCTTCGAAGATTTCCTGCGCATAATGCAGCACCGCCGCCGCGGGATCGAGCGCGATCGGCTGCCGGGGGCCCAGCACGCCGCCGTGCCAGCCCTTGTCCTCGCTCCAGTCGATCGAGATCATGCGATCGGTGAACACCTTGCCGAAGCCCGGATCGGCCAGCACCTTTTCGCGCATTTCGGCCGGCAGGGCCATCGGCAGCGGTAGGGTCTTGATCTCGATAGGCGCGTCGGCGAGAGTCGCCATGTGTTCGTTCCTTGCTGTGGCGGCGCCTTTTATGGTTCGAAATTGCGCCGGTGCAACCAGAATTGTAATTTATGGCATCGGGCGGTGCCGTGCCGCCAAAGCGTTAGCCGCCAATCGCGCAAATGAGAAGGGCGGCCCCGGTATCCCGAGAACCGCCCTCCGCATGGTCAGCGGCCGGAAGTGCCGCCCACGAAGCCTTTATCGGCGAAAGTGAGGATTACCGATAATGCTCCGCGAAGGACTTAACCGACCTCCCTGCTGAACCATGAGACATCGGATCACCTCCTTTCGCGCTTGAAAGCCACGCCTGCCGTTTCACCGGCGGCCAGGCCCGCGTGCACCGCTGGCCTGTGTCAATATTTGAGTCACTGCAGCGCACAACGCAAGTCTTGCATTTGTTTTTTTCCCCGTCAGAATCGAGACTTCGCGCTTTCGCCGGCCAGCCCGTTCTGCAGGGTTAGCGGCAATCCTCCACCACCCGCGTTATTTCCGGCCATGCCGGCACGTAGAGCGGCGGCAGGCCAGCCACCTCCACGGCGAAGCGTCCCCGCGAAAAGGCGATTGCATCCAGCAACTTATCTCGCGCGGGAAGGGTGGCGGTGATCGTGGGTTGCTCCGTGCCGGTGGGCCGCGCGTCGACCACGCGGTCGAGCGTTTCGGCGCGGATGCGCATGGGCAGCGCCGCCGCCGCCCGGCCCGAACGCACGATGGCGACCGTCCCTGCCGCCCGGTCGCAGCGCAACATCAGCCGCGCTTCGGACTGCGGCTCCCCGAACAGCGCGGTCCCGCCGCCGGCGCCGGGGCGATAGCTCCAGTCCCCCGGCGCCTGCGGTGCGTCCATCCAATTGTCATAGGTGGGCGTCGGCACGTCCTGGGTCACCGGCGCGCGGCTCGGCGACGGGGCGGGCCTCGGCGCGGGGGTCGGTTCCGGCGCCGAGGGCACGCAGGCGGCGAGCGCGAGGGACGCGAGGCCAGCGGCGGACAGCCCGACTCCCCGCGAGAAGCGGTGCGAGAACAGGCGCGACTTCAACTGCATGCCGTCAGCACGCGGTCGATCGCGCTCCGGCCGGGTACGCGCAGCGGCTGGATGTCCGGCCCGCTGATGGTGATCAGCGCCGCCGGATCGGCGAAGCTGGCGAAGGTCGGCTGGCTGCGATCGACCGAAGCCTTCACCCCGCCGTCGCCGCTGGCGGCCATGCTCAGCCCCACCTTCATCTCGCCGGCTTCGATCCGGTAAACGCCCACCTTGGCCGCGGCGTCGGCGATCGTCAGCGCCAGATCCTTGCTCGCGCGGTCGCAGGTGAAGGTGAGGGTCGGCACCTCCGGCGTTTCGCCATAGGTGGCGCGGGTCCCTTCGGCATTCTCGCCCACTTCCCAGCGGCCGGGCGTCAGCGCCGTGCCGTCGGCCGCCACGGTCGGCTGGACGGCCGGCGTCAGCACCGGCGTGGGGCTGGGCGTCGCTTCCTCCGCCTCATCGCGTGAGGAACAGGCGCCGAGCGCAAGGGCGGCAGCGGCAGTGAGGGGCAGGGCGGCACGAAGCCGGGCGCTGGTAAAACGCATTGGAATGTCCTCATCTCGTGTCAGAGCGGCCGGACGAAAGGCATGTTGGCGCAACTAGCGCTGGCCTGCCCGGTTCCGCCGCCCTATCGCCGCCGGATATGACAGCGAAACGGCGGATCGATCAGCTGCTCGTGGAGCGTGGGCTTGCCGAAAGCCGCGCCCGCGCGCAAGCGCTGGTGATGGCCGGGCTGGTGTTCGCGGGCGAGGCGCGCGTGGACAAGCCGGGCCAGCAGGTGAAGGCGGATGCGCCGATCGAGGTGCGCGGGCGCGACCATCCGTGGGTGGGGCGCGGCGGCGTGAAGCTGGCCCATGCGATCCAGGCCTTCGAACTCGATCCCACCGGGGCGGTGGCGATGGACATCGGCAGCTCGACCGGCGGCTTCACCGAAGTCCTGCTGGAACACGGCGCGGCGCATGTTTTTGCCGTGGACGTGGGCACCAACCAGCTGGCCTGGAAGCTGCGGCAGGATCCCCGCGTGACGGTGCTGGAACAGACCAACGCCCGCGCCCTCACGTCCGCGCAGATCGACCGGCCGTGCGGCTGGGTGGTGTGCGATGCCTCCTTCATCTCGCTGGCCAAGGTGCTGGAGGTGCCGCTGCAGCTGGCGGCGCGCGAATGCCGGCTGGTCGCACTCATCAAGCCGCAGTTCGAAGTGCGGCGCGAGGAAGTGGGCAAGGGCGGCATCATCCGTGATCCGGCACTGCATGCCCGCGTCTGCGCCGAAGTGCGTGGCTGGCTGGAGGACGGCGGCTGGCAGGTGCAGGGCATCATCGAAAGCCCGATCAAGGGCACGGAAGGCAATGTGGAGTTCCTGATCTCCGCCTTTCGGGCATAAACGTTCCATCGCGGGGCGGAACCGCTTGGCACAAGTTGCGCCGCAGCGAAGCGCCCGCCAATATCGCGGGCGAATCGGCAGGAGATTCCATGAACCGACTGGCTTCCCCCGCACAGCTGCGGGCAAGTTTCATGCGCTGGGCCCTTTTTGTCGTACCGGCGGTGCTGTTGCTGGGCATTCTCTCGGGCCGCGCGGCAGGCAGTGCGGCGGGCAATCCGTGGTTCGCTGCACTGGAAAAGCCGTCCATTTACCCGCCGCCGGTCACCTTCGGCATCGTCTGGCCAATCCTCTATGTGCTGATGGGGCTGGCGCTGGCGCTGGTCTGCACCGCCTGGGGCGCGCGGCTGCGGACGCCGGCGATCCTCGCCTTCGTGGTCCAGCTGCTGCTCAACCTCGCCTGGTCGCCGATCTTCTTCGCCTGGCACCAGATTTCCAACGCGCTCTATGTGCTGCTGGCGCTGGACGTCATGCTGCTGATCACGGTGGTGCTGTTCTGGAAGGTCCGCACCGTCGCCGGGCTGATGCTGCTGCCCTATCTCGCCTGGGTGCTGTTCGCCACGCTGCTCAACTGGCAGGTGCTGCAGCTCAACCCGCAGGCGGACGGCCGCCCGGCCAGCTATGCGACGCAGCGGATCGAGCTGTAGCGCGCTTCCCCCTTGCCTTCGCCGGGGTGGAGACGCACATAGGCGCCATGCAAAGTGAAAACCCGATGATCGCCGATTTCGTCAAGCTCGCAAACGGGGTCGCGGGCACTTTCGCGGGCATGACCCGCGAAGCGCGCGACGGCGCGCGGGAACGCGTGAAGGAAGCGCTCGGCGGCCTCGATTTCGTCAGCCGCGAAGAATTCGACGCGGTGAAAGACATGGCCGCCAAGGCACGGGAAGAGAACGAGAAGCTGGCGGAGCGTATCGCCGCGCTCGAAGCCCGGCTGGGCAACTCCGCACAGTAAGCTCGTTGGGGCGGGGGGAAGCCCCTCCGCCGCCCGTTTGCTGCGTTCCAGGACCGCACTGGATTCCCGCCTGCGCGGGAATGACGAAGGTGGGGTGAGGCCTCAACCTCTCCCGCTCGTCCTGAGCCTGTCGAAGGACGCGCTCCACATTTGCGATCCCGTCGCCCCGGGCCTGACCCGGGGCCTCGCGCCGCGCTTCCAAGATGTCCTACATCCCGCCAATCCGCTACGCCGCCGGGGTTCTTTCCACCGTAGATCACAGCCAGAAACAGCGTCCGCGCACGCTTTCCCGACGGCCCAGCTTTTCCGCCAAATAACCCTGTTCCACGGCGTTCCAAGCGTTGCTGGCGTGCGACGAACCGAGTGGTCGGGGGAGGCGAGGGCAGCGCTGGATTCCCGCCTACGCGGGAATGACGAAGGTGGGGTGAGACCTCAGTCCCTCCCGCTCGTCCTGAGCCTGTCGAAGGACGCGCGCTGCCCCTTCAGTTCAGTCCTTCCGCTGCGCCCGCTTCGCTTCGGCATTGGCGTGCAATTCGCCCCACAGGCCGGCGGTGCCGGCTTCCTGCGCCTTGTTCACATATTGGGACGCCACCAGCCAGCCCTTGATCGGGCGCAGCGGCAGCAGGCAGCCGCCGATCATCAGCGGCAGCGAGGTGAACAGATGGACCCAGATCGGCGGCTCGAAGGCCACTTGCAGCCACACCACCAGGAAGATCAGCGGGAAGGCGACGATGCACAGCGAGAAGAAGGCCGGCCCGTCATCGGGGGAGGCGAAGCGGTAATCGAGCCCGCACACTTCGCAGCGGTCCACGATCTTGAGCCAGGACTTGAACATGTGCCCCTTGCCGCAGCGCGGGCAGAGCCCCTTCCAACCCGACCGCAGGATCCAGGAGAACTTCCTCTCGGGTTCTGTGCCTTCCACCATCGCAATCACCTTTCGCCGCCCATGTGGCCCCCCGGCCGGGCGGGGGCAAGGGCGTTCGTCCCATGTCCAGGAGCATGGCGGAGGGCATACAGCAAAAAGGGCCCCGCGATGTCGCGGAGCCCTCTTGGTAAGACACGCCGGGCCGGATGGCCGCGTGTCGTCTGATTATGCCGGCGATCAGTCGACCTTATCGGCCTTTTCTTCCATGGCTTCCGCCTTGGCTTCGCCGGTAGCCTCGACCGCGTCGGCCTTGTTGTCGAGCTTTTCTTCGGTGGCCTCGCTCGTCGCCTGGTCGGCCTGATTCTCGAGTGCGTCAGCCTGCTGGTCGGCGCTGTCCTCGATCTGGTCGGCCTGCTGGTTCATCGCGTCGGCCTGCTGATCCGCCGGCGTTTCCGGGCCGCACGCCGCAAGCAGGGCAAGCGCGGGAATCGCGGTAAGAATGGCAGCTTTCATGTCTCGGTTCTCCGATTTCTGTTCGGCGCGACGCAGTTACGCGCCGCCGCTCAAGGTCATGCCAGGCCCCGCCCTCATGATCCCGGGATGGATGCTGGCATGGCAGCAGGAACGGGCACTTGCGGCTCGGGTTCCTGAAAAATGGCAAAAATGCGGCCAAGCGTTTTTCGCCTCGCCGCCGCCGCTTGTGCCCCGCCGCGCGAAAGGCCACACCCGCCGCGATGCAGCTTCGCGCCCCCGCCATTTTGATCGCCGCGCGCACCCATGGCGAAACCGCGATCATCGCCCGCCTGCTGACGGAGGAGTATGGCGTGGTGGCCTGCTATGTCGCTGGCGGGCGCGGGCGGCGGCTGCGCCCGGTGGCGATTCCCGGCAATTCGGTGGAACTGCAGCTGTCCGCCCGCTCCGCCAGCCAGCTCCCCTTCGGCAAGCTGGAACTGGTGGAAAGCCGCGCCCCTTTCCTCTCCGAGCCGCTGGCCGCCGGGGCGATCGGCTGGGCCTGTGCGCTCACCGCCACGGCCCTGCCGGAACGGCAGGCGCATCCGCCGCTGTATCAGGCGCTGGATGGCTTGCTGACGGCGATCTGCCATGCCCCTTCCGCGCGCGGCTGGGCAGCGGCGCTGGTCGCCTATGAGACGCTGCTGCTGCGCGAGCTGGGCTATGGCGCCAGCCATGTGGTGGAGGGAGAACGGCCGCAGGGGGACATGCCGCAGATTCTGGCCGCGATGGACCGGCTGGCGCCCGCGCTCGATCACTACCTGCTTGCCGACCGGCGCGGCGATGTTATGGCCGCGCGCTTGCGCCTCAGGGAACTGCTTGGACGGATTGTGGGACGGATTGTGGAATGAAGATTGCATGCCTTGCCGGAGATGGAATTGGCCCCGAGATCATGGCGGAGGCGCGCCGCGTGCTGGATGCGCTGGCGCTGCCGGGGCTGGAGATCGGCGAAGCCGATGTGGGCGGGGCGGCCTATCGCAAGCACGGCCATCCGCTGCCGCCCGAAACGCTGGAGCTGGCGAAGGCGGCAGACGCGGTCCTGTTCGGCGCGGTGGGCGATCCGGGCTGCGACAATCTGGAACGGCACCTGCGGCCCGAACAGGCGATCCTGGGCCTGCGGCAGGCGCTGACGCTGTTCGCCAATCTGCGCCCCGCGCGCATGTTCCCCGGGCTGGAGGATCTGAGCGCGCTGCGGCCCGAGGTCGCCCGCGCGATCGACCTGCTGATCGTGCGCGAGCTGAACGGCGATGTCTATTTCGGCGAGAAGGCGATCCGCACGCTGGATGATGGGCGCCGCCAGGGCTTCGATTTCATGTCCTATGCGGAAGACGAGGTGCGCCGCATCGCCCATGTCGCCTTCCGCGCCGCGCAGGGCCGGGGTCGCCGCCTGTGCAGCGTGGACAAGGCCAATGTGCTGGAAACCAGCCAGCTGTGGCGCGACGTGGTGGTGGAAGTGGCTGCCGAGTATCCGGATGTCGAGCTGAGCCACATGTATGTGGACAATGCCGCCATGCAGCTGGTGCGCAATCCCGGCCAGTTCGACGTGGTGGTGACGGGCAATCTCTTCGGCGACATCCTGTCCGACCAGGCGAGCATGTGCGTGGGCTCCATCGGCCTGCTCGCCAGCGCCTCGCTGGGGGAAGAGCAGACGGCGCATGGCACCAAGGGCCTGTACGAGCCGATCCACGGCAGCGCGCCGGACATTGCCGGGCAGGGCAAGGCCAACCCGATGGCGATGATCCTGTCGCTGGCGATGATGCTGCGCCACAGCTTCGGGCGCGAGGCGGAAGCCGCGCGAGTGGAAGCTGCGGTGGCGCAGGCGCTGGCCGACGGCGTGAAGGGCGCGGACCTTGGCGGCCAGGCTGGCACGGCGGAAATCGGCGATGCGGTGCTGGCGCGGCTCTAGCGCCCGGCGTGGGGAGATTAGGGGGATGGTCATTCCTGTGCGCTATCACCCCGAGGCATGGAGATGAGCCACACCATGCTGGAACAGGCGGCGGCCGCGGCGGTGCGCCCGCTGGAGCTCGCCGTGGTGCTGCCCACGCTGAACGAACGGGGCAATATCGCGCCGATGGTGGCGCGGCTGGAGCAGGCGCTCGGCCCCACGGGCTGGGAAGCGATCTTCGTCGATGACAATTCGCGCGACGGCACCGCCGATGTGGCGCGGGAGATTTCCCGCCGCGATCCGCGCATTCGGGTGATCCAGCGGATCGGCCGGCGGGGCCTTTCCAGCGCGGCGATCGAGGGCATGTGCGCCACAGCCGCTCCCGTGGTCGCCGTGATGGACGCCGACCAGCAGCATGATCCCGCGCTGCTGCGGCCGATGCTGCAGGCGATCCAGTCCGGCGAATACGATCTCGCCTATGCCAGCCGCTTCGCGGAAGGCGCCAGCGTGGCGCAGTGGAACCGACCCGACCGGGCGCGCATGTCGGGCATCGCCAATGCGCTGGCGCGCAAGGTGACGGGGCTCGATCTCAGCGATCCGATGAGCGGCTTCTTCATGCTGCGCACCGACGTGCTGCGGCGGGATGCCGCCCGGCTTTCGGGCATCGGCTTCAAGATCCTGCTCGATATTCTCGCCACGGTGGATACGCCGATGCGGGTGAAGGAATTTCCGCTCGATTTCGCGGCGCGGGCCGAAGGAGAAAGCAAGTTGGACCGGGTCGTCGCCTTCGAATTCCTCGTCGGTCTCTACGACAAATGGCTGGGCCGAATCGTGCCCACCCGCTTCGCCCTGTTCGGCACGATCGGCGCCATGGGCGTCGTGGTGCACATGGCCGTGCTTTGGCTGTTCCTGAGCTTTTCGGGCGGCTTCGGGCATCGGACTTTCAGCGATTTCGAGATCGGCCAGACGGTCGCCGCGCTGGTGGCGATGACCTTCAACTTCGTGCTCAACAACGCGCTCACCTATGCCGACAGCCGCTTGCGCGGCCCGCTTCCGCTGCTGCGTGGCTGGGTGAAATTCGCGCTCACCTGTTCGGTGGGCCTGCTTGCCAATGTCGGTGCCGCGGCCACGCTGGTGCGCATCGGAATGCATGAATATCCCGCTGCGCTGGTCGGCATCGCCATCGGTTCGGTGTGGAACTACGCTCTTTCCAGCCGCTTCGTATGGGGCCGATTCCGCTAGCTGGATTCTGCAGGAACCCGTCCTGTCAAGTGGGCAGTGGAACTTCCTTCCCGCTCCGACCGTTGAAGCGGTCAGATGGCCGCCGCCTCCCACAATCTGCGCGCGGCCGAACAGACTGGAGAAGCGGAATGGAAATCCTTGGTATCATCGTCCTGCTGCTGGACATCTGGGCCATCGTGAACATCATCGGCAGCCCCGCCTCGCTTGCCGCGAAGGTGCTGTGGTCGCTCGGTGTGATCGTGTTCCCGGTGGTGGGTTTCGTGGTGTGGCTGCTGGCTGGCCCGCGTGGAACGCGCGCCCTCGCTTAACCCCTAACTTCTAAGCCAAACCCTCGGCCTCGGGCTCTTGGAGCCCGAGGCCGATTTGCTTAGCGCCAGCTGCTCAGCCACATCCAGCTGGTGAAGGCATGGCGGCCCGGTAGGGATGCGGCGCTGAGTATGGGCCAGAAATAGGCGAACAGCGCCGCCGCTGCCGCCAGCACCAGCAGCGGCACCCACGTCCAGCCCCGCCGCCGCAATTCGTCCAGCGCCAGCGCCAGCCCGCCCATCAGGAACAGGCTGGCCAGCGCATAGTGGTAATAGAACTGCACGTTCTTGGGCGCGATGATCCACAGGCCAAGGCTCGCCGCATAGCCCGCGAACACGCCCAGCGCGTCCCACCGCTTGCGCAGAAGCCCGGCATAGCCGCACCAGAGGATGGCCGGCAGGCCGATGATCATGGTCAGCGGATTGCCGATCATCAGCACGCCGCGCTGCGCCCCGTTGAGGTTTTCGTAGAGGAACCAGATTGGCCGGATGTTGAACACCCACTGGTACCACACGCTCATATAGGTGTGCTTCTTCAGATACTGCTCCTGCATGGAGAGCATCTTGCGGTGCAATTCCAGCAGGCCGTGCAGGTCGGGCGTGATGCTGCCCTTCTCGTAAAACACGAAGGGCCAGTAACAGGCAGCGTAGGTGACCAGCGGCACCAGCCCGAGCCAGAGCGCAGCCTCCGGCAGTGTCATCCCCCCGATCGGCGCGCCGCGGCGGGTGGCGAGGAAGCCCCAGCCGGCTGCCCGCACCCGGAAGACCAGGAAGGAAAGCCCCGGCAGTAGCGCCATCGGGACCGCGTTCCACTTGCTGGCCATGGCGCAGCCCAGCGCCACGCCGCAGATCGCCAGCCGCCAGCGCGCCGTCTCATGTTCCCGCAGGGCCCCGGCCCACATCCACATGGCGAGCATCGAAAAGCCCAGCATGAAAATATCGAGCATGGCGATGCGCGAAAGCACCAGCAGCGGGAAAGCGGTGAGGATCAGCACGCCGCCTGCAAGAGTCGCGAAGCGGGAGAGGCTGGCGAACCACAGCGCGCGCATGGCGGCAAAGATCGCCAGGGTGCCGAAGATCGCCGGCGTGATCCGCCATCCCAGCGCGCGATCGCCGAAGATCTCCATGCCCAGCGCGATCATCTGCTTGCCGAGCGGCGGATGTTCGACATTCATCGCCTTGGACAGCGCCATCACGGCGCGCGCGGCGGGCAGGTAATGCACTTCGTCGAAGAAGAAGCGGGTGGGGATCGTCAGCCGGATCGACACCAGCACCACGAAAACCAATGTGATGATCGCCGTCCAGCCGATCGGATCGCGGGCATGCTGGGGCGGCTGGGTCATCTGGCGCGCCAATAGTCGTGGCGCGGATCGGTGGCAAGCGGCCATGGCGGCTGACGTTGCGCGCCATTGCCTCTCGCCTGCGCGGCTCCTAAACGCGGCGGCACCATGAAGAACACCACCGGAACCGACCGTTCGATCACCGCCGCCTGGCGCCCGCAGACCCGCGCCGTGCGCGGCGGAACCTGGCGCAGCGAGCAGGGGGAGACGAGCGAGGCGCTCTTCCTCACCAGCGGCTATACCTACGATACAGCGCAGACCGTGGCAGATCGCTTCGCAGGCGAGGCGGAAGGCATGGTCTATTCGCGCATGCAGAACCCGACCACGGCGATGCTGGAGGAACGAATCGCCCTGATGGAAGGGGCGGAGGCATGCCGCGTTCAGGCGACCGGCATGGCGGCGATGACTTGCGCACTGCTCTGCCAGCTGTCCGCCGGGGACCACATCGTGGCCGGACGCGCAGCCTTCGGGTCATGCCGCTGGATCGTCGACAACCTGCTGCCGCGGTTCGGCATCGAGAAGACGATCGTCGACGCGCGCGATAATGCCGCCTGGGAGGCGGCGATCCGGCCTAATACGAAGGTGTTCTTCTTCGAAACCCCCGCCAACCCCACGATGGACGTGGTGGACATGGCGTATGTCTGCGGCCTCGCCCGCGCACACGGCATTACCACCGTGGTGGACAACGCCTTCGCCACCGCCGTGCTGCAGCGGCCGATGGAATTCGGTGCCGATGTGGTCGCCTATTCCGCCACCAAGCTGATGGACGGGCAGGGCCGCGTGTTGGCCGGTGCACTGTGCGCCTCGCAGGAATGGATCGAGGAGCGGCTGATGCCGTTCCAGCGCAACACCGGCCCGATCCTCGCCCCGTTCAACGCCTGGGTGGTGCTGAAATCGCTGGAGACGCTGGAACTGCGGGCGAACCGCCAGTCCGACAATGCGATGCAGGTGGCCAAGTTCCTCGAGGGGCGCGTCCCGCAGATGCTCTATCCCGGCCTGCCGAGCCATCCGCAGCACGAGCTGTGCATGAAGCAGATGAGCGCCGCCGGCCCGATCTTCTCCTTCGTGCTCGACGGGCGGGAGCAGGCGATGGCGCTGCTCGATGCGCTGGAGCTGATCGACATCTCCAACAACATCGGTGACAGCCGTTCGCTGATGACCCATCCGGCCACCACCACCCATCACAACATGGGGCCGGAAGGTCGCGCCGAGGCCGGCGTGGCGGAAGGCATGCTGCGGCTCAATGTGGGGCTGGAGGATCCGCTCGACCTGATCGAGGATCTCGACCGGGCGCTGCAGCGCATCGGGCTTTGAAAAGGGGCGGGCCGCGGACAGGCTCGCATCTTTTTCCTGTGATGCTATAGCGATAGCGTTTCCGCCACCGGGAAAGGGTGCCGCTTGATCGAAATCCGCGACATCTACGCTGCGCTGGTCGAATCTTCCGAAGATGCGATCGTGTCAAAGGACACGGACGGGATCGTGCATTCGTGGAATCCCGCGGCGGAGCTTCTGTTCGGCTATTCCGCGGAAGAGATGATCGGCGAGTCGATCCGCAAGCTCCTTCCGGCTGACCGGCAGGACGAGGAGGATCGCATCCTCTCCCGCATCCGCGCCGGCGACAAGGTGGGCCAGTTCTTCACCAAGCGGCGCCACAAATCCGGCCACCTGATCGACGTATCGGTCACCGTATCGCCCGTGCGCGATCCCAGCGGCGCGATCGTGGGCGCCAGCAAGATCGCCCGCGATGCCGGGCCGGTGCTGGAAGGCCAGCGCCGCCTGCGCGAGAGCGAGGAACGCTTCCGCATGCTGGCCGACAACATCAACCAGTTCGCCTGGATCGCCCGGCCCGATGGCTACATCACCTGGTATAACCAGCGCTGGTACGATTACACCGGCACCACGCTGGACCAGGTTCAGGGCTCCGGCTGGCGGTGCGTCCACCACCCCGATCATGTGGACCGGGTGGAACAGCACTTCATGGATAGCCTGGCGGAGGGCACCGAGTGGGAGGACACCTTCCCGCTGCGCAGCGCCGAGGGCGAATATCGCTGGTTCCTCTCCCGCGCCATGCCGATCCGCAACGATCGCGGCGAAGTGGTCAGCTGGTTCGGCACCAACACCGACATTACCGAGCAGCGCGAACAGGCCGAGCAGATCCGCCTGCTGCTGATGGAAGTGAACCACCGGTCCAAGAACATGCTGTCCACCGTGCAGGCGCTGGCCCGGCGCACCGCGCGGCATGACACGGATTTCATCGCCCGCTTCGAAGATCGCGTGCGCAGCCTGGCGGTGAACCAGGACATTCTGGTTCGGCGGGACTGGCGCGAAGTGCCGGTGGAAGAGCTGGTGCGGCTGCAATTGCACTTCATCGATATCGCTTCGGGCGCCGTTTCCATCGCCGGCCCGCCGCTGGCGCTGATACCCCGGGCGGCGGAGGTGATCGGCATGGCGCTGCACGAACTCGCCACCAACTCGCTCAAATACGGAGCCCTGTCGGCCGGCGGGCGGGTGGAGATCGGCTGGCGCGATCCTTCCGAGGCGGGCAGCTTTTCCATCTGGTGGCATGAAAGCGGCGGCCCGCCGGTGGCGAAGCCGGAGCGGACCGGATTCGGCACCACGCTGATCGCCGATGTGCCGCGCCACAATCTCGGCGCCGAGGTGGAGCTGGACTATGCCCCGGGCGGTGTGCGCTGGTGCGTGCGCTGCGATCCCGCCGTGGTGGCTGGCCACACCCCCGCACCCGGTGCCGCCCCCAGCGCCTGAGGAGGGCGCCGCCGGCCATTTCGGCAATTCACCGCAAGCCCCTTGCCGCGCGGGGGGAAGCCGTTACGCTGGACCCCATCATGCAGGACGTCCTCGCCAGCCTGTTCCAGCACACTGCCCTCACCGCCGGCGTGACGGTACGCGTGGCCGTGAACTTCATGCCCGATCAGTCGCGCGTGGATGCCGGCCGGTGGTTCTGGGTCTATCACATCCGCATCGAGAACCATCGCGAAGACACGGTGCAATTGCGCAGCCGCCATTGGCGGATCACGGATTCGCGCGGCATGGTGAACATCGTCGACGGCGAAGGCGTGGTGGGCGAAAGCCCGGTGCTGGCGCCGGGGCAGACGCATGATTACGTTTCGGGCTGCGAGCTGATGACCAATCACGGCACGATGGAAGGCCATTACACCTTCGCCCGCGCCGATGGCACGCTGTTCGAAGTGGCGATTCCCTTCTTCCCCCTCGCAGCCCCCGCTCCCACCGTCGGGTGATTTCGTTGCGCGCCGGCGTGCGCGCTCGTCCTCGACAGGCTCAGGACGAGCTGGTTGGGGCACGAGGTCACCCTGTTTCGTCATTCCCGCGCGGGCGCGAATCCATGGCTGCGCGCGCCTGAGTTGGCGCTTTGCGCGCCACTCGGTTCGTCGCACACCAGCAACGCTTGGAACGCCGTGGAACAGGGTTCATTGGCGGAAAAGCTGGGCCGGCAAGCGGGCGGGCTTCTGGTTGTTTTGCACGGTGGAAAGAGCAGTGGCGGTGTAGTGGGCCGGCGGGGTGTAGGACATGGCCGAGCGTGCGGGCCAGGCACGGGCGCGCGTCCTTCGACAGGCTCAGGACGAGCGGGTTTCGGGACTCGACAACTCATTAGCTCGTCATTCCCGCGAAGGCGGGAATCCAGTCCGCCTCAGCCGCAGCGCTCGCTGGATTCCCGCCTGCGCGGGAATGACGAATTACAAGGGCGGCTTGCCCAAAACACCCCCCGCTCGTCCCGAGCCTGTCGAAGGACGCGCGCTGTGGCCCCCGCCCGAACCTACCCCGCCAGCTTCACGAAGCTGTCGATCACCCGCTTGGTGCCGGCCTGTTCGAAGTCGATCTCCAGCTTGTTGCCTTCCTGCGCGGTGACGGTGCCGTAGCCGAACTTGTCGTGGAACACGCGCGCGCCGAGGGCGATGTCGCTGCGGGGCTTGGCGGCGAAGCTGGCGGCGCTGCGGCCGGGTTCCTTCAGCCGCTTGGGCGCGGCGTCATAGCCGGTGGTGAGCGCCCGCTGCCAGCCGGGGCCACGCGCCTGCGAGCGGGCGGGGCGGCTAGTGCTGACATGGGCGAAGGGGTCTTCCTGCTCGCT